>NZ_BCRA01000096.1 GCF_001552355.1 Microbacterium resistens NBRC 103078
CATGGCCCGAGGCGGGGCGCCGCGAGCGGATTGGCCTGCGCTGACCCGGCTCGCGGTGACGGCCGAGGGGCGCGGGCTCGTGCGGATCCGCGGGCTCATGGGGCACCTGTCCGACGCGGATCAGGCCGATCCGGAGCGCAACCGCCACGGGGTCCGGGCCGTCGCTGCGGCGGAGCGGATGCTGCGGACGGCCGGCATCGTGCCCGCGCGCGTGCACCTGGGCGCGACCGCGGCGACCCTGACGGACCCCGCCACGCACCACGATCTCGTGCGGATCGGGGTGGGGCTGGTGGGGATCGATCCGGCCGAGGCGAACGCCGCGCATCCCGTCGCGCTCCGTGGAGCGTCCTGGCTGATCGCGCCCGTCGCGCACACCGCGACCGTGCCGGCGGGAACCCCCGTCGGCTACGGCGGGCGGCACACCACCGCGGGCTCCACGAACCTCGCCGTCCTCGGGGTCGGATACGCGGACGGCATCCCCCGCGGCCTCGCCCCGGAGGCGGCGGTCGCGATCGGGGGCGAACGGTTCCGCATCGTCGGTCGCGTGTCCATGGATCAGATCGTGGTCGACACCCGGGACCGGAGATTCCCCCGGGGGACCCTCGCGACGATCTGGGGACCACGCGGAGGGGCGGCGCCGAGCATCCAGGACTGGGCGCGCTGGGCGGACACCATCCCGCACGAGATCGTGACCGGGATCGGTCCCCGCGTGCGCCGGTCCCTGGTGCACGAGACCGCGGACGGCCGCACCGTCGAGAGCGGCAGCAGAGGAACGGACAGCGAGGGAGCAGGGGCATGAGCGCGAGGATCGCGGTGATCGGCGGAGGCGCCAACGTCGAGCACGAGGTGTCGGCGGCGTCCGCCGCGGGGGTGGCGGATGCGCTGGAGCGGCGGGGATACGCCGTCGACCGGCTCACGATCGGTCGCGACGGGATCTGGCGGGGACCGGACCCGGCTCCGGCGGCGGCCGGCGAGACCGCGCACACCTCGGCGACGGCGTCGCTGGCGGCCGCGCTCGCCGTCATCGGGGCGGCGGACGCGGTGTTCCCCGCCGTGCACGGACCTCGTGGGGAGGACGGGGTGATCGCGGCGCTGGGCGCGCTGACGGGGGTCCCGGTGGTCGGCTCCGGGACGCTCGCCGGGGCGGTGGCGATGGACAAGGCGCTCTCCAAGACGGTCGCCCGCGCTGCGGGGCTCCGCACGGCGCCGGGATGCGTGGTGTCGGTGCGCGACCTCGACGCGCTGGGCTTCGAGGGAGAGGCCGCGGTGGTGAAGCCGGTGTCCTCGGGGTCCAGCCACGGCGTCTCCCTGGTCCGCGACGCGGCTCAGCTGGTGGAGGCGGTCGCCCTCGCCTGCGCCGTGGACGCCGGAAGCGGCCCGGGGCGGGCGCTGGTCGAGCCCGTGGTCCGCGGGCGGGAGATCGACGTCGCGGTCCTGCGGGAGGCCGACGGGACCCGGTGGGCGGCGCCGGCGCTGGAGATCCACGCCGCCGGGCTGTTCGACACCGCGACGAAGTACGACGGATCGGCGCGCTTCACCGTGCCCGCCGCGCTCAGCGCCGGCGAGGCCGCGGCGCTGAAGGCCGCCGCCCTCGCCGCCTTCGACGCGTTCGGCTGCCGAGGCCTGGCCCGCGTGGACTTCTTCCTCACCGAGGAGGGGCCCGTGTTCAACGAGATCAACACCATGCCGGGGCTCACCCCGGCCTCGCAGGCGCCGCGGATGTTCGCGGCGGCGGGCGTGGCGTACGACGAGCTGGTGCACCGCCTCGTCCAGGGGGCGCTCCGGTGCTGATCGCCCGCGGCACGGGGCGGCGGGAAGGGAGGCAGGGAGGAGCGGTGCCGGGGGAGGGGATGCGGGGACGCGTGCCCTGGGCCGACACGGCGAAGGGCGCGTCGATCGTGCTCGTCGTGCTGTGGCACGTCACGGCCAAACACGTCCTGCCGATGGACCTCGGCGCCGCTCAGCCGGTCGCCGAGGCGTGGAGCCGGATCGGGGCGCAGCTGCTGCCGCTGCGCATGCCGCTGTTCTTCCTCGTCTCCGGGATGTTCGCCGTCGGCGCCGTCGCCCGTCCGTGGCCGGTCGTGCTCCGCACGCGGATCCTCCGGTTCGCGGCACTGTACGCCGTCTGGCTGACGATCCAGACGGTCGTGGTGCTCCCGATCGACGACTTCGGCACGGCGCATGCGCGTTCCCCGCTCGTCTTCCTCGCCCAGCTCACGATCAGCCCGACGAACCTCTGGTTCCTCTTCGCGCTGGCCGCGTACTTCCTGGTGGCCCGCCTCACCCGACGCATCCCGACGGCGCCGCTGCTGCTCGGCGCCGCAGTCGTGTCCGCGATCGCCGGCGCGAAGATCGTCGAGCCGGTCCTGTGGGTCGTCGGGATGCCCGGCGCGCCGGGCGAGGACAACCTCTGGCAGGTCTTCCAGAACCTGTTCTTCTTCCTGGCCGGGCTCCGTCTCCGGGAGGCGGTCGCGAAGGGTGCGGCGCGGGTCACGGTCCCCGGCGCGCTGATGCTCGCGGCCGGGTACGCGGCTGCGCTCGTCGTCTCCGCGGTCCTCGATCTGCGCCTCGTGCCCGGCGTCGCCCCGGCGGTGTCGATCGTCGCGGTGTCGTTCGGCGTGGCCGCCTCCGCCCTCGCTCCCCGGGTCGCACCCCGTCTCGCGGCAGGCGCCCGATGGCTCGGACGCCGTACGCTGCCGATCTACGTGCTGCACATGCCGCTGCTCGCATATGCGGACATGCTCCTTCGCAGCCCGCTCTCCGAAGGCGTCCGGCGCCTCGCCGCGTCGGACAGCGGTGCCTCTCGGATGGTGTCGTGGATGCTCGTCGCCTGCTGGCCGGTCGTGCTCACCGGGCTGCTCGTCGCCGTATGCCTGTTCCTGCATGCGGTGCTGCAGCGACTCGGGGCGGCGCGCCTGTTCGCCCCGATCCCGGATCGATCCGCCGTCCGCGACCCGGGGGTCAGGCGTAGAAGCCCTCGCGGAGGTTGATCCCGTGCTCGACCCACGCCTTCATCGCCGCGAGCATGCCGGTCCAGCCCTCGCAGTTGCCGAACGCGCTCTTCGCGCCGGCCGCCGTGGGCGTCCAGGACTCCTCGGTGATCGTGACGAGCGTGCGGGTGTCGTCGTCGATCGGCGCGAACGTGAAGGTGGTGCGGGTGGTGCCGGCCTCGGTCGACCCGGCAGCCGCTTCCCACTCGATCACGATCCGCTCCGGGGCGACGGCCTCGACCACGGTGACGGGGAAGCGGCCGGGGAAGTCGGCGAAGTCCCAGGAGACCTCGGCGCCGGCCTCGAGGCGTCCGCGGGCGCCGGCGGTGGTGAAGTAGCGGGAGAGCTGCGCCGGATCGGCGACGGCCTCGTAGACCTCCGCCCGCGGCCGCGCGATCCGGCCGGAGACGGTGAAGGACAGGGCGCCGAGCGGGGCGGCGCCGGTGGTTTCGATCTCGGACATGTTGTAAGATTACAACATGTCCGAGAGGGAGGGAAGCGCCGACGATCTCGTCTTCAAGGCGCTCGCGGCCCCCGTCCGCCGGGCCATGCTCGATGTGCTCAAGGCCGCGCCGTGCACCACCGGTGAGCTGTGCGCGCGCTTCCCCGAGCTCGACCGCACCACCGTGCTGCAGCATCTGCGGGTGCTGGAGCGCGCCGAGCTCGTCGTCGGCGAGCGTCAGGGCCGGGAGCGGCGGCTGACGCTCGCGCCCCTGCCGATCAAGCGGATCCACGACCGTTGGATCGGCGAGTACGCGCGCGCCGCGGTGCAGCTCCTCGACGAGCTGGATCGCGGCTGAGCGGATCGGGGCCCGCACCGCGCGGCCCGGCCCGGCTCGCGGCGGCGTCCTCCGGCGAGGCCGTAGCCTGGGCGGGTGACCGGCTTCCCCTACGCGCGCCTGCGCCGCCTCCCCGACGTCGAGGCGCCGGAGCTGCGCGCGTGGGATGCGACGGACGAGCTGCTCGTGGCCCGCGCGCGGGACGAGATCGCGCGATCCGCCACGGGGATCCGGGGCGACGAGGTCGTCGTCGTCGGCGATGCGTACGGCGCCCTCACCCTTCCGCTCGTCGCGGACGGGCTCGCCGGGATCCGCGTGCACCAGGACCTCGTCACCGGGCGGCGGGCCCTCGTGCGCAACGCCGCGGAGCTCGGGGTCGACGGGTTCGTCCCGCACGAGCTCGGCGCCGACCTCCTCCGCGGGGCGCGGCTGATCCTGCTGCAGCTGCCCAAGGCGCTCGCGGAGCTGACCGAGATCGCCGACGCCGTCGCGCGCCACGCCGCCCCGGACTCGGTCCTCATCGCGGGCGGGCGGGTGAAGCACATGACCGTCGCCCAGAACGAGGTGCTCGGCCGCTTCTTCCGCCGGGTCCAGCCGCAGCGCGCCGAACGGAAGTCCCGGCTGGTCCTCGCGCACGAGCCGGTCCGGCCGGCGGGCGAGTCGCCGTTCCCCGTCCGCGCGACCCACGCCGACCCGACGCCCGGCCCGGCGGTGTCGTTCGTCCTGTGCGCGTTCGGCGGGGCCTTCGCGGGCGAGCGGCTGGACATCGGCACCCGGGCGCTGCTGGAGGCGGCGGACCGGCTCCCCTCGCCGCCCGTCGAGTCCGCCGCACCGTTCCGGGTGATCGATCTCGGCTGCGGCACGGGCGCGCTCGCCGCCTCGTATGCGCTCCGACACCGGTCCGCGGAGGTGATCGCGACCGATCGCTCCGCGGCCGCCGTCCGCTCCGCCGCGGCGACCATGGCAGCGAACGGTGTGGCCGAGCGGGTCCGGGTGACCCTCGACGACGCGGGATCGGACCTCCCGAACGCGAGTGCGGACCTGATCCTGCTCAACCCGCCGTTCCACCTCGGTGCCGGAGTGCACGAGGGCGCCGGGCGGCGGCTGATCGTCGCGGCGGGCCGGCTCGTGCGCCCGGGCGGCGAGGTGTGGACGGTCTTCAACTCGCACCTCGACCACCGCCGCGCGCTCGCCGCCGAGGTCGGGCCCACGGAGCAGGTCCGCCGCACGCCGAAGTTCACCGTGACCCGGTCCGTCCGGGCCTGACCGGCGCCTCCTCCCCGCCCATACCGCCCGATCTGCACACTCGGTCCCGATCTGCACAGGTTCTGGTGATCGCGGTGTGCGCATCGGGGTCGGATGTGCAGATCGGTCCACGTCCCGGAATCCGACACGCCGGGCGAAACCATGCCTCAACGGGGGAAAGCGCGGGGGTCGCCGAGGGGCGGATTTGCCCCCGATCAGCCATTTCGTTACGTTGGAATGTGGGCCAGCGAGCCCGAAGACCAGTCCGCGGCCGCGTCCTTCTTTCGAATCTGCTGTGCACGAAGAGGCGTGGGCGTAAGGTAGGCGATCTTTGCGCCGGATCCGAAATCCGGCGCCCGTGCCGTCCGTGCAGCGTTGTCGAAGCGGCCCCGTGATCACCACCCGGGCGTTACCGAAGTGGGTTCACCCCATCAGGTGAGCCAACGGGGGATACGTGTCCGAAACCGCTCTCGAAGCGCGCAATCTCTACAAGGTGTTCGGTCGGAACCCGCAGCAGGCGGTGAAGCGTCTGAAGGCCGGGGAGACCCGCGACGACGTGCTCGACGTCGGAACCGCCGCGGTCATCGATGCCAGCTTCACCGTCAACCGGGGCGAAATCTTCGTCATCATGGGTCTGTCGGGCTCCGGCAAGTCCACCATCATCCGTATGCTCAACGGCCTGTACGACGCGACGGCCGGATCCGTCACCATCGCGGGCGATCCGATCACCGGCATCCCGGCGAAGCGTCTGCGCGAGGTCCGCCGCGATCGGGTCTCGATGGTGTTCCAGCACTTCGCGCTCCTGCCGCACCGCACGGTCGCCGCGAACGTCGCGTACCCGCTGGAGCTCAAGGGCGTGGACAAGGCCGAGCGCCTCGCGAAGGCCGAGGAGATCCTGGCCCTCGTGGGGCTCGGCGGCTGGGGCGACAAGCTCCCGTCCGAGCTCTCCGGCGGCATGCAGCAGCGCGTGGGCATCGCCCGGGCGCTGGCGGCCGACACCGACATCCTGCTCATGGACGAGGCGTTCAGCGCCCTCGACCCGCTGATCCGCCGCGAGATGCAGGAGCAGCTGCTGGAGCTCCAGGAGAAGCTGCAGAAGACGATCGTCTTCATCACGCACGATCTCAACGAGGCCATGCTGCTGGGCGACCGGATCGCGGTCATGCGCGACGGCCGGATCGTGCAGATCGGCACCCCCGAGGACATCCTCACCGACCCCGCGAACGACTACGTCGAGCAGTTCGTGCAGGACGTGGACCGTGCGCGGGTCCTGACGGCGGGCAACGTCATGGAGCGGCCGCGCCCCGTCGTCTCCGAGACCGCGGGACCCCGCACCGCGCTGCGCCAGATGCGCGACGCGTACATGTCCGCGACCTACGTCGTCAGCCGGGACCGGCACCTGCTCGGGATCCTCACCGACCGCGACGCCGTCAAGCAGCTGCGCAAGGGCGAGAGCGACCTGCGCGCGATCCTCAAGCCGGTGCCGCAGAGCGTGAACCAGTCCGAGGTGCTGATGAACCTCTTCATCCCCGCGGTGGAGTCGCCGCTGCCGCTGGCCGTCGTGGACGACGACGACCGGCTCGTCGGGGTGATCCCGCGCGTCACGCTGCTCGCGGCGCTCGGCCCCGGCCCGGGCGCGACCGAGGAGATCACGATCCCGCTGCCGCCGATGCCGCAGGCCGAGATCGACGCCGTGCTGGGTGATGCGCCCGCGGCCGGCGCCGCCGAGCCGGAGGGGGTGCGCTGATGGACGGTTTCCGCATCCCGATCGGGAGCTGGGTCGAGGCGGCCGTAGACTGGATCCAGGTCAACCTCGGCGCCGTTCTCGACGTCATCTCCTTCGTCTTCGCCTTCCTCGTGGACGGCCTCACCGCGATCCTGCTCTCGGTGCAGTTCCCCGTCGTGATCGTGATCGCGGCCCTCCTGGCGTGGCTGGTCCGCTCGTGGCAGCTCGCCGTCGGCACGCTGCTGTCGTTCGTCCTCATCGTGGGGATGGGCGTGTGGGTGCCGGCCATGCAGACGCTGGCGCTCGTGCTCGTCGCGGCGCTGGTGGCCGTGGTCATCTCGATCCCGCTCGGGATCTGGTCCGCGCGCAGCGACACCGTGCGCGCGATCCTGAAGCCGGTCCTCGACTTCATGCAGACGATGCCGGCGATGGTGTACCTCATCCCCGCGATCGTCTTCTTCGGCATCGGCGTGGTGCCGGGGCTCGTCGCCACGGTGATCTTCGCCCTGCCGCCGGGCGTCCGGCTCACAGAGCTCGGCATCCGCGGGGTCGACGGCGAGACGGTCGAGGCCGGCCAGGCGTTCGGCGCGAAGCCCGGGCAGATCCTCGGCGGCATCCAGCTGCCGCTCGCGATGCCCACGATCATGGCGGGTGTGAACCAGGTCATCATGCTGGCGCTGTCGATGGCGGTCATCGCCGGGATGGCGGGCGCGGACGGCCTCGGGAAGCTCGTCGTCGAGGCGATCTCCACGATCAACATCCCCCGCGGCGTCGAGGCGGGCCTGGGCGTCGTGCTCATCGCCGTCTTCCTCGACCGGGTCACCGCGGCCCTGGGCACGACCGCCGGCAACCGCTCGTCCCTGCTGGGCGTCCTCGCCCGGCGCCGGGCCGAGCAGCGCCGCGCGGCGGCC
>NZ_BCRA01000097.1 GCF_001552355.1 Microbacterium resistens NBRC 103078
CGGCCGCCTCGAGGCCGGTGCGCGCGGCGCCTGCGTCCCGCCCTGCGGCGGCCTCGAGGAGGGCGTACGCCTCCTCGGCGGAGAGGCGGGGCAGCAGCCGTGTGATCGACGCGGTCTCGAGCAGCGCCTCTGCCGCGTCGAAGAAGTCCTCCCACGGCGCGTCGGGCCGCACCTCCCGGCGGGCGAACAGCTCCGCCACCTCGTCGTCGGACCGGGCGGCGAGCGCTTCGGCGAGCGGGCGTGCGTGACTGCTCATCGTCGAGCCGGGCAGCGGCGTCAGGAGCGCCGCGCCGCGCGTCCTCTGCGCACGAAGTTCATGACGAGCAGGGCGATGATCATCAATAGCGCGATCGGCAGGCCCCACAGCGGGATCGCGGCGACGACCGGCCAGATCCCGCCGCCGAAGTCGGCCTGCGACATCCCGAACGCGGTGCCGAAGATGATTGCGAAGAAGCACAGGATCGAGGCCGCGGCGAGTCCCAGGGCGGTGAACGCGAGGAAGCGGTCGACGGCGCGGACCGGGACGTCGTCGGCGCGCGGGGAAGTGCTCATCCGTCTCAGCCTACCCGCTCCGAGACCGGTAGGCTGGAGAGCGCGGACAGGTCCCGTCCGCGCGCCCATACGCCGGATCCGCCGATCCGGTCCCACCGATCAGCGAGGTTCTCCCATGCCCACCGGCAAGGTCAGGTTCTACGACGACGAGAAGGGGTTCGGCTTCATCTCCACGGATGACGGCCAGGACGTCTTCCTGCACGCCACGGCCCTCCCCGCCGGCGCCACCATCAAGGCAGGATCCCGCGTCGAGTTCGGTCTCGCCGACGGCAAGCGCGGTCCGCAGGCGCTGTCGGTGCGCGTGCTCGAGGCTCCGGTGAGCCTCGCCAAGGCGAAGCGGAAGTCCGCGGACGACATGGCGATCATCGTCGAGGATCTGGTGAAGCTCCTCGACGGCATCGGCGGCGACCTGCGTCGTGGCCGTTACCCCTCCTCCTCCCACGGCCGCAAGATCGCGGCCGTCCTGCGCAAGGTCGCCGATGACCTCGACGCCTGAGGCGGACCAGCGCCTGCTCGATGCGAGGGATCTCGCCCTCGCCGCGCTGCATGAGATCACGCCGGCATCCACGGTCGGCCCTCCCGCCGGCCACCATGTGGAGGCCGACGGGTCCGTCTCTCTCACGTTCGAGAATCGCCTGGCCGGATACCCCGGGTGGTACTGGACGGTCACCGTTGCGCGCGTGGACGACGCCGAGCCGACCGTCCTCGAGGTCGAGCTGCTTCCCGGCGACGGCGCGCTGATCGCGCCGGACTGGGTGCCGTGGGCCGAGCGTCTCGCCGAGTACCGCGCGCACCAGGCCGAGCTGGCCGAGCAGGCGGCGGCGCAGGGAGACGATGAGGACGAGGGCGCGGATCTCGACGAGGACGAGGCCCTCGACGACGAGGACGCCGACGAGGAGTCCGCCGACGAGGAGGAGTTCGACGACGACTCGGACGAGGACGAGTTCGACGACGACTCGGACGAGGACGAGGACGAGGAGGCGGTGGCGCCGCGTCTGCACGCGGGCGACGTCGACGGCGTCGACATCGACGAGCTCGACGAGTCCGCCGACGACGAGGATGACGAGGGCCCTCAGGGCGACGAGGCGGGCGACTCCGAGGAGGAGTAGCCGGTCCGCATGAGCGAGGCCCCGCGTCCCGATCGGGACGCGGGGCCTCACTGCTTGCCGAGCGGAACGGCGCTCAGGAGTGCGCGAGCACGTGATCGATCGAGCGGATGAGCTGGCGCACGTCCTCCGGCTCGATCGACACGAAGGTGGCGATCCGCAGCTGGTTGCGCCCCAGCTTGCGATACGGCTCGGTGTCCACGATCCCGTTGGCGCGGAGCGTCTTCGCCAGCGCCGCGGCGTCCACCTCGTCGGCGAAGTCGATCGTGACGACGACGGGGGAGCGGTCCTCGGCGGCACGGACGAAGGGCGTCGCGACCGGCGAGGCCTCGGCCCACGCGTACAGCTCGCCCGAGGACTCCGCCGTGCGCGCTGCGGCCCAGGTCAGGCCGCCGTTGCCGTTGATCCACTGCAGCTGGGAGTCCAGCAGGTGCAGCGTCGCGAGCGCGGGCGTGTTGAGGGTCTGATCCAGCCGCGAGTTGTCCAACGCGTTCTTGAGGCTCAGGAACTCGGGGATGTAGCGTCCCGACGCCGCGATCCGCTCGATCCGGTCGATGGCGGCCGGGGAGACGGCCGCGAACCAGAGCCCGCCGTCGGATCCCAGATTCTTCTGCGGGGCGAAGTAGTACACGTCGGCCTCGGCGAGGTCCACGTCGATCCCGCCGGCGGCGCTGGTGGCGTCGATCACGGTGAGGGCGCCCTCGGCCGCGACGCGGCGGACGGGCGCGGCGACGCCGGTGGAGGTCTCGTTGTGCGGCCATGCGTAGAGGTCGACGCCGTCGACGATCTCGGCCTCGGTGCGCGTCCCCGGCTCCGCCTGGCGGACGTCGGGCGCCTGCAGCCACGGGGCGGCGGCGGCCTTGGCGAACTTTCCGCCGAACTCACCGAAGACGAGGTTCTGCGCGCGGTTCTCGATCAGACCGAAGGCGGCCGCGTCCCAGAAGGCCGTGGAGCCGCCGTTGCCCACGATGATCTCGTATCCGTCCGGCAGCCGCAGCAGCGCCGACAGCTGCTCGCGGACACTGCGGACCAGGCCCTTCACCGGCGCCTGCCGATGGGACGTGCCCAGAAGGCTCGCGCCGGCGGCGGCGAGGGCCTCGATCTGCGCCGGGCGCACCTTCGAGGGGCCGCAGCCGAATCGGCCGTCGACGGGCAGGAGTTCACGCGGGATCTCGA
Organism: Microbacterium resistens NBRC 103078; assembly: GCF_001552355.1. GTDB lineage: Bacteria > Actinomycetota > Actinomycetes > Actinomycetales > Microbacteriaceae > Microbacterium > Microbacterium resistens. The sequence continues at coordinate 2,835 of NZ_BCRA01000097.1, forward strand.
TCGCCATGCGTTGATTCTAGGGGCGTGTCCGGCTTAGCCCCGACCGTGTTGCAGCCGGTGACGACCGGCGCCGGCGAGCCCGTGTCGGTCACAGAATGTAGGCTTGCCTAAGAAGAGCGACAAGGGGGATCGATGACCGATCTGATCGACACGACCGAGATGTATCTCCGCACCATCCTCGAACTCGAGGAGGAGAACATCGTCCCCCTGCGCGCCCGCATCTCGGAGCGTCTCGGGCACTCGGGCCCCACGGTGTCCCAGACGGTGGGGCGGATGGAGCGCGACGGGCTGGTCGTCGTGTCCGAGGACCGCCGGCTGGAGCTGACCGAGCCCGGGCGTCGAAAGGCGGTCGACGTCATGCGCAAGCACCGTCTCGCCGAGCGCCTGCTCTCCGACGTCATCGGCCTGGACTGGGCCTACGTCCACGACGAGGCATGCCGCTGGGAGCACGTGATGAGCGAGCAGGTCGAGCGGCGTCTCGTGGAGCTGCTCGGGCATCCGACCGAATCGCCCTACGGCAACCCGATTCCGGGACTCGACCAGCTGGGCGGCGACCCCGCCCGCACCTTCGACGAGGGCGTGGTCGGACTCGTCGAGCACCTGAACACGACGGGCGGTCCGGTCCAGGGCGTCGTCCGTCGCCTTGCCGAGCCGGCGCAGGTGGATCCGGAACTGCTGGATCAGCTCCGCTCTGCCGGCGTCGTCCCCGGCGCACGGGGCGGCTTCCGCTACAACGAGGGCTACGTGCTCATCGAGATGGACGGGAGCTCCGACGGTCTCGAGCTGCCGGTGGAGCTGGCCTCCCACATCTTCCTCGTCGCGTGACGCCGGTGCGGTCCCCGGCCTCTCCCCGAGCCGGTTCCGCGCGGTGACCGGGCCTCGGCGGATTGCCAGGATCACAGGGTGACAGAATCGTTATCTTCCGGTAACCTCGACTGCGTCGCCGGCGAGAAGCCCGCCGGAGATCGCCGTGACGGTAGCCTCATCGGTTCGTCGCCGCCACGGAGAAGAACGCACATCGTGCCCGAGTTCACACGTGCCCCGAGAAGCGACGACGACGAGCCGATGCGTGCTCCGCGCAGCGAGGCCTGGAGGACAGCTTTGGCTGCAGAGATCGATACGCCCGACAACCTGAACACCGAGCAGACTCCCGCCCGCCGTACCCGACCGGCGACCACGGCCGCCAAGAGCTCCCCGCGTGCGATCCGCCCGATCCGTTCGATCGCGATCTTCGGCGCGGTCGGCGCCCTGGTGACGGCGATCGCCCTGCCGGCGTTCGCCGCCGGATCCGGCGCCCAGAGCGGCGCCGCCACGACCATGCACCAGCTCGCCGCCGACAACGCGCAGTCGCTCGTCGTCGCCTCGGAGGCGACCAACGCCCCCGCCGGGCGCGAGGGCTTCACCGCGACGACGCCGGAGGAGATCGAGAAGCGCAAGGCCGAGGAGGCCGCGGCCCTCCGCGCCGCCGAGGAAGCCGAGCGCAAGGCGCGCGAGGCGAGCAACAGCGGTGGCGGCGGCGGGGGAGCACCCGCGGGCGTGAACCTCGGTCTCACCTCTCCCGGCTCCGGCGAGGTGCGCTGGTCGATGACTCCCGGCTCCTTCACCGTCGGCGAGGGACTCGGCGCCGGTCGAGGCCACCAGGGGCAGGACATGCTGGCCCCGGAGTGGACGCCGATCTTCGCCGCCACCAGCGGCACGGTGCGCGTCGCACAGGACAGCTATTACGGATACGGCAACGCCGTCGTCATCGACGGGGTCGTCGGGGGCAGCTCGGTGTCGACCACCTACGCGCACATGGTCTACGGCGGCCGCGTCGTCGAGGCCGGTCAGACCGTCACCGCCGGTCAGCTCATCGGCCACGTCGGCAACACGGGGAACTCCTTCGGATCCCACCTGCACTTCGAGGTCGAGATCAACGGCTCGCTCGTCGACCCGCTGAGCTGGCTCGAGGCCAACGCCGGCTGAGCCGACACGCATCGACTGTTCATCCTCCGTTCGCCCCGGTGACGCCGGTATGGGTTAGCCTGAACGCGTCGTCGCAAGGGCGGAGGAAAGCCGATGGACCGAATACCGAGCATCCGAACCACGGATGCGCTCGGTCGTCTGGTCCTTCTGCATCTCCCGCAGGACGCCCGCGGTTCCGCCGCGGTGAGAAAGGCGCTGTCTCGGTGAGGGACAGCGCCTTCGTCGTGTTCTGAGGGTCTTCGCCTGCGCACGCTCGAGAGGCCGGGAAGCCGTCCCGGCGGATTCGAAGGGATGCAGGATGCGAACTCTGGTGCTGAACGCCGGTTACGAGCCGCTCGCGATCGTGTCTTTCCGACGCGCGCTCGTCCTCGTGATGAACGACAAGGCCTCGATCGTGGAGATCGTCCCGGAGGATCCCGTCCTCACCACACGATCGCGTTTCGATCGTCCCGCCGTGATCATCCTGAGCCGGTACGTGCGCATGCCGCACGCACGCCGCGTCCCCGTCACCCGGCGCGGGGTGCTGCGGCGAGACGCTCATCGATGCGGATACTGCGGCAAGCCCGCGGCCACGATCGACCACATCCTGCCGCGCTCCCGCGGCGGTGCCGACTCGTGGGAGAACCTCGTCGCGTGCTGCCTGCGGTGCAACAACGTCAAGAGCGACCGCACTCCGCAGGAGATGGGCTGGGAACTGCGGTGCACGCCACGACCGCCTCATGGGACGGCGTGGACCGTGCGGGGATCGGATCGCAGCGATCCCCAGTGGGAGCCGTACCTCGGCCTCGCCGCCTGAGCCTCGGCGATCGTGCGGTCCCGCACGATCCTAGGCACGAGAAGAGCGGACCACCCTTCGGGCGGCCCGCTCTTCTCGTGACGTGCCCTCGACAGGATTCGAACCTGCGACCTGCCCTTTAGGAGAGGGCTGCTCTATCCGACTGAGCTACGAAGGCGCCGTCTCAGTCTACGTGCCGGAGCAGGAGGTCGTTGTCGGGTGCGGTCAGTGAGCGGCTTCGTACGCCGCCAGGATCTCGGACGGGACGCGGCCGCGCTCCGAGACCGTGAAGCCGTTCTCCGCGGCCCAGGCGCGGATCACCGCGGTCTCCGGGTTGCGGCTCGGGCGGCGCCCGGACGCGCCCCGGCCGGTGGCGCGAGCACCGGTGCTGCGCTGAGCGCGGCGAGCGGCGTCGACATAGGGCTGAAGAGCTGCGCGCAGCTCATCGGCGTGGGCGGAGGTCAGATCGATCTCGTAAGCATTCCCGTCGACGGAGAAATGCACGGTCTCGCCTTCTCCGACGTCCAGGACGGTGCCGTCGATATCGTCGACCAGCTGGTGGATGATTTTGCGTGCCATACGCATACTTTAAGGCTCCGCATTCGGCGAGGCAATGAGCCGCGCGGTCGTTTCCGACTTCATGACGGCACTCCAGGAAATGAGCATCACCCACTGGAACGGGAAAATGCGCGGAGGGCATTTCCCGGAATCCGATCAGGGCAGGAGGCCGGCGCGTCGGGCACGCGCCACGGCGGCATGGCGGGTCGAGGCGTCCAGCTTCGCCATCGCCGTGCCGAGATAGGCCTTCACCGTGGCCTCGCGCAGCCCCAGGGACGCGGCGATCTCCGCATTCGTGGAGCCGAGCGCCGCGCCCGCGAGCACGTCGGTCTCCCGCGGGGAGAGGCGCACCACGGGGACAGGGGAGGTCGGCGGCGACGTGCCGAGACCCGCCAGATCGATGAGCCGGCGCTCCACCGCGTTGATGCGGTCGCGCAGGGACGGGTCGGCGACCGCGGCGGCGATCTGCCTCAACTCGCCGAAACTCTCCCGCAGGCTCTCGCGCTCGGCAGCGGTCAAGCCGGATCGACCGGTGCCGGACAGGTCCCCGCGGAGCCGGCGCTCCACCTCCTCGCGGATGCGCAGCTCTCCGGCGAGGGACTCCGCGACCTGGACGGCGGGGGCCGTGGTGACCCCGCCGACCGGGCTCTCCTCCCAGGCGCCGGCATAGAGCACGCCGCGCGAGCGGCCGGCCACGATAACCGGAACGGCCAGGAGGGTGCGCAGTCCTTCCCCCAGCACATACCCATCGTAGTCGTGGGTGATGAACGGGGAGGAGCGGTAGTCGTGCGTCATGCGGGGGCGCAGCTCGATCATCGCGCGCCCGCCGAGCCCGCGCAGCGGCTGCACGCGCAGGCCCTCCAGGCTCCGCGTGCGGTTGCCGACGATCGAGGAGACGTTGACGGCGCCGTCTTCGAGCAGCCCGCCGAAGGCCACCGGGAAACCCGTGCGTCGGGCGAGCTCCCGCACCGCGTTCGCGATGAGAGCGACCTCGGACTCCGCTGTCTGCTGGATGCTCATCGACTACCGACTTTCGGGGGTGACCGCTGTGCCCCGCCTTTCGTAGCGTCGAGGCTATCACCGCCCGGGGCAAGGGTGCGCGGGCGGATTCGGACAGACATGCGGCAAGGAGGCCTCATGACCGATACGACCAGACAACGCCCCGACGGCCCGATCGACTACATCGCCGTTCAGGAGTCGGAGCCATTCCAGAGACTGCGGCGAAGTCAGCGCTCGTTCATCTTCCCGATGGCGATCGCATTCCTGCTGTGGTACTTCCTTTACGTCTTCCTCGCGGCGTTCGCGACCGACTTCATGAGTCAGCGCGTGTGGGGGGATATCACGGTCGGCCTGCTGTTCGGGCTCGGCCAGTTCGTGACCACATTCGCGATCACGATGGGATACGTCGCATTCGCGAATCGTCGTCTCGATCCGCAGGCCGAGGCGCTGCGCGAGACGCTCGAGCGGGCGGAGGCCGGCGCATGAGCGCTCCCGCGGCCACCGGGGCGACGCTCGTCGAGAGCAACCCGATCCTCAACATCTCCGTGTTCCTGGCGTTCGTCGCCGTCACGCTGTTCATCGTGATCCGCGCCAGCCGGAACAACAAGACGGCCGCCGACTACTACGCCGCCGGGCGCTCCTTCACCGGGCCGCAGAACGGGTTCGCGATCGCGGGGGACTACCTCTCCGCCGCGTCGTTCCTCGGCATCTGCGGTGCCATCGCGGTCAACGGCTATGACGGGTTCCTCTACTCGATCGGATTCCTCGTCGCCTGGCTCGTCGCGCTGCTGCTCGTCGCCGAGCTCATGCGCAACACGGGGAAGTTCACCATGGCGGACGTGCTGTCGTTCCGTCTCCGGCAGAGGCCCGTGCGGATGGCGGCCGCGGTGACGACCCTGGCCGTGTGCTTCTTCTACCTGCTGGCGCAGATGGCGGGAGCGGGAGGGCTGGTCGCGCTCCTGCTCGGCATCGACGACAAGCTCGTCCAGTCCCTCATCATCGCCGTGGTCGGCGCGCTGATGATCGTGTACGTGCTCATCGGCGGGATGAAGGGCACGACCTGGGTCCAGATCGTGAAGGCGTTCCTGCTCATCGCCGGTGCGGTCGTGATGACCATCTGGGTTCTGGCCCTCCACGGCTTCAGCCTCAACACCCTCCTGGAGGGCGCGGTGGCCGCCTCGGTGTCGGATCCGAAGGACGCGATCCTCGGGCCCGGCCTCCAGTACGGCTCGAATCCGTGGGACTTCATCTCCCTCGGGCTCGCGTTGGTGCTCGGGACGGCCGGCCTTCCGCACGTGCTGATGCGCTTCTACACCGTGCCGACGGCGAAGGAGGCGCGCCGGTCGGTCGTGTGGGCGATCTGGCTCATCGGGCTCTTCTACCTGCTCACGCTGGTGCTCGGATACGGCGCGGGTGCGCTGGTCGGGCCGGAGACCATCGTGAACGCGCCGGGGAAGGTGAATTCCGCGGCGCCGCTGCTCGCCCTGCACCTGGGCGGGCCCATCCTGATGGGGTTCATCTCCGCCGTGGCGTTCGCGACGATCCTCGCGGTGGTCGCAGGACTGACGATCACGGCGGCCGCGTCGTTCGCGCATGACATCTACGCGAACGTGGTCAAGCGGGGCAAGGACGATGCGGCCGGTGAGGGGGCAGCCGATCCGAACGGCGAGGTGCGGGTCGCGCGCCGCACCGTGATCGTGATCGGGATCCTCGCCATCGCCGGAGGCATCGCCGCGAACGGGCAGAACATCGCCTTCCTCGTGGCGCTCGCCTTCGCGATCGCCGCCTCCGCGAACCTGCCGACCATCCTCTACTCCCTGTTCTGGAAGAGGTTCACGACCCGCGGGGCGGTGTGGAGCATGTATGGCGGGCTGGGCTCGGCCATCCTCCTGATCGCCTTCTCGCCGGTCGTCTCCGGGACCGAGGGATCGATGATCCCCGGCGCCGACTTCGCGATCTGGCCCTTGAGCAACCCGGGCATCATCTCGATCCCCCTCGGGTTCCTGCTGGGCTGGCTCGGGTCGCTCTGGGACAACCGCGGCGAGGACCGGCGTCTCGCCGCCGAGATGGAGGTGCGCTCGCTCACGGGATTCGGCGCGGAGAAGGCGGTCGACCACTAGCCGCTCGCGCCGTGCACGCGTCGCGGCCCCGACGGCCTACACGTCGGGGCCGCGGCGTCCTCACGGAGTCCGGCGCCGGGCGGCGTCCGCCTCCAGGTCGACGAGGTACCTCTTGCGCTCCGGGTGCGCGCCGTACTGCCCGATGCTGCCGTCCGCGCGGACGACGCGGTGCACCGGGACGACGATCGAGAACGGCGTGAGACGGCAGGCGGTGCCGACCGCGCGCGCCGCGCGCGGTCGGCCTGCGTGCACGGCGACCTCTCCGTAGGAGGCGGTCTCGGCCCAGGGGATCTCGCAGATCGCGTGCAGGGCATCGAGCGCGAAGCCCTCGGCCAGCCGCCAGTCGAGGGCGATCTCCTCGTCGAAGCGGACCGCCTCTCCCTCGAAGTACGCGTCGAGGAGGTCCTGCAGCTCCTCGGCCGCGCCCGGATCGTGATCGGGAAGTCGCTGCAGGCGGCGGCTGACGCCCTCCAGGAGCCAGGGGGCCTCGAGCTCGGCGGCGTCGGGGAGCTCGAAGCTCACGAGGCCCCGGTCCGAGTACACGGCCAGAGCCTCGCCGAACGGAGTGGCGGCGAAGTCGTATCGGAAGCTCATGCGCCCATCATCGCCCGCCGAGGGGCCGGACCCCGGCCGAGAGCCGGGAACGGGGGAAAGCTCGTCGGAGCGGTCTTCAGTGGAGGAAGAGGCCGATCAATCCGGTGAAACTCGGCGCCCTTGCAGGTCCCGCGCGCCTCGCGCGCCTAGTCTTCTCTTGTGTGGCGACGTGACGGAAAGACCGCCGAGGCGGCGGAGCCGCGCTCCGTGGCGCCCGGCGACGTCCGCGTCTCCGAGCCCGGCGTGAGCGTCGCTCACGCCGCCGACGCCGAACGCGCCCGTCTGCGGGCCGAGGCCGCGCAGCTCGGGGGGCCGTCCCCGCTCACCTCCTTCCACGACGTTCCCGAGGCGGGGATCGACATCTCCCGCGCCCACCCGGGGAGCCTCCCGCAGTTCATCACGGGGCGATCGACCCTGCTGTCGAACCTCTTCCGCGACGAGGTCGGGCTGCGCACGGCACGCCTGGCGGCCGAGCGGATCACGGCGAAGAACACGGAGCTGCGGACGGTGCGCGGCATCGACGCGGTCCACCTCGCCGTGGGACTGGCCACGTGGCGCATCGGCGGCAAGGACTACGCGGCGCCCGTCCTCCTGCGCCCGCTCGCGATCCGACGGCACCACGCGGACTTCGAGCTGAAGCTGCACGGCGGCTTCTTCGTCAACCCGGAGCTGATCCGGGTGGCCCACGACCACTTCGGCATCACGATCGACGCGGACGCGCTCGCCGCCCTCGCCTACGACGGCGGGGTGTTCAAGCCGCAGCCGGCGATCGACCGGCTGCGCGCGGCCACGGCGACGATCGACACGTTCTCGGTCCTGCCGCGCCTGGTCGTGTCGACCTTCGCCGACGTCGGCGCCGGGATGGCGCGCGACGCGCACGACCTGGACAACACGCTGCTGAACGCGCTCGCCGGGCATGTCGCGGATCGCGAGACCGTGACCGTCCGCCGGGCGCTCCCGACCATCACGGGACCGGACGAGCGCGCCCCCGCCTCCGACAACCTGCTCCTGGACGCCGACTCCGAGCAGGAGGCGGTGCTGGCGCGCATCGCCGCCGGCCACTCGCTGTCGGTCGCGACTCTGCCGGGCACCGGCGGCACGCAGACCGTCATCAACGCGATCGGCGAGCTGGTGCGTGCGGGCAAGCGGGTGCTCATCGTCTCCGCGCGCCGGTCCACGCTCGACGGGGTCCGGCACCGGCTGAGCGGGATCGGCCTCGACGGGTTCGCCGTCTCCCCGGCGACGGTGCGCCGCGACCTCGTCCGGGCGATCGGCCGGAACGAGAAGGCCGCCGCTCCCAAGCTCGCCGAGATCGACGACGCCCTGGTCCGGCTGCGAACCGTGCTGCGCGACTACCGCGGCGCGCTGACGGACAAGGATCCGGGTCTCGGCGCGTCGGTCCTCGACGCGGTCCGGGTGCTGACCCGACTCGCCTCCCTGCCGACGCCGCCGTCCACGACTGCCCGCCTGGACCGTCCGGCGCTGGAAAAGCTCGCCGGCGACCGGTCGCGGGCCGCCGCGCTGCTGGCGACCGCCGCACGGCTGGGGGAGTTCCGCTTCGGTCCGAACGACTCCCCGTGGTACGGCGTGTCGTTCTCGTCGACGGAGGCGGCGCACGAGGCGCACGCCCTCGCCGAGCGCCTGCACGCCAAGAGCGTGCCCGCGCTGCTGGAGCGGGGCTACGAGCTCGTGGCGCAGACGCGCATGCGCCCGTTCGCGACGATCGAGGAGCTCGGCGAGTACCTGCGTCTCCTGCAGGGGATCCGCGACTCCCTCGACCGCTTCCGCCCGACCGTGTTCGAGCGACCGCTGGGCGAGCTGATCAAGGCGCACGGCACCCGCCGGGATGCAGCGGCGCTGTCGTCCGCCAATCGGCGCCGGCTGCGGCGGCTGGCCAAGGAGTACGTCCGTCCCGGCGCGCACGTCAGCGACATGCACGAGGCGCTCGTGCGGATCCAGTCCCAGCGGACGCAGTGGCAGCACTACGTCGACGCCGGCGTGGCCCCCGAGGTGCCGCTCGGACTCGCCGACGTGGCCGTGGCGTGGCAGCGGGTGGAGGCGGAGCTCGGTGAGCTGGACGCCGCCCTGGGGCGCAAGGAGCGCCTCTCGACGCTCCCGGTGGACCGGCTGCTGCGCACGCTCGCCGGACTCGCCGCCAAGTCCGACGTGTTCGACAACCTCGTCGAGCGGGCACAGATCCGCGACGAGCTGGCGGGGCTCGGCCTCGAGCCGCTGCTGATCGACCTGTCGGTCCGGCACCTGTCGGAGGAGCGGGTCGGCGACGAGCTGGAGTACGCGTGGTGGCAGTCCCTGCTCGAGCGCGCACTGCAGCAGAACCGATCGCTCCTCGGCGCGAACACCGCCGTCTTGGATCGTCTGGAGCGGGACTTCCGGCTGGTGGACGAGGCTCATGCCGCCGCCTCGGGGCCGTTGCTGGCCTGGCAGATGGCCGGACAGTGGCGCATCGCGATCGTCGACGAGGCCGAGGAGGCGCGCAACCTCCGTCAGGCGCTCACACAGGGGCGCACGACCCCGGCCGAGCTCGCCGCCGCAGCCCCCGCCCTGCTCCGCGTGCTGGCGCCGGTCTGGATCGCGTCTCCCTACCAGGTGCCCGACATCCCCGACGGCGTCGTGTTCGACTCCGTCCTGCTCGTCGACGCCGCCGCGATCAACCTCGCCGAGGCGACCCCGGCGATCCGTCGTGCCCGCCAGGTGGTGGCGTTCGGCGATCCGGTGACGCAGAAGCCCACTCCCTTCACCGTGGCGACCGTGCCGACGCCGGACCACGAGGAGGAGCACGACTTCGACACCGTGTCCGCGTTCGAGAGGCTCGCCGAGCTCCTGCCCGTGGTGACGCTGACGCGGAGCTACCGGGCCGGGGGAGAGGACCTCGCCGAACTGATCAACGACGCCTTCTACGGCGGGGAGATCGTGTCCCTGCCGTGGGCGGGATCGTATCTCGGACGCGGGAGCCTGGCCGTCGACTACGTCGAGGGCGGGATCGGCACGCCGGATCCGGTCTCCGGGGCCGTGGAGAGCCCGGATGCCGAGGTCGCCCGGGTGGTGACGCTCGTCGTCGAGCACGCCGTGCACCGGCCGACCGAGTCGCTCATGGTCGTCACGGCCAGCCGTCGGCACGCGGAGCGCGTCCGCGCCGCCGTCACGGCCGCCTTCGCGGGGCGCAGCGACGTGGCGGACTTCGTCGGACGCGACACCGCCGAGCCGTTCGCCGTGCTGACGCTCGAGGAGTCGGTCGCGGAGAGTCGCGACCGGGTCGTCTTCTCGCTCGGCTTCGGGCTGACCAAGCACGGCCGGGTCCTCAGCGACTTCGGCGACCTCTCCACGCCGGACGGGGAGCGGCTGCTTACGGTCGGGATGACGCGGGCGCGGCGGTCGATGGTGATCGTGTCCTCGATCCGTCCCTCGTCCTTCGATGACGGACGACTCGAGCACGGGGCCGCGACCCTGATGTCCATCCTCGGCGGGCTCGCCGCGCACCGCCGCGAGGAGCGTCTCGAAGACCTCGCCGACCCGCTCACGCTCGCCCTCGCACGGGAGCTGCGGCGCCTCGGCGCCTCCGTGGACGTGGACTACCGCGGTCTGCTCCCGCTCGTCGCCCAGCATCAGGGCAAGGCCGTCGTGATCGAATCCGACCCGGAGTCGCGCAACGAGTCCCTGCGCGAGTCGTTGCGACTGCGTCCGCAGGTCCTGCGTCGCCTCGGCTGGCACTACATCCGGGTCCATGCGTTCGACCTGTACAGCGATCCGGCCTCCGTCGCCCGCAGGATCGCGACGGTGCTCGGGATCACCGACGACGCGCCGCGGGTCGACGGCGACACCCAGCCCCTGGACGTCGACTCCCACGACCGATGACCGGGTCCGGCCCCGAACCCGGGGACGATTCCGTCGAGCCGCCCGCCGGGAGCGTTCCGTCGAGCCCTGACGGCGGGCGCCAGCGCATCGTGCGTGTGCGGGGCGCGCGTCGGGCACGGCTGACGCCGGCGCCGGGGACCCACGCGGAGCCCGATGCCCGCGACCGGGAGACCGGGGCGGCCGGCCCGTCGGGGCCGAACGACGACCGACTGCGCCGCGACGTCCCGCCGCACTACTGAGCGGCGCTTCGCGGGGTGGGGGCGTTTCGTCTCGCTGCGCTCGCTCAACGACCGGTAGCCGGGGGCGTTTCGTCTCGCTGCGCTCGCTCGACCGGGTGGGGTGCGACGTGGAACGAGCCCCTGCTCCGCGGGGGAACAGGGGCTCGCGATCGCCACGGCGGGTTACTTGATCTGCTGCTTCTCCAGCAGATCGCGGATCTGCACGAGCAGCTGCTGCTCCGTGAGCTCGGCCTCTTCCTCGGAGACGCCGGCCTTCGCCGCCTGGCGCTCCTTGAACTTGTTCATCGGCATGACGAACACGAGGTAGACGATGAGCGCCACCGCGAGGAAGTTGATGACCGCCCCGAGGATCGCGCCGAAGGCGAAGGTGCTGGTTCCGCCCAGCAGCGTCGGCACCTGGAGCTGGAGTGCGGTGTCCAGGCTGTCCGCGTTGAAGAACAGCGCGATGAGCGGGTTGATCAGAGCCGTGACGATCACGTCGATGATCTTCGAGAACGCCGCGCCGATGACCACGGCGACAGCGAGGTCGATGACGTTCCCGCGCAGGATGAAGTCTTTGAATCCCTGGATCATGGATTCCCCCCTTGTATCGGCCTCAGGATGTCGAGGCTGGAGCCGATGCAGGCGCCGGGCTGGCGCTCGTCGTCGAATCCGTCTTCGATGATGCCGAAGAGGAGGCCTTCTCGCCACCAGCGCCACGCGAATCCGTGCGATAGAAGCCGGATCCGTTGAACGTCACGCCGATGGATCCGTACTCCTTGCGGAGACGGCCCCGGCACTCGGGGCACTCGGTGAGCGCGGCGTCGGAGAAGGACTGGACGGCGTCGAAGCGGTGGCCGCACGCGGTGCAGGCGTAGGAGTAGGTGGGCATGTGTCCTCGTGGAGAAGGGATGGGGATGGTCAGCGCCGATCGGGCGACAGGACCAGTGTTCGGGTGGGGGTGACCACCCCGGTGACGGGCTGGTCGTGGAGTTCGCGGGGGACCTCGTCGAGGACCTCCGAGTCGTAGACCACGGCGTAGACGGGCGGGCACTTCTCCATCGACCCGATGGTCTTGTCGAAGTAGCCGCGGCCCCAGCCGAGGCGGGTGCCGGAGGAGTCGACCGCCGCCGCCGGGATGATCATGAGGTCGACGTCGTTCACGGCGATCGGGCCGAGGACCTCGCCGGTCGGCTCCGGGAGACCGTACAGGCCGATGCCCACCTCGTCCGAGTCGTTCGCGACGGCCCAGTCGAGGAGGCCGTCCGCGCGCGTGATGGGGAGAAGGACGCGGATGCCGCGTGCCATCGCGTCGCGGATGAACGACTGCGTGCCCGGTTCCGTGGTGGTCGCGAGGAAGCAGGAGATCGATCGCGCGTCGAGCTGTGCGACGAGCGCGTCGAGCTGGTGGGCGATCCCCTCGGCGGCCTGCTCGCGCTGCGCCTGCGTGAGCAGCTGACGACGCTCACGCAGTTCGGCCCGCAGGGCGCGCTTGGCGTGATCGGTCTCGTCGGACATGGCTCCGATTGTACGGGGGCACCCCGGGCTAAGCTGGAGAAATGGCGAAACCACACATCAAGGCCGTGATCCCCGCCGCTGGGCTGGGAACGCGGTTCCTCCCGGCCACGAAGGCGATGCCGAAGGAGATGCTGCCCGTCGTCGACAAGCCGGCCATCCAGTACGTCGTCGAGGAGGCCGCGGACGCGGGCATCGACGACATCCTCGTCATCATCGGACGCAACAAGAACGCGATCTCCAACCACTTCGACTCCGTCCCGGAGCTCGAGGTCAAGCTGATGGAGAAGGGCGACACGGGTCGCCTCGAGCGCGTGATGAAGTCCAGCGACCTGGCCGACATCCACTTCGTCCGGCAGGGCGAGCCCAAGGGCCTCGGGCACGCTGTGCTGCGCGCGCGCACGCACGTCGGGGACAGCTCGTTCGCCGTCCTGCTCGGCGACGACCTCATCGATGAGCGCGATCCGCTGCTGACGGACATGATCGAGGTGCACGAGCGCACCGGGGCGGCGGTCATCGCCCTCATGGAGGTCGACCCGGAGCACATCCACATGTACGGCGTCGCCGCCGTGGACGGCGAGGGGGAGGGCGGCACGGTGAAGGTCACCGGACTCGTCGAGAAGCCCGCCGCCGAGGACGCCCCGTCCAACCTCGCCGTGATCGGCCGCTACGTGCTGCCGGCGTCGGTGTTCGAGATCCTCGAGCGCACCCAGCCCGGCAAGGGCGGCGAGATCCAGCTCACCGACGCTCTGCAGGAACTCGCCGCGGACCCCGCCGGCCCCGGCGTGTACGGCGTCGTGTTCGGCGGACGCCGCTACGACACCGGCGACCGCCTGGACTACATCAAGGCGATCGTGCAGCTCGCCTCCGACCGCGACGACCTGGGGACGGATCTCCGTCCGTGGCTGAAGGAGTTCGCGGAGCGCCTTTGAGGCGGACCCCGGGAGCGGCACGTGGATGCGAGCGTCGCGAGGAAGCACGGGCCGGTGGAGATCCGGCTCGTGCGCCCGCGTGATGCCCGCGTCCTCCAGCACGAGCTGCTGACCAACCGCGACTGGCTGCAGCGCTGGGAGGCGACGCTGCCGGGGGCGGCGGTGGGGTTCGACATGCGGGTGAGCATCCGCCGTCTGCTCCAGCAGTACCGCGACGGCGGGGGCTATCCGTTCGTCATGGAGTACGACGGCGACGTGGCCGGCCAGCTGAACGTGTGGGGCGTCATGCGGGGTTCGCTCTGCTCGGCCACCATCGGCTACTGGGTCAGCGAGCGCTTCGCCGGCAAGGGCATCACCCCGACCGCGGTCGCGCTCGCGACCGACCTCTGTTTCGGCGAGCTGGGGCTGCACCGGATCGAGATCTGCATCCGACCGGAGAACCGCGCCAGCATCCGTGTCGTGCAGAAGCTCGGCTTCCGCTACGAGGGACGACGCCGCCGCTACATCCACATCGACGGCGACTGGCGCGACCACCTCTGCTTCGCGCTCGTGCAGGAGGACGTCCCCGAGGGCGTGCTGGCCCGTTGGGTGGGCGGCCGGGTCCCCGTCGAGGCCTCCGCCGTCCCGCCGGCGGACCTTCCGCCGGTGGACCTGCCCGGCTGACGAGCCGTCTTACGGCCGGGCGCCCTGCTCCTCATCGGTCGCCGATTCCGGCGCCGCGGTGCGGATCCCGATCCAGGACACGACGCCGCCGAGCACCATGAGCGCGGCCGTGACCCAGGCCGCGCTGTGGAAGCCCCCGAGGTCGAGCGTCCCGCCGACGATGGTGGAGAGCATCGCGACCACCAGGAGGCCGGCGACGCGGGAGACGGCGTTGTTCACGGCGGAGGCGATCCCCGAGCGGCGCTCGTCGATCGCGCCGAGGATCGCGGAGGTCAGCGGGGCGACGGTGAGAGCCAGTCCCAGCCCCATCACGATCATGGCGGGCAGCACCTGCCACCAATAGCTGAACTCCGCCGCCACAGTCAGCAGGAGGAGCGCTCCTGCGGCTATGACGAAGGGTCCGACCGTCATGAACAGGCGCGGGCCGAGCCGCGCGGACCAGGACCCCGCCTGGGAGCTGATCAGGATCATCAGGATCGTCATGGGCAGGCTGGCGAGTCCGGCCGCGGTCGCCGACAGTCCGGCGCCCTGCTGCAGATACACGCCGATCACGAAGCCGTTCAGCGACAGGGCCGCATAGACGAACAGCGTCGCGACGTTCCCCCACCCGAAGTTGCGGACCCGGAACAGCGTCAGCGGCATGAGCGCCTGGTCCCCGCGCTGGCGCCACAGGAACAGCGTCAGGAGGGCTGCGCCGCCGATGCCGGTCCCCCAGATCGCCGGAGAGGACCACCCGAGATTCGGCTGCTCGATGAGCGCGAAGACCACGCCGCCGAGCCCCAGTGCGCACAGCGCGCCGCTCCACCAGTCCACGCGAGCCCCGCGCGGGTGCTCCGGCAGCTCCAGTCGGGCCAGGAGGGAGAGGGTGATCCCGATCGGGAGCACGTTGATGAGGAAGACCAGCCGCCAGCTGAGGAGGTCGACGAACACACCGCCCAGGAGCGGGCCGACCAGCTGGGCCGCCGTCGTGAACGCGGTCCAGATCCCGATGGCTCGGCCCTGGCTCGCACCGCGCAGAGACGACGTGATGAGGGCGAGCGAGCTGGGGACGAGGAGAGCACCCGCAGCGCCCTGGAGGGCCCGCGCCAGGATGAGCACCAGCGGGTCGGGCGCGGCGGCCACCGCGACGGAGGCGATGCCGAACCCGATCAGGCCGATCCGCATCACCAGCACCCGTCCGTACGCATCGGAGACGGATCCGGCGAGCAGGATCAGCGCGCTCAGGGTGATGAGATAGGCGTCCACGACCCATTGCTGGGTCGTGATGCCGCCGCCGAGCTCACGGCTGATGGCCGGGAGCGCCACCGTGACCACCGTGCCGTCCAGGAACGTGACGAACGACGCGAGGATCGCGATGGCGATCACGAGCTTCTGCGAACGGGTGAACGGCGTCACGTGCCGACCCTACTCCCGTGCGGCGACATCGGCTCGGGCCGGGGGAACCGAGGACGGCGGCGCCGGGGTCGAGGACACGCCCGGCGCGACGCGACACGCGCGTGCGGTAGCCGGGGGCGCGGTGGCGCGTCGCCTACCGTGGACACCATGGACGGGCCGGTGCTGAGTGGGGGCGTGATCGTCCTCGTCTCCGTGCTGCTCTGGCTGCTGTACTTCCTTCCCTCCTGGCGGGGCCGTCACCAGTACGAGGCCGCCGAGCGCAACGCCGTCCGCCTGAACCGCGCGCTGCGCGTGCTCGCCGAGACGAGCGAGACGCCCGAGGAGGTGCGCCTCGAGCTCAACGCCCGCACGGCCCTCGCCCAGCAGCGTCTGGCCAAGCGCCTGCAGTCCGAGCGCGAGGCCGCCGAGCTCGAGCGCCTGCGGCAGGAGCTCGCCGCGACCCGCGCGGATCCGGTGTTCCGGCAGGCCCGTGCCCGCCGGCGCGTGCGCATCACGACCACGGCGCTGCTGTCGGTCGGCCTCGCGACCGTCGGCGCCGGGGTGTGGGTGCAGCTGACGGTGGGCTCCGCGACGCTGCTGTGGATCGGCGGGGCCCTGACCGTGCTCGCCCTCCTGACGCTGCAGCGGATCGCCGTGGTGTCCGCCCGCGCGGCGCGTCG
>NZ_BCRA01000098.1 GCF_001552355.1 Microbacterium resistens NBRC 103078
CCCCGGCCGGAGCGCAGGCGCCGAGCCCGAGGGCGGCGGTCAGGAGCGCGGCGGCCAGGCCGGCGCGGCGGGGGAGGGAAGCGTTCATCGGAGGGGGTCCTTGTCGGTCTCGAGGATGACCATGGTCGCCTTGACCACGGCGACGCCCTTGGATCCGACCTCCAGCCGCATCTCGCGCGCGGCCTCGGCGGACATCAGGGACACGACGCGGTGCGGGCCGCACTGCAGCTCGACCTGCGCCATCAGGCCGTCGATCTCCACGCGGGTCACGAGCCCGACGAAGCGGTTGCGGGCACTGCGGCGGACATCGCCGACATCCGTGACGTCCGCCGCCATCGCCTTGGCCCGTTCGGCCAGCTCGGCGCCGGGCACGACCTGCCTGCCCGACGCGTCCTGCGAGACGGTGAGGGACCCGTCGTGGACCCACCGCCGGACGGTGTCGTCGCTCACGCCGACGAGCGCTGCGGCCTCGCTGATCCGAAAATGCGTCATGAAGGCGACGATATCTCCGCACATGCGGAACAGCAAGAAGGTATACCACATTGTGGAAGCTTTTTTCCGAATAGCCGTGGACGAGCGCGATCTTCGTTGCTAGCCTCGAAGCGCCCGGGAGGATCCCCTCTGAAACTCGTCCAGGGCATCAGATTCCCCACCGCGGATCGACGAGGATCCCTCACCCGATCGGTCCTCACCGCGACAGCGACAGCAAGGAAGCTCTCTGATGCACACGATCGGCCTCAGCACCTCTGGCACCCCCGTCGACGGGGCCGCCGACGCCACCACACCCAGCCCCGCCGAGTACCTCGCCCGCGCGGTCGACCTCGCCACCGACAACGTCCGCAACTCCGGGGGCCCGTTCGGCGCGATCGTCGTCACCGCCGACGGCCGGGTCTTCGAGGGCGTGAACCGCGTGACCGCCAACAACGACCCGTCCGCGCACGCCGAGGTGACGGCGATCCGCAACGCCTGCGCCGGGCTGTCCACCTTCGATCTCACCGGCGCCGTCCTCTACACCAGCTGCGAGCCGTGCCCGATGTGCCTGGCGACGTCGCTGTGGGCGCGCATCGACCGCGTGTACTTCGCCGCGGACCGCGACGACGCAGCCGACGCGGGCTTCGACGACGCGCTGTTCTACCGCTACTTCGAGGGCGACGCCCAGGACCGGGAGATCATGCCCGTGGCCCAGGAGACGCTGCCCGCCGACCAGCGCGTCGCCCCGTTCACCGAGTGGACGCACACGGCGAACCGCACCGACTACTGACACACCGCGCGATCCGCGCACCCTATCCCCGCACACGACGCGAGCACGTCACCAATACACCGTCGTGCCCGGACGAGGACGTCCGGGCACGCCTTTCGAGCAGGAGAGCACATGTCTCAGACCGCCGAAGTCCGCGATGGCGCGGACGCCATCGAACCCCCCGAGCCCAAGGGCGCCCTCGACCGGTTCTTCGACATCACCCGGCGAGGATCCAGCATCCCGCAGGAGATCCGCGGAGGACTCGTCACCTTCTTCGCGATGGCGTACATCGTCATCCTCAACCCGATCATCCTCTCCGGGGGCACGGACGTCACGGGCAACTCCCTCGACTTCGCGCAGGTCGGGGCCGCGACGGGCCTGACCGCCGGAGTGATGACCCTCCTCATGGGCCTGGTCGCCCGGGTGCCGTTCGCGCTCGCCGCCGGGCTCGGGATCAACTCCTTCCTCGCGGTCTCGGTCGTGGGCGACGTGAGCTGGCCCGAGGCCATGGGGCTCGTGATGATCAACGGCATCCTGATCGTCCTGCTCGGGGCGACCGGGATCCGGACGGCGATCTTCCACGCCGTGCCGCAGGCGCTCAAGGCGGCCATCACGGTCGGCATCGGCCTGTTCATCGCCTTCATCGGATTCGTCGACGCCGGCTTCGTCAACCGGACCCCGGCCGGCCCGCCCGTGCAGCTGGGCGACGGCGGTTCGCTGACCTCGATCCCGACCCTCATCTTCGTCGGCACGCTGGTGCTGATGGGCATCCTGATCGCGCGGAAGGTCCCGGGGGCCATCCTCATCGGCATCATCGCGGGCACCATCGTCTCGGTGATCGTCGAGGCGACGATGAAGCTCGGCCCGCTCGATCCCGCGGGAAAGAACCCCGGGGGCTGGCACATGTCCGTGCCGGCGATGCCCGCGCAGTGGGTCAGCGTGCCGGACTTCTCCCTCGTCGGGCAGTTCGACCTCCTCGGATCCTTCGGGCGCATCGGCATCCTGTCCGCGGTCATGCTCGTCTTCACTCTGCTGTTCACGAACTTCTTCGACGCCATGGGCGCCATGACCGGGCTCGCCCGGGAGGCGGGGATCGCGCGCAAGGACGCCACCTTCCCGCGCCTGCGCAGCGCGTTCGTCGTCGAGGGCGCCGGTGCCGTCATGGGCGGTGGCACCTCCAGCTCCTCGGCGACGGTCTTCATCGACAGCGCGGCCGGCATCGCGGAGGGGGCCAGGACCGGGCTCGCGGCGCTGGTCACCGGCGGGCTGTTCCTGCTGTCGATGTTCGTCACCCCGCTCACGGCCATCGTGCCGATCGAGGTGGCCGCGGCCGCCCTCGTGATCGTGGGCGCGTTGATGATGGCGCAGATCCGGGAGATCAAGTTCGACAAGTTCGCCGTGGCGATGCCCGCGTTCCTCACGATCGTCACCATGCCGCTGACCTACTCGATCGCGAACGGGATCGGCGCCGGGTTCATCGCCTGGGCGGTCGTGAACACGCTCGCCGGCCGGGCGCGCAAGGTGCACTGGCTGCTGTGGGTCGTCGCCGCCGGCTTCGCCGTGTACTTCGCCCGCGGTCCGATCGAGGCGCTCCTCGCGGGCGGTTGATCCCCCTCCCCGGTAGCCGAGTGGTCAGTTTCTGCGGGTTCGCGCCGGTGCAACCCACAGAAACTGACCACTCGGCGTTCGGGCGGGGCGGTGGGTCGGTCGCCGGGGCGGGCGGCGAGGGCGGACGCGGTGGGAGGATGGAGCACGATGACGACGCAGACGCAGAGCGCCCGGTCCGTCTGGCGCGAGCCCGGCATGCCCGCGCTCCTCGCGATGATCGTGTCGGGGTTCACCGGCTACGCGCTCCTCTTCCCCGTGGCGCCGCTGTGGGCGGCGCGAGGCGGCGCCGACGAGTTCGGCGTCGGTCTCGTCACCGGGATCTTCATGCTCTGCACGGTCCTCGCGCAGCTCGCCGTGCCGCGCTTCCTTCATCGCTGGGGATGGAAGCGGGTGCTGATCGCGGGGCTCGTGTTCCTCGGCCTGCCCGCTCCGCTCCATCTGCTGTCCGACGGGCTGGCGCCCATCCTCGCGATCGCGGCGCTGCGCGGCGTGGGGTTCGCGATCCTCACCGTCTGCGGATCGAGCGCCGTCGCCGAGCTCATCGAGCCGGCGCGGCGCGGCCGCGCGATCGGCGCCTTCGGACTCGGGATCGCCGGGCCGCAGGTGCTCGTGCTGCCGCTCGCCCCCTGGATCGCCGAGACCCTCGGGTTCGCGACGGTGTTCGTCGCGGCCGCGGTTCCCCTGGCGGGCGTGGTCGCCGCCGCGCGGCTCGGGGCACGGCTGGAGGCGGTCCCGCCCCATCCCGAGCCCGCCCATGCGCATCGGGGCCTGCGTCGCTTCGTGGGGCTGGTGCCGCCTGTGCTGCTGCTGCTCGGGGTGACGCTCGCCGGCGGTGCGCTCATCACCTTCGTCCCGCAGCTCACCGCGAACGCGGCGACCACGACCCTCGCCCTGCTCGCGCTCACCGGACTCGCCGCGCTGACCCGCTGGGGGATCGGGCACGTGGCCGACCGGGTGGGGGTGCGGCGGCTGCTGTGGCCGTTCGTGCTCACCACCGTCGGCGGGCTCGGGCTCGCCGCGTTCGCCGCCGCGGAGCCCGGGCGCGACGGGGCGCTGGCGGCGGGCATGGCCCTCGTCGGGATCGGATACGGCGCACTGCAGAACCTGACGATGGGCGCGGCCTTCGCCGCCGTCGCCCCGCGCGATCAGGTCGTCGCGAGCGCCGCGTGGAACATCGGCTTCGACGCAGGCACCGGTCTCGGGGCGGTCGTCGTCGGGGCGCTCGCCGCCGCCTTCGCGTTCCCCGCGGCTCTGCTCGCCGCCGCGGCGTTCGCCCTCCTCACCCTGCCCTGCGCCTTCCTCGTCTCCCGTCCTCCTGCGGCCTGATCCGGCGTCTCCCGTCCTCATCCCGCCCCGCGCGGCGCCGGGTTCGGGGCCCGTCTCGCCCGTTCGGGGCACGATCCGGGGCCAGCAGACCCCGCCGTGGACCCCAACTCCCCGGAGCGGGCCCCACCCCCGCCTCATCCCCGGCCCCGTGTCGAGGGCTCCGGGGGATCTGTCGGGGGTTTCGGGGCGCGATCCGGGGCGAAACGGCCCCACGGCGGACCCCGAACCCGTGGGATGGGCCCCAAACCCGGGGAGGGGGAGACGGGGAGGGGGTTAGCCGCGGCCGATGAACGGCATGCCGGCGGCGGTCACGGTGAGCTGCGGGACGCTCACATCGAGCGGCAGGCGAGCGACGCGGACCACGAGATCCGCCACATGCGCGGCATCCATCGTGGGCTCGATGCGACGGGAGCCGTCGGCCTGGAGCGCTCCGTCCCCGACGATCCCCGAGACGATGCCCGTGCGGGCGTTGCCGATGTCGAGCTGCGTCGCCGTGATGCCGTGATCCCGGCCGTCGAGCTCGATCGACTTCGTGAGCCCCGCGATCGCATGCTTCGTCGTCGTGTAGGCGACCGACAGCGGCCGCGGCGTCTGCGCGGAGATCGAACCGTTGTTCACGATGCGACCGCCCGCCGGACGCTGCGCGCGCATCTGCCGGAAAGCCGCACCGGCGCACAGGACGGCGCCGGTGACGTTGACCGCCCAGGTCGCGTCCCAGTCGTCCGGATCCAGGGAGCCGACGTCGGCGACCGGTCCGAAGACCCCGGCGTTGTTGATCAGGACGTCGAGCCGACCGAACCGCTCGACGTGGCGGCGGACGAGCTCATCGACCTGCGCCGCGTCCGTGACGTCCGTCGGGACGACGAGCGCCCCCTCTGCCCGGATTCCCGCCGACGACGCCGTCTCCTCCAGCGCTTCACCGCGGCGCCCCGCGAGCGTGACCCCGAAGCCGTCCGCGAGGAGGGCGCGGGCGACAGCGCGGCCGATGCCGCTGCCGGCACCGGTGACGATCGCGGAGGGGGCGCTCATCCGGGGCGCTGCGTTTCGTCTCGCTGCGCTCGCTCAACGGCCGGAGGCTGGGGCGTTTCGTCTCGCTGCGCTCGCTCAACGACCGGGGCCTGGTCGTCGATCAGCTGCAGGATCCGGGCCGCGACGCTCACCGCGATCACCGCGGGCTGCTTCCCGGTCACCTCGGGAATGCCGATCGGCGTCGTCACCCGGGCGAGCGCCGCCTCGTCCTGGCCCAGCTCGCGGAGCTTCTTCCGGAACCGCGCCCACTTCGACGCCGATCCGATCAGCCCGACGGACCCGAGCCCGGGCGCGCGCAGCGCCTGGTCCACCACGGCCAGATCCTCGACATGGTCGTGGGTCATGACGAGCACGTGCGCGCCCCCGGGAAGCTCCGCCAGCGCAGACTCGGGGACGGGAGCATGCACGACGCGGACCCGCGCGACCGCGTCGCCCAGGACCCCGGCGGAGCCCGGATCCCCGATCCGTTCGGGCGCGAGCATCTCCGCCCGCGAGTCGACGAGCGTCAGCTCCAGCTCGTGCCGCGACAGGATGCGGGCCAGCTCCAGTCCGACGTGGCCGAGCCCGAAGACGGCGACGGACGGGACGACCCGGATCGGCTCGAGCATCATCGTGACCTCTCCTCCGCAGCACTGCACGCCGTACTCGGTCGTCGCCTTGTCGCTCAGCGTGAGCGTCAGCAGCTCCGGCTCTGCGGTGCCCTGGGCGAGCATGGCGCGCGCCCGGTCGATCGCGGTGGCCTCGAGGTTGCCGCCGCCGACGGTGCCGAAGACGTCGCCGGGGGAGACGACCATCTTCGCCCCGCCGTTGCGCGGCGAGTGCCCGCGCACCATGGCCAGGGTCACGACGACCGCCGGCGTGCGCTGTGCGCGCAGCCGCTGCAGGGCATCGAGCCAGTCCACGGGATCCTCGGATCAGACGGCGGACAGCGTCCGCTCGGCGGGCGCCGCTGCGGCGTCCCGGGAGGCGCCCGCCTCCTGCGCACGGCGGACCGCCCAGAACACCGCCTCGGGCGTCGCCGGCGAGCCGAGGTCCACGGAGTGACCGGTGGGCCCGAACTCCGCGACGGCCTGGCGGAGCGCCTCACGGGCGCTGAAGGCGAGCATGAACGGCGGCTCGCCGACGGCCTTGGATCCGTAGACGGCACCCTCCTCCCGCGCGTTCTCGAAGAGGCGCACGTGGAACTGCTCGGGCATCTCGGAGAAGCTCGGCAGCTTGTACGTGGACGCGGACTGCGTCTGCAGCCGGCCGCGGTGCGGGCCGTCGCTCTGGTCCCAGCGCAGCTCCTCCAGCGTCAGCCAGCCCACGCCCTGGACATAGGCGCCCTCGATCTGGCCGATGTCGAGCATCGGGGAGAGGGAGTCGCCCACGTCGTGCACGATGTCGACGCGCGTCACCCGGTACGCGCCGGTGAACCCGTCGACCTCGACCTCGGTGGCGGCGCTGCCGTACGCGAAGTACTTGAACGGGGATCCGTGCATGGCCTCGGGATCCCAGTGCAGGCCCTCGGTGCGGTAGTAGCCGGCGGCGAACAGCTGGATGCGCTGGAAGTACGCCGCCGCGGCGACCTCGGCGAACGTCAGCCGCTGCACGGTGTTCCCGAGACCGGTGACGTAGCCGCCGGAGAAGCGCACGTCGCGCTCGTCGACGCCGAGGAGGCGTCCCGCGACCTTCGCCATCCGCTCGCGGATCTGGTCGCACGCGTTCTTGACCGCCCCGCCGTTGAGGTCGGCGCCGCTGGACGCGGCCGTGGCCGAGGTGTTCGGGACCTTGTCGGTACGGGTCGGAGCCAGGCGCACCTGGTGCAGCTCCAGCCCGAGCGCCGTGGCGGCGACCTGCATCATCTTCGTGTGCAGGCCCTGGCCCATCTCGGTGCCGCCGTGGTTGATGAGCACGGAGCCGTCCTTGTAGACGTGCACGAGGGCGCCGGCCTGGTTGAACGCGGCGAAGTTGAAGGAGATGCCGAACTTGATCGGCGTCATCGCGATCGCGCGCTTCACGTGCGGGCTGGCCGCGTTGAAGGCGGCGATCTCCGCCTGGCGCGACACCACGTCCGCCTCGGTGAGGAGCTGGTTCCAGATCGTGCCGAGCCGGTCGGCGTCCTTCACCGTCTGGCCGTAGGGCGTCGTCTGCCCCTGCCGGTAGAAGTTCTGCTCGCGCAGGCGCAGCGGGTCGATCCCCAGCTGCGGTGCGACGCGGCCGAGGATGTCCTCGATCAGGTAGACGCCCTGGGGGCCGCCGAAGCCGCGGTAGGCGGTGTTGGAGGTCCTGTTCGTCTTCGCGATCCTGCCGTGCGCGTGGACGTTGGGGATCCAGTAGGAGTTGTCCAGGTGACACAGGGCCCGCGCCAGGACCGGCTCGGACAGGTCCAGGCTCCACCCGCCGTCCGCCGTCAGCACGGCTTCGAGCGCCTGGATCATCCCGGACTCGTCGAAGCCGGCCTTCCACGTGATGTGGAAGGGGTGGCGCTTGCCGGTCATCGTCAGGTCCTGCGTCCGGTTCAGGCGCACGCGCACCGGACGTCCGGTGAGCTTCGCGCCCAGGGCCGCGATCGCGGCGAAGCCGTGGGGCTGCATCTCCTTGCCGCCGAACCCGCCGCCCAAGCGCAGGCACTGCACGGTCACCTGGCTGGAGGTGACGCCGAGCACGTGCGCGACGATCTCCTGCGTCTCGGACGGGTGCTGCGTGGAGCACTGGATGAAGTACTGCCCCTCCGAGTCGCGCACGGCCAGCGACGCGTGCGTCTCCAGGTAGAAGTGCTCCTGCCCGCCGAACTCGCTCACCCCCTCGAAGACGTGCGCGCTCGCGGCCATGGCGGCCGCGGCGTCGCCGCGGACGACCGTGCGCGGGATCCCCTGGAAGGACCCGGCGTCGATGGCCTCCTGCACCGTGATGAAGGAGGGGAGGTCCTCGTACTCGACCTGCACGCGCTCGGCGCCGAGGCGCGCGGCCTCCTGCGTCTCGCCGAGCACCCAGACCAGGGCGTGCCCGTAGAACATCGCCTCGTCGGGGAAGAGCGGCTCGTCGTGCTTGATGCCGGCGTCGTTCACGCCCGGCACGTCGGCGGCCGTGAGCACGCGGACGACTCCGGGGACCTCGTAGGCGCCGGAGACGTCGACGGTCACCTTCGCGTGCGCGCGGGTGGACTGGACCGGCCAGGCGGTCAGGACGCCCGCGGTCTGCGCCGCGAGGTCGTCGGTGTACATCGCCGCCCCCGTCACGTGCAGGGCTGCGCTCTCGTGCGCGGCGCGGACGCCGACGACCGGGTTCTCGGGACGATCGGCCAGGGCGCTCATGCCGGGACCTCCTTCGAGTCGATGCCCTCGGCCTGAGGGCGCTGCGTGGTGCTGTAGAGCTTGAGCAGGGCCGAGCCCAGCATGAGCGAGCGGTAGTCGGCGCTCGCGCGGTGGTCCGACATGGGCGTCCCCTCGTTCTTGAGGATCTCCGACGCCGTGCGGACGGTGGCGACGTTCCACGGCTGGCCGATCAGGGCCTCCTCCGTCGCGCGGGCGCGCAGCGGCGTGGCGGCGACGCCGCCGAGACCGATCCGCGCGGCCGTCACGATCCCGTCGTCGTCGACGTCCAGGGCGAAGGCGACCGCGACGCTGGAGATGTCGTCGAAGCGCCGCTTCGCGATCTTGTGGAAGGCGGTGAGACCGGCCAGCGGGAGGGGGATCCGGATGGCCCGGATCAGCTCGTCCGCGGCGCGGACGGTCTGCCGGTATCCGGTGAAGTACTCGGCGAGGTCGACCTCGCGCTCGCCGGCGACGGACGCGAGCACGACCCGGGCTCCGAGCGCGAGCAGCGCCGGCGGGGTGTCGCCGATCGGGGACCCGGTGCCGAGGTTGCCGCCGAACGTGCCGCGGTTGCGGATCAGGCGGGAGGCGAACTGCGGGAACAGCTGGGCCAGCAGGGGGATGCGGCCGTCCAGGCGCTTCTCCACCTCGCTCAACGACAGTGCGGCTCCGATCTCGACGACGTCGTCCTCGATCGAGAGCGTGCGCAGCTCGTCGAGCTGCTCGATCGCGACGACGAGCGGTGCGCGGCGGCCGCGGATGTTGACCTCGACGCCCCAGTCGGTGGAGCCGGCGACGAGCAGCGCGTCCGGCTCGTCGTGGAGCAGGCGCAGGGTCTCGGCGAGGGTCGCCGGGCGGACGAAGCGCGCGCCGTCCACGACGGCGTCCGTGGGGATGGCGGAGGGGGCCGGCTCCTGCAGCCGCTGCCGCAGCGGATCGGAGTCCGCCGGCGAGCCCAGCGAGTAGGCGGCGTCGCGGATCGGCCGGTAGCCGGTGCAGCGGCAGAGGTTGCCGCTCAGCGCGTGCAGGTCGAACCCGTTGGGGCCGTGCTCGGCGTCATGCGCGGGGCAGTCCTCGTCGTGCGCCGGGGCGGAGGCGTCGATCGGCGCGCGGTCGGCGCGGTAGTACTCGCCGGCCATGGAACACGCGAAGCCGGGCGTGCAATAGCCGCACTGGGAGCCCCCGGCCTCGGCCAGCTTCTCCTGCACCGGGTGCAGGTCCTCGGGGGAGCCCAGGCCCTCGGCGGTCACGATCTCCTGGCCGTTGAGCGCGTAGACGGGAACGAGGCAGGCGTTGACGGGCGTCCAGGCGGTGCCGCCGTCCGGCGTCGGGGTGGCCAGCAGCATGGCGCAGGCGCCGCATTCCCCCTCCGCGCATCCCTCCTTGCTCCCGGAGAGGCCGGTGTCGCGGAGCCAGTCGAGGGCGGTCGTGTGCGCGGGGGTGCCGCCGAGCGGACGGGAGGTCCCGTTGACGGTGAGGGTGACGTCGGTGTCAGTCATGGAGGTGTTCTCCTCGTTCCGGCTCGTGCGCAGCGTCGGGCGGTGCGAGCGTTCGTCGCCGGTGCGGACGCTTGGCTGCGAGTCTAGGCGCCGCGTCGCCGCGGCGGCAGGGGCGGTCTCGGGTCAGGTGGTTCGGGGGATCAGGTGGCGCAGGGCGCGCAGGAACCGGCGGGCTCCGGACTCGCGCTGCGCCGGGAAATAGAAGTCCGGGTCGACGTGGATGAGCGGGTGAGCGGCCGCCCGTGCGGCGTCCTCTGTGCGCTGATCGTCCTGCGGCGTCATCGTCACCTCTCCTCTGTCTCGTCGTCGAGCGCTCCCCGGAAGCGAGGAACGGACCAGAATTCCATATCACGGAACCGAAGTTCTGGATAACGGAAAGCGTAACGGCGCCGCGCGACGGCGGTCAAGAGGATCGTCGGTATACCTTCCGCCCTCGGCGGTATACCTTCTGAGGGGGCGCGCCTGCCGGCTTCCGGGTTCTCGGGCGGGGCCGGCGACCCCGCCCGACGGAGGCGGACGGGGGTCAGGAGGCGGCGAGCGCGGCGATCTCCTCGACGATCTCCCGCAGGACGGGCACGGCACGCTCGGCGAAGTCCTCGTCGACCCGCGCCACGGGCCCCGAGACCGACACCGCCGTCGGCACCGGCATGCCCGGCACCGGCATCGCGTAGCAGCGGACGCCGATCTCCTGCTCGCCGTCGTCGATGGCGAACCCGCGCTCGCGGGAGACGGCGAGGTCGGCGAGCAGGGCGTCGATCGTGGTGAGGGAGTGGGCCGTCGCGGGCGGCAGGCCGGTGCGGCCGATGATCTCGCGGACCTCGTCGTCGCCGAGCTGGGAGAGGATCGCCTTGCCCACTCCCGTCGAGTGCAGGTGCGAGCGGCGGCCGACCTCGGTGAACATCCGCATCGCGTGCGGCGACGGGGCCTGGGAGACGTAGATGACGCGGTCGCCGTCGATCGTGGCGAGGTTGGCGGTCTCGCCGAGGCGCTCCACGAGCTCCTTGAGCTGCGGCATGGCGATCTGCCCGAACTTCCGGTTCGCGACCTCGCCCAGGCGCACGAGGCGAGGACCGAGCGCGTACCGGCGGTTCGCCAGCTGACGGGCGTAGCCGAGGGACACGAGGGTGCGCAGCAGGCGGTGGATCGTCGGCAGCGGCAGGTCGGCCGCGGCGGACAGCTCGCTGAGGGTGACGTCGCCGCCGGCGTCGGCGATGAGCTCGAGAAGGTCGAAGACGCGGGTGACGGACTTCACGCCGTCCGAGGGTCCAGCGGGCATGAGGGCCTTTCGTCGGGCGGGGATATCCGCATCGTGGAAGTCTTCTGTCGGACAGGCTATCCCATGTGCCGCGCGGGAATGCGAAGGCGGAGCGGTACCGGGCCGCTCCGCCGGGGCGCGTCAGTCCGTCATGCCGCGCCGCAGCAGGCGGCCGCGGGGCGTCTCGCCGTCGACGACCTCGCCGCGCAGCCAGGTCCGCCGGACGACGCCCGCGAGCGCCTTGCCGTGGTACGGGGTGAGGGGGTTCTTGTGATGCAGCTTCGCGACGTCCACGACGAACGCGTCGTCCGCCGCGAAGATCGAGAAGTCGGCGTCGTAGCCCGGGGCGATGCGGCCTTTGCCGGTCAGTCCGGCGAACTGGGCGGGGCGGTCGCTCATCCACGACACCACCGTCTCCAGGGACAGACCGCGCTGGCGGGCCTCGGTCCAGATCAGGGACAGACCCAGCTGCAGCGACGCGACCCCGCCCCACGCCACGGCGAAGTCCCCGTTCTCCAGGTCCTTGAGGTCGAGGGTGGAGGGGGAGTGGTCGGACACGATGAAGTCGATCGTGCCGTCCTCCAGCCCTTGCCACAGCAGCTCACGGTTGCCCGCCTCGCGGATCGGGGGGCAGCACTTGAACTGCGTGGCGCCGTGCGGGATCTCCTCGGCGGTGAGGGTGAGGTAGTGCGGGCAGGTCTCGACCGTGAGGCGGAGGCCGTCGTTCTTGGCGGAGCGCAGCATGGGGAGGGCGTCGGACGAGGACAGGTGGAGGACGTGCGCCCGTGCGCCCGTCCATCGCGCGCGCTCGATGACCTCGGCGATCGCCAGGTTCTCCGCACCGCGCGGGCGGGAGGCGAGGAACTTGGCGTAGTCGTCGCCCTCCGGGCGCGGGGCGCGATCGATGGCGCGCGAGTCCTCGGCGTGCACGATCATCACGGAGTCGAAGGAGGCCAGCTCGCGCATGTCCTTCTCCATCTCGTCCGCGTCCAGCGGAGGGAACTCGTCCACGCCCGAGTGGAGCAGGAAGCACTTGAAGCCGAAGACGCCGGCGTCGTGGAGGCCGCGCAGATCGCCGGTGTTGCCCGGGATCGCGCCGCCCCAGAAGCCCACGTCCACGTGGGTCTGGCCCTGGGCGGCCTCGCGCTTGACGTTCAGGGCCTCGACGGTGACGGTCGGCGGGATGCTGTTCAGCGGCATGTCGACGATCGTGGTGACCCCGCCGGCGGCCGCGGCGCGCGTGGCCGACGCGAAGCCCTCCCACTCCGTGCGGCCGGGCTCGTTCACGTGCACATGCGTGTCGACGAGCCCGGGGATCAGCGTCTCGTCCGCGGCGAGCTCGATGACCTCGTCGCCGACGAGGCCGTTGCCCAGCGGCTGCATCGCGACGATGACGCCGTCGCGGACGCCCACCTCCCGGGGGCTGACGCCCGCCGTCGTGAGCACCCGCTCGCCGCGGATGACGAGGTCGTAGCGCTCGCCGGTGGGGTCGAGCGACGCCTCGGCGGCGTCGTCCCGTGCGGTCTCTTGCGACATGTCGCGGTCCCTTCTGCGGGCTTCCACCATACGAAACCCGGATCTCATCCAAAGAAATTAGCGCACGCCGTTCCCTCGCCCGTCAACTCCTCCTGCGCGGTCGCGATGCGGTCGCGGAGCACGGTGGCGTCCTCTCGGGGTTTGGCGTACCATTTCGCAGTGTAGAAGAAAACTTCCGTAGATCGGAAGTAATGATCCGTCCCGCCGGCCCGACGTCCGTTCCGGCCGGTTCGCGGGCCACCGCCGTCCCCGCCTCCCGAAAGAAGGCCGATCCGTGACCGATCTCTCCCTCTCCGCCTCTGTCGCCGACCTCGACGCCGAGGAGGCGGCGGAGTGGCGCGACTCCCTCGACGCGCTCGTGCAGGTGCGCGGGGCCGACAACGGCGCCGCGATCGTCCGCATGCTCGCCGATCACGCGGGGCTGCGCGCCGCGCCGATGACGACGACCGACTACGTCAACACCATCCCGGCCTCGGAGGAGCCCGGCTACCCCGGCGACGAGGAGCGGGAACGGCGGTATCGGGCCTGGATGCGGTGGAACGCGGCCGTCATGGTGCACCGCGCCCAGCGCCCCGGCATCGGGGTCGGCGGCCACATCTCCACCTACGCCGGCGCCGCCACCCTGTACGAGGTCGGCTTCAACCACTTCTTCCGCGGCAAGGACCACCCCGGCGGCGGCGATCAGGTCTTCTTCCAGGGTCACGCCTCGCCCGGCATGTACGCCCGCGCCTTCCTGGAGGGCCGCCTCACCGAGGAGGACCTCGACGGGTTCCGTCAGGAGAAGTCCCGTGAGGGCCATGCGCTGTCGTCGTACCCGCACCCGCGCCTGATGCCGGAGTTCTGGGAGTTCCCGACGGTGTCGATGGGCATCGGCCCCATGAACGCGATCTACCAGGCGCAGGCCAACCGCTACCTTCACGGCCGGGGCCTCAAAGACACCTCCGACCAGCACGTCTGGGCGTTCCTCGGCGACGGCGAGATGGACGAGCCCGAGTCCCGCGGCCTGCTGCAGCTCGCCGCCAACGACGGCCTCGACAACCTCACCTTCGTCGTCAACTGCAACCTGCAGCGCCTCGACGGCCCGGTGCGCGGCAACGGCAAGATCATCCAGGAGCTGGAGGGGTTCTTCCGCGGCGCGGGGTGGAACGTCATCAAGGTGATCTGGGGCCGGGAGTGGGACGACCTGCTCGCCCGTGACACGGACGGCGCGCTCGTCGACGTCATGAACACGACGCGCGACGGCGACTACCAGACGTACAAGGCGGAGTCGGGCGCGTTCATCCGCGAGAACTTCTTCGGACGCGACCCGCGCGCCCGCGCCCTCGTCGACGGTCTCACCGACGACGAGATCTGGGGACTCAAGCGCGGCGGCCACGACTACCGCAAGGTGTACGCCGCCTACGCGAAGTCGCTCGAGCACAACGGCAGGCCCACCGTCATCCTCGTGAAGACCGTCAAGGGCTACGGCCTCGGCCCCCGCTTCGAGGCGCGCAACGCGACGCACCAGATGAAGAAGCTCACCCTGCAGGATCTCAAGGACTTCCGCGACCACCTGCGCGTGCCCATCACCGACGCGCAGCTGGAGGAGAACCCGTACCTGCCGCCGTACTACCACCCCGGAGCGGACGCTCCGGAGATCCGGTACCTGCAGGAGCGGCGCCGTGCCCTGGGCGGCTACCTGCCCGAGCGTCGCCCGGCCCACGAGCCCATCGCCCTGCCTGATCCGAAGGTCTTCGAGGTCGCCGCGCGCGGCTCCGGCAAGCAGGAGGCCGCGACGACCATGGCGTTCGTCCGGGTGCTGAAGGACCTCATGCGCGACAAGGAGTTCGGCCACCGCATCGTGCCGATCATCCCCGACGAGGCGCGCACGTTCGGCATGGACGCGTTCTTCCCGACGGCGAAGATCTACAACCCGAGCGGCCAGAACTACCTGTCCGTCGACCGCGACATCGTGCTGTCGTACAAGGAGAGCACGTCGGGCCAGATCCTGCACGTCGGCATCAACGAGGCGGGGTCGATCGCGGCGTTCACCGCAGCTGGGACGGCCTACGCGACGCACGGGGTGCCGCTCATCCCCGTGTACGTCTTCTACTCGATGTTCGGCTTCCAGCGCACGGGCGACTCGCTGTGGGCGGCCGCCGACCAGATGGCGCGCGGCTTCCTCATCTCCGCCACCGCCGGCCGCACCACGCTCACGGGCGAGGGCCTGCAGCACGCGGACGGCCACTCGCCCCTGCTCGCGGCGACCAACCCGGCCGTCGTCACGTACGACCCCGCGTACGGCTACGAGATCGGCCACATCATGCGCGCCGGCATCGAGCGCATGTACGGCCCGGACTCCACCGACCGCGACGTCATCTACAACCTCATGGTCTACAACGAGCCGATCGTGCAGCCCGCCGAGCCGGCGGACGTCGATGTCGAGGGCATCCTGGGCGGCATCCACCGCATCTCGGCCGTGGAGAACCCGCGCACGCACCTGCTCGCCTCGGGCATCGGTGTGACCTGGGCGCTCGAGGCGCAGAAGCTGCTCGCCGAGGAGTGGGGCGTGGCCGCCGACGTGTGGTCGGTCACCTCGTGGACCGAGCTGCGCCGCGACGCCGTGGCGGCGGAGGAGGACGAGTTCCTCGGGCGGGGATCGCGCACGCCGTTCCTCGTCTCGCAGCTCGCGGGGGCCGAGGGACCGATCGTCGCCGTCAGCGACTACGCGAAGGACCTGCCCGACCAGGTGCGCCAGTTCGTGAAGAACGACTGGGCGACCCTCGGCGCCGACGGCTTCGGCTTCTCGGACACCCGGGCCGCCGCCCGGCGGTTCTTCAAGATCGACGGACCGTCGATCGCGGTGCGCACGCTGCAGCTGCTCGCGAAGCGCGGAGAGGTGGACGCCGCGGCGCCCGCCCAGGCCGCCGAGCGCTACCGCCTGCTCGACGTGAACGCGGGCACCAGCGGCGGCGACGGCGAGTAGTCCCGCGCTGCGGACGGGTGAGCGCGTTTCGTCTCGCGGAGACCTGCACTGAGCGAGCGCAGCGAGTCGAAGTGTCGCTCAACGACCGGTGGTTGTCGGTCGTTGAGCGAGGAGCGCAGCGACGAGTCGAAACGTGGTGAGCGCGTTTCGTCTCGCTTCGCTCGCTCAACGACCGGTGAACTGCTGAGGCGTTTCGTCTCGCGGAGACCTGCACTGAGCGAGCGCAGCGAGTCGAAGCGTCGCTCAACGACCGGTGAACTGCTGAGGCGGCTCGTCTCGCGGCGCTCGCTCAGCTGCCGGATGGGCGGGGCTAGGCGGCGAGCTCGGCGCGGATGGCCTCCGCCGCCGAGCGCAGCAGCGGAACGGCGCGGACGGCGAACGGCTCGTCGACGCGGGAGACGGGACCGGACACCGACACCGCCGTCGGCGTGGGGGCGTCCGGCACTGCCATCGCGTAGCACCGGACCCCGATCTCCTGCTCCTGCTCGTCGATCGAGTACCCCCGCTCGCGGATCCGTTCGAGCTCGGCCAGCAGCACATCGATCGACCCGATGCTGTGGTCGGTCGGAGTGGGCATGCCAGCACGCGCCACGATCCCGCGCACGGCGTCGTCGGGGAGCTGCGCGAGGATCGCCTTGCCCACACCGGTGTCGTGCAGGTGCGCGCGGCGGCCCACCTCGGTGAACATGCGCATGGAGTGCGGGGACGGGACCTGCGCGACGTAGACGACCATGTCGCCGTCGAGCACCGCCATGTTCGCGCTCTCGCCGAGCTCGTCGACGAGCCGCGCGAGCTGGGGGCGGGCCAGTGCGCCGAACTGGCGCGAGGCCCCCTCGCCGATCCGGATGAGCAGCGGTCCCAGGGCATAGCGCCGGTTCGGGAGCTGGCGCATGTACCCGAGGGAGACGAGCGTGCGCAGCAGCCGGTGGATGGTCGGCAGCGGCAGGGCGGTCGACGCGGCGAGCTCGCTGAGGGTCACGTCGCCGCCGGCGTCGGTCACCAGCTCGAGGATCTCGAACGCGCGCTCGACGGAGCGCACCCCGGCGCCGGCCTCGGTCGAGGTCTTGGTCTCCGTCATCGGGTCTCCTCTGGACGGTTGTCGTGTCGCCTCAAGTCTTCCACAATGCGGTAGCAATCCTTCGGTATCCGAAAATTGGCATACCAAGAGCTTGCGGAGAGTTTCCGCATCGTAGATAATTGACTCCACCAGGCGAAATGAATGGACGTTCGTCGGGAGACTGTGGTGGTGGCCGGGAGGCGACGCACCTCGAAGAGGAGGAAACATGGCGAATCCGGGACCCGGGAACTCGATCACGCTGCGGATCGACGCACCGTCGAACTTCAGCGTCACGAGCGAGCTCGCCGCCGCCGCGGCGGGAGCGGGGGCCGCGGTCACCGCGCTCGACGTGGTCGAGTCCCATCCGGCGTCGATCGTCGTGGACCTCACGTGCAACACCACGGACGAGGAGCACGCGGAGCGCATCCGCGACGCGGTCCAGGCTCTGGACGGCGTCGCGGTGCGCCAGGTCAGCGACCGCACCTTCCTCATGCACCTGGGCGGCAAGCTCGAGGTCGTTCCGCGGGTGGCGCTGCGCAATCGCGACGACCTGTCCCGCGCGTACACGCCGGGCGTCGCCCGCGTCTGCACGGCGATCGCCGAGGACACGGCCAAGGCGCGAAAGCTCACGGTCAAGCGCAACACCATCGCCGTGGTCACGGACGGCACCGCGGTGCTGGGGCTCGGCGACATCGGCCCGGAGGCGGCGCTGCCGGTCATGGAGGGGAAGGCGGCCCTGTTCAAGCAGTTCGCCAACGTCGACGCGTGGCCGGTCTGCCTGGACACGAAGGACACCGAGGAGATCATCCGCACGGTCAAGGCCATCGCGCCCGTGTACGGCGGGGTGAACCTGGAGGACATCGCGGCGCCGCGGTGCTTCGAGATCGAGGCGCGCCTGCGCGAGGAGCTGGACATCCCGGTCTTCCACGATGATCAGCACGGCACCGCCATCGTCACCCTCGCGGCGCTGCGCAATGCGCTGCGGGTGGTCGGCAAGACCATCGGCGACGTCCGCATCGTCGTGTCCGGCGTGGGCGCCGCGGGCAACGCCATCGTGCAGCTGCTGCTGGCCGAGGGCGCGGTCGACGTCGTCGCCTGCGGACGCGACGGCGCGATCCACGCCGGCGCCGAGTACGCCGACGCGCACCGCGTCGAGCTCGCCGCGACGACGAACCCGCGCGGATTCCGGGGCTCCCTCAAGGAGGCGTTGGTCGGGGCCGACGTCTTCATCGGCGTCAGCGCGCCGAACATCCTCGGCGAGGCGGACATCGCCGGGATGGCCGAGAACGCGATCGTCTTCGCGATGGCCAACCCCACGCCGGAGGTGGACCCGGTCGTCGCGTCACGCCATGCCGCGGTCGTCGCCACGGGGCGCAGCGACTTCCCCAACCAGATCAACAACGTCCTCGCCTTCCCGGGCGTCTTCCGCGGCCTGCTGGACGCCGGGGTGTCGGAGGTGACCACGCCTATGCTGGTCGCGGCGGCGGAGGCGATCGCCGACCGCGTCGGCGAGGACGAGCTCAACGCGAGCTTCATCATCCCGAGCGTGTTCGATCCCCTCGTCGCGGGCGCCGTCGCCGACGCGATCGTGCGCTCGTCCGAGTCCGCCGCGTCCGAGAAGGAGTGACCGTGCCCGACATCCGCACCACCGCGTCCGCGGTCGACCGCGCCGAGGAGATCCTGACCCCGGACGCGCTCGCGTTCGTCGCCGCGCTGCACGAGCGCTTCGCCTCGCGCCGGGACGAGCTCCTGGCCGCCCGCGCCGACGCCCGCGCCGCCGCCTCCGCCGCAGGCCGACTGGACTTCGCGGCGGA
>NZ_BCRA01000099.1 GCF_001552355.1 Microbacterium resistens NBRC 103078
CGTCCAGGCGGGCGAGCTCCTCCTCGAGAGCGCGGATGCGGCGCTCCTGCTCCGCCTCGCTGATCCGCCGCAGGTGCGCGGGATCGTTGTCGAGCGGCACGAACAGGTCGCCCCGGGGAGAGGAGCCCGGCCGGGCGCGCCCGATGACGAACCACAGGATCCCGCCGATCACGGGGATGAGCACGACGATCGCGATCCATGCGCCCTTGGACACGCCCCGGTGGCGCGTCGCCGGCTGAACGGAGCAGTCGACGATGCTGTAGATCCAGAAGAAGGCGGCCAGGATGCCGCCGATCACGAGAAACCGCGCCACCCTTTCAGTGTAGGCATGGCGCCTGAGGCGCGGCTCCGTGTCGGGGCGCGAACGACGGATCGTCGCCCAGCTGTGACCGGGCCCGGTCGCTCACAGCGGACGCCTCAGCGCCTTTCGTAGACTGGCACGGTGAAGCTCCCGCCCCTGCTCGTGTACTCCGTGCTGCGGCTGCTCGCGTTCCTGGTGCCGCTGGGCATCCTCTGGTTCTTCTTCCCGATCTTCCGGGAGTTCTGGTGGCTCGCGGTGCTGTTCGCGGCGTTGATCGGCATCAGCATCTCCCTGCTGTTCCTGCGCGCCCCGCTGTCGAACGCGTCCCGTGAGATCTACGAGCGCCGCAGCGACCGGGAGAACCGACGCAGCGACGAGGACGTGGAGGACGACGCCGCCGGCGAGCGGTGATCCGCCGCGGCGACGCCGCATCCGTCCGCGTCTGCGTCCCGCCGCGTCGTCGCGGTCAGCGACGACGGAACGTGACGTGGATCGTGCCGCTCTCGGCCGTCTCGCTGCTCACCGCATAGTCGGACTCGAGCCCGCGCAGATCGTCCCAGAGCCGCAGTCCCCTGCCGAGCAGGATCGGCGCGATCCCGACGTGCAGCTGGTCCACGAGGCCCTCCGCCAGGAACGCGCGCACGGTCCGGACTCCCCCGCCGATGCGCACGTCCGCGTCGCCGGCCGCCTCGTGCGCCCGGGCGAGCGCGTCCTTCGGCGACAGGTCGACGAAATGGAACGTGGTGCCTCCGCGCATCTCGAGATCCGGGCGCGGACGATGCGTGAGCACGAACACGGGGACGTGGAACGGCGGCTCCTCGCCCCACCACCCGCGCCAGTCCGGATCGTCGGGATGGGCGTGCAGCCCGAACATCCCGGCGCCCATGATCTCGGCCCCGACGCCGGTGAAGTACGCCGCCGCGTACTTCTCGTCCACACCCGTCGTCCCGGCCCCGGACTCGTCGCCGAACACACGCCGGCGCATGGTCCTCGTCGCGGCGTACGCCTCGACGAGCCGGAACCAGTCCTCGCCCATCGGGTTCTCCGGGGTCTGGTCCGTCGTCGACGCGAAGCCGTCGAGGGAGATGTTGAGGTCGGCGCGCACGGTCATCGGCCGGTTCCCTTCCGCGCGGACACGTGCGGGTTCGTCGCCTGTCCGTCGAGCCAGAGCGTGTCGGAGGCGTCGCCGTGCGAGCCGCCGCGGCCGACGTGCGCGTCGCTGATCCGCGGGCCTTTGGTGATCACGTGGACGAGCGCCATGCCGTGTCCGCGGCCGAGGTCGTAGTCCGCCTTCAGCCAGTCGAGGATCGGCCCGGCCTTGGTGCCGGGGCCGAATCCGCGCTCGGCGGCGCGCTCGACGAGCTGCCTCGGCGTCAGACCGGTCTTGGTCTCGATGGTGTCCAGGTATGCCTGAAAGGACATGGTTGTCTCCTTGGGAATGGGTCAGTCGTTCTCGTCCAGGAAGGTCTGGACGATGGTGTCGGAGGCGTGGATCCCAAGGATCCGCAGGGTGCCGGTGCCGACGTTCACGAACCGGTGCGGGACGTGTGCGGGACCGGTCGCGGTGTCGCCCGCGGAGCCGCGGAACGTCTCCGCGCCGACCGTGAACTCCGCCTCTCCCTCGATCACGACCCACGTCTCCGGGTAGGGGTGCCAGTGCAGCCCGGGGCCCTCGCCGGGCTCATTCTCCACGTAGAAGTAGGAGATCCCCGCCCCGTGCTCGCTGCCCTCGAAACGACGGCTCGCGCGGGTGCCGATCCGGATCCGCTCGGGGTGCACGATCGGGTCTGCGATGGTGTGCGTCATCGTGTTCCTCTCTCCTCGTTCGGGGCCGTCTCCGCGGCCGCGAGGCCACTCTTCCCGCGACCGGGTGGACGCCGTAGAGTTTCGACGTGGATCGAAACTCGGACTCTCCGCATCACGTCGACTTCCACCTCGGGCCCGGCGACCTCCAGGCCGTGCGATTCGGAATCTCCCCGGGGCACGAACTGGCCCACGCCGTCCGCATCCTCGTCCGCCCCGAGGACCATCCCCTGCAGTGGGGATGGCTGCGTCAGGTGCGCGACCGGTTGCCGCCGGAGCCGTTCGCCGTGCTCGTGCACGTGATCGGCGCGGACGGCTACATGCCCGACTTCCTCACTGCCGCCGCCCGCTGGGACATGACGCCCGCCGACGAGCTCGCCGCCCTGAAGGAGGCGCCCCTCGCGGGAATGCGCGTGGATCTCGGCAAGATGGTGATCCGTTCCAGCGGACGTCGCCAGGACGCGCTCCGGCGCATGCAGGAGCGTCCCGAGCGCGCTCGCGCGGTCATCGCCGATGCCTGGGAACAGGTGTGGGAGGCCGCCCTCGCCCCCGTGTGGCCGCAGCTGGAGCGGCTGCTGCGCGCCGACATCGCCGTGCGTTCCCGCGTCGTCGCCTCGGCGGGGCTGGCCGCCATGGCCTCGGACATCCATCCCGCCGTCAGCTGGGGCGACGACGCGGTCCGCGTGCGCCTCCGCCGGCACAGCGAGGAGGTCGACTGTCGCGGAAGCGGCCTCGTGCTCGTGCCCTCGGTCATGTCGTCCTGGGGGTGCATGGTGCTGACGGAGCCGCCCGCGCAGCCCACGCTGTTCTACCCCGCCCGCGGAGTCACCGCCGGATGGGCACGGGATGCGGCGGACCTGGCCGGTGCGCTGGGAGCGCTGGTCGGTCCCGTCCGGGCGCGGATCCTGCTGTCCGGTCATGTCGCCCGGACGACGAGCCAGGTGGCCGCCGAGACGGGAATCGCCGTGTCGACCGCCTCCCACCACCTCACCGTGCTGCGGGACGCCGGTCTCGTGGAGAGCAGGCGCGACGGCGCGCGCATGCTCCATCTGCGCACACCCCTGGGCGAGGCCCTCGTGGGCGCCGGACTCTGATCCGTCCGCTCAGCCGATGAAGGCCCAGAACAGTCCACCGGCGTAGGCCAGCGCGCCGAGCGAGGTCAGGGCCAGCGCCACGACCAGCTCCTTCGGCTCCCGGTACATCCACACGATCACCACGGCCGGCAGGATCGCGAGGAGCGCGAGCAGAGCCAACCACGCGATGGGGTAGAAGAGCGCCAGGTACACCACGGCGGCGAACGGCAGGATCGCGAAGGCCGTGTAGAGGATCTGCGTCGCGCGCCGGCCGATGACCACGGTGAGCGTGCGCTTGCCGGCCACGCGGTCCTGGTCGATGTCGCGGAGGTTGTTGGCCAGGAGCACGGCGCAGGCGAACAGCCCGGCGCAGACCGCGCCGAGCCAGGCCTCCTGCGGCAGGTCCTGCACCTGCACCCAGGTGGTGCCGAGCGTGGCGACGAGGCCGAAGAAGACGAAGACGAACACCTCGCCCAGCGCGTTGTAGCCGTAGGGCCGCTTCCCGCCGGTGTAGAACCAGGCGGCGACGATGCAGACGGCGCCGACGGCGATCATCCACCACTGCTGGGTACGGATGACGATCGCCAGGCCGGCGATCGCCGCGAGGCCGAAGAACACCAGGGCGACCACGAGCACCGCACGCGCCGGGACCCGTCCGGAGGCCGTCAGCCGGGCCGGTCCGACCCGGTGCGCATCCGTGCCGCGCACGCCGTCGCTGTAGTCGTTGGCGAAGTTGACCCCGATCTGGAGCAGCACCGCCACCGCGAGGCATGCGAGAGCGATCACCCAGTGGAAGGCCGGATCGCTCAGCCGGGCCGCGCCCGTGCCGATCAGCACCGGGGCGATCGCGAGCGGCAGCGTCCGGGGGCGGGCGGCGCCGATCCAGTCGCCGACGGTCACCGGACGAGCCTCCGCGACGGGACGCTTGGCCGGATTGCCGGATCGGGAGTAGGTCTTCGGGCGCGACGGGGTCGCCGCGCGGGAGCGCTTCGAGGATGCCACGCAGGAATCCTAGTGCGGCCCCCTTTGCCCCACCGTCCGTTGAGGGAGGAGTGCCGCGCCCAGCCCCGGGTCACCGCGTTTCGACTCGCGGAGACCCGCACTGAGCGAGCGAAGCGAGTCGAAGTGTCGCTCAACGACCGAGAGCCGCCACTCCCCCGGTCGTTGAGCGAGGAGCGCAGCACCGAGACGAAACGGTGTCGCCCCGGGTCACCGCGTTTCGACTCGCTCCGCTCGCTCAACGACCGAACCCGCCACTCCCCCGGCCGTTGAGCGAGGAGCGAAGCACCGAGACGAAACGCACCCAGCCCCGGGGTGCCGCATTTCGACTCGCTCCGCTCGCTCAACCACCGAACACCGCCACTCCCCCGGTCGTTGAGCGAGGAGCGCAGCACCGAGACGAAACGCACCCAGCCCCGAGTCACCGCGTTTCGACTCGCTGCGCTCGCTCAACGACCGAACACCCGCCCCCACCGGTCGTTGAGCGAGGAGCGAAGCGCGCAGCCCCGGCCGACGGCCGAGTCAGCGGCGGGTGCGGGCGCGGGCCTCGTCGATGGCGGCGCGCAGATCGTCCGAGAGCGCGCGGAGCTCGTCCTCGTCCAGGGTGTGCGTCGTCAGCCGGATCTCCGGTGCGGACTCGTCGGGCTCGAGGTGGAAGACGCCGCCGGTGCGGACCAGCCAGCCGCGGCGCATCATGGCCTCCGACACGGCGCGCGCGTCGACACCGCACTCGACCCAGACGTTCAGCCCGTCGTCTCCGCGTGCCGTGATCCCCCGCTCGCGGAGGAGGCCGCGCAGCGCGTCGTTCCGGGCGCCGTAATGCGACGCGGCTCGTTCCAGCGCGGCGGGGGTGTCCGGATGATCCAGCATCCCGACCGCGACCCGCTGCAGGATCCGGCTCACCCAGGTCGTCCCCGGAGACAGTCGCGCTCGCAGCTGAACGGCGGTGTCCGGGTCGCTCGCGAGCAGCGCGAGGCGCAGATCCGGCCCCAGGAACTTCGACATGGACCGCACCAGCGCCCACCGCGCATGCCCGTCCGGGACGACCGAGTGGTACGGACGGCGGGAAAGGAGCGAGTAGTGGTCGTCCTCGACGATGAGGACGTGGGGGTATGCGGCGAGGACACGGCGCAGTTCCTCCGCACGGCGCGCACTGAGGCTGATCCCGGTCGGGTTGTGGGCCCTCGGGGTGCAGACGACCGCCCGGGCGCCCGTGTCGAGCGCGGCCCGCAGCCCGTCGACCGTCATGCCCTCGTCGTCGAGGGGGATGCCGACGGCCCGGTAGCCGCCCAGCTTCACCACGTTGATGCTGGAGAGGAAACAGGGATCCTCCATGGCGACCGCGTCACCGTGCGCGAGACTCGCCGCGAGGAGCCGCTCCAGGGCGTCCACCGCGCCCGACGTGACGGTCAGCTCGAACGGCCGCGGCTGCGCCTGCGCGAGCCACGGCGTCGCCCACGACCGCAGCCCCG
Organism: Microbacterium resistens NBRC 103078; assembly: GCF_001552355.1. Classification (GTDB taxonomy): domain Bacteria; phylum Actinomycetota; class Actinomycetes; order Actinomycetales; family Microbacteriaceae; genus Microbacterium; species Microbacterium resistens. The sequence goes on from NZ_BCRA01000099.1 coordinate 5,649, forward strand.
CATCGATGAGGTCCTCGCCGTACAGGGCGCTCGTGCGCAGGTCGAGCTCCGAGAGGACCGGCAGCGGCAGCAGATCCGGATCCGGATTGCCGCTGCCGATGTCGCGCAGCACCGTTCCCCGGGCGAAGCCCTCCTCCTCGGTGAGCACGGCGCCGGCGACCACCGTGCCGGCTCGGCCGCGACTGGTCACGACCCCGGCGCGGGCGAGGGAGCGGTAGGCGGACGACACCGTGTTCCGGTTCACGCCGAGCTCCTCGGCGAGGGCGCGCACGGTCGGCAGCGCGTCGCCGGCCGTCAGCGCGCCGGTGTCGATGCGCACCCGGATGCTGTCGGCGATCTCGCTCGCCGTCGTGCCATGGATCCGGCCCTCGGTCGTGCCCTGGGTCATCCGCCCTCCTCGCGCCCAGCCTACGGGGCCGGGGATCGCCGCCCGACGATCGGCCGGGTCAGTCGCCGGCCGGCGCCTGGGGCACGATCGGACGGTGCTCGTAGAAGGTCTGCAGGACCACGGTGGTGCGCGTGCTCACGTTGGCGGCGAGGCGGATGTCGCGGACGAGCTGCTCCAGCGCGCGGGGCGTGGGCACCCGGACGAAGAGCATGTAGCTGGCGTCGCCCGCGATCGAGTGGCACGCCTCGATCGCGTCGAGGTGCTCCAGGAGCTCGGGCGCGTTGTCGGGCTGGGCAGGATCCAGCGGGGTGATCTCGATGAACGCCGAGAGCGGACGCCCCACCGCCTCCGGGTCGACGATCGGGCGGTAGCCGCCGATCACCCCGCGCGACTCCAGCTTGCGAAGCCGCGACTGCACCGCCGAGACGGACAACCCCACCTGCTCGGAGAGCTGGGCCAGCGTGGCGCGACCGTCCCGAGAGATCGCGGCCAGGATCGACAGGTCGACAGGATCATCCATGAATGGAAGAATAGTCTCGTCAACCCGCTTCTGCCGGAAAATTTCCGGCATGATCCTCGATCGGAGGTCCCGATGTCCATCACTTCCCCCATGCACGCGCAGGCCATCATCGGCGAGCCCGAGGTCGTGGAGGACGCCGCCACCGCCGAGCGCTCGGCGGCGTGGACACTTCTCAAGGACGCCGCGATCGCGATCCGCCCCCTGCAGATCAAGGACGGGTCGATCCCGAACGCCGCCGACCACGAGGCCGCGCGCGCCCACGTCGCCGCGATCATCGCCGGCATCCGCGCCCTCACCCCGGCCTTCCCGCACGACGCCGACTACCTCGCCGCGTCGGTGAAGGACTTCCAGCGCTGGGCCGACGAGGGCTTCGGCGTGCCCGACTTCCTCGACTCGCTGGTGGCCTTCCAGCCACAGCAGCACCGCATCGACGGCATCCGCCATCTCGTCGTCTTCCCGATGTACACGCAGAACGGCTCCAGCGACCGCCTCGTCGAGGCACTGATCGTCGAGACCATCTGGCCGGAGTTCATCGCCGAGCTGGAGGCCGGCGACTACGGCAACAAGCTGTTCGTCTCGCTGCGCCTGGTCGACTTCACCCCGGGCTACGACACCAACTCGGCCGTGCTGTTCCCGGAGACCGTCGCGATGCGCGAGATCCCCTCGTTCACGTGGGGCGCGATCTTCCAGGACCGCGAGGCGGCCCGGTACCGCCGCGTGGTGCGCGCCGCCAGCGAGATCACGAACCTCGACCTGCCCGAGCGCGCCGCCGCGATGCTCGACGACCAGCAGACGACCGAGAAGACGTTCGTGATGTGGGACATCATCCACGACCGCACGCACATGCGCGGCGACCTGCCGTTCGATCCGTTCATGATCAAGCAGCGGATGCCGTTCTTCCTCTACTCGCTCGAGGAGATGCGCTGCGACATGACGGCCTTCCGCGAGTCGGTGAAGATCGAGCGCGCGTTCGACGCGCGCGTCGCCGCCGGCGAGCAGCTCACCGAGACCGAGCAGGAGATGCACGACTACGCGCACCTCGTGCAGTACGCGGTGATCTTCGACCGCATCTTCCGCTTCGCGATCACGGGCAACCGCACCCGCAACTACGACGCGGTCGGCGGCCAGCTGCTGTTCGCGTGGCTGCACCAGCGCGGCGTGCTGCACTGGACCGACACCGCCCTCGCCTTCGACTGGGAGAACGTGCCCGACGCGGTCGTGGCGCTCGGGGACGCGATCGACGACCTGTACTGGCACTCGATCGACCGCCCGAAGACCGCGCACTGGCTGGCCGCCTACGAGCTCGTCCGCGGCACGCTCACCCCGCACCCGGCGTCGCAGTGGGCGCGCGGCCTGAGCGACGAGATCCTCGCCGGCGCCCCCAAGGGGTACACCGACGCGGTGATGGACGACGAGTTCCCGCTGTCGATGTTCTTCGAGACGCTCGACAAGAAGATGAAGCCGGTGATCGAGTCGACGGTCGGGATCCGCGGCACGGATGACTGACACCGCACGCGGCGCCGCCGGGCGCGTCGTCCTCCTCGCGGGGGCGACGAGCCCGGCGGGCCTGGCCGTCGCCCGCACCCTGGTCACGACCGGGGCGCGGGTGATCGCGGTGGGCCGCGACCCGCAGAAGCTCGAGGCGCTCGCCGCTGCGGCCGTCGGTGGTCATCCGGTGCGCACGGAGGTCTGCGGGCTGACGAACGAGGCCGAGGTGGCCGGGCTCGCGACGCGGCTCGCCGCCGAGGACATCCACGTCGACGCGGTGATCCCGCTCGTCGGCGGGTGGCGCGGGGGCGGAGGCCTCGCGGGGCAGACCGAGGCCGACTACCGGGCGCTGGAGGCGTCGTTCACGGCGGTCCGGGTGGTCAGCCGCGCGTTCGACGCGGACCTGCGCGCCTCGGACGCGGGCCGCTTCGCGATCGTGTCCTCGACGGCCGTGGCGCGCCCGCTCGCCGGCGGCGCGAACTACGCTGCGGTCAAGGCGGCGAGCGAAGCGTGGACACGCGCGGTCGCCCACGGCTTCGCCAAGGCCGCGCGCGACGCGGGCGAGCCGCTGCGCGCCGCGGCGGTCGTTTTCCGTGTCCGCAGCCTCGACGACGTGCGCGACGAGCTGGCCGCGGCGGTCGCCGGGCTCTGGGACCAGGACGCCGACGCCCTCAACGACCGCATCATCGACATCGCCTGATCCGCGGCACCCACGGCCCGAGCGCCGGGTCCCGCGGACTCAGCGGACTCTTCCCGCGTCTCCGGCGCCGGCGGACGTGCGCTCCGCCCGCGCAGACCGGCGGCCGAGGATCGCCTGTGCCGGCGCGGAGAGCACCATGAGGAACATCGCCCAGTAGCCGACGGCCGGGATCAGCACGGCGACGAGCAGCGCGATCCCGAACAGGGCGCAGAGCACGATCTCCACCCGGACGCCCTCGGTGAGCGCGGCGTCGGGGATCCTGTGCAGCTCGGGGTGCGCCCGAAGGTACAGCCGGGTCGCGAGCATCAGCAGCGCGGTCACGAGGAGCGTCCCGATGTAGAGGACCTTCTGCACGGTGTCGGTCTCCATGGACCCCAGCATCGCGGTCGGCACGGGAAGCCAGACGATCGTGAACATCCAGGCGACCTGAAGCCAGACGAGCGCGTTCGTCGTGCGCTCGACCCGGTCGAAGACCCGATGATGGGTGATCCAGGACACCGCGATCAGGACGAAGCTCATCGCGAAGCTGACGAGCTGGCCGTTCTCCTCCGAGAGGTATTCCAGGACCGTCCGTCTCTCCCGGCCGAGCTCGATCACGCTCTCCATGAGCGGGAGGATCAGCAGCGTCATCGCGATCGCGACCACGGCGTCCACGAACGCCTTCAGCCGCTCGGCGGAGAGGACGGCGTGCCGCTGCTCGGCGGGGCGGTGGCGTGTCGCGCTCGACGCGCTCGCGGTCGGAGGCTGGTCGTGCTCGTCGTCCGTCACCCGCACATGCTTCCGCGGGAGCCGGTCGTCGTCAAGCCTCCGGTCCGGGGCGCCGCGTGTCCGAGGCGGGCGGCCCGTCGACCGGGTCCGGCGTCACCAGCCCGCCACGCGTCGCGGGCGGCGCCACCACGATCGGCGTTCCGACCGCTTCCCCGGCGGATGCGACCTCGCCCTCCGTCGTGCCTGTCTCCGCCGCGCCGGCCTCCTCCGCGGTGTCGTCGCCCGTTGCGCGGTCGTCCGCGGCGGTCGGGTCGCTCGCCGGCGCTTCGGCATAGCTGGCGCTCACGGACCGGTAGGCCCGGGTGGTGAAGGCGATCAGACCGAGACCGATCGTGACGAGCCCGGCGAAGAAGAAGATCACCGCGATGCCGCGGGCGTCCCCGACGCCGACCAGCCACTCCCAGTGGGCCGACCCTTCCCGGGACTCGACGTAGGGGATGATCACGTACTGCGCGATCGGCGCGATGAGGAACGCCGTGACCGGCGCCGCGGAGGCCTCCATCGCCGACGCGAAACCGAAGACCCTCCCCTGCCGCTCGAACGGCACCACCTTCTGGATCACCGTCTGCTCCGCCGCCTCGATCGCGGGGATGAGCATCATGTAGATCCACATGCCGATCCCGAACAGGACCCACCAGTCCCGGATCGCGAACAGGGACCCGACGGCACCGGTGACGATCACCAGCAGCAGCATCGTCCGGATCGGATTGCGGCCGAGGCCGCGCGCCGCGATGACCAGCCCGCCGATGATGAACCCCGTGGACGACACGGCGAGCATCACGCCCCACCACTGCACCGGCATGAGCTCCAGGCCGTAGGGGTCCATCAGCGCCATGTAGACGCCGCCGACGAGGTTGTTGAACATCGCGAACAGCAGGAGGACGAACAGCCCGGGAACGGCGCGGATCGCGGCGATGCTCCCGCGGAAGTCCAGCGCGCTCGGCGCGTTCGGATCCACCTCCGGCTGCTTCTCGGGGATCCGCACGAACACGATGTGCACGAGGGAGACCAGGGTGAACAGCACGGCGATCGCGAGCGTCCCGCCCATCCCGAGGAATCCGATGGCGAGGCCGCTGAACACGCTCGTGACGATGAACGCGAGTCCCTGGACCGTGCCGACCCAGCCGTTGGCGTTGGCGTGCCGGTCGACGGGCACCAGCAGCGTGACGGTCGTGGACAGCGCGATGTTGCGCATCTGCTCCACCACCGCGCCGAAGAGGATGATGCCGGCGAACAGCCAGAACCATGGGCCGCCGAAGTCCAGGAGCGCCCGTTCCGGCTGCCAGAGGTAGATGAGCCACGCCGCGACGAACGCGACCGCGGTGACCGCACTGGAGAAGAGGAACACACTGCGCTTGCGGTGACGGTCGACGATCGTGCCGAACACCATCGAGAAGATCGCGACGAGCAGCATGTACGCGCCGCCGACGATCCCGGTCGCCATGACGTTCTGCGTCTCCAGGTACACCCAGAACGTCAACGCGAACCAGAGGAAGCTGGTGGTGACGTTCGCGACCATCGTGTTCACGAGCACCTGGACGAAGCTGCGCACGCCGTGTCGCTGCGCATCGGTGAGCGGCGTCTTCGCCGCGTCCGGGGCGGGCGCTGCGGGGGAGGTTGCGTCCATGGCGACGAGGGTACGCGCGGCCTCGGACATCGCACCAGGGTCGGGAGCGGATCGGCCGCCGCGTAAGCTTGAGCGGTGACCGAACAGCTCCACGACACGGCCCTGCGCGGCTTCGCCTCCGACAACTACTCCGGCATCCACCCCGAGGTCCTGGCGGCCATCGCCGCGGCCAACGACGGCCACCAGATCGCCTACGGCGAGGACGCGTACACGACCCGCCTGCAGGAGGTCTTCCGCGCGCACCTCGGCGACGGCGTCGAGGCGTTCCCGGTCTTCAACGGCACGGGCGCCAACGTCGTGGGCCTGCAGTCGATGCTCCCCCGCTGGGGCGCGGTCATCGCCGCCGCCACGGCGCACATCAACGTCGACGAGGGCGGGGCGCCGGAGCGGGTCGGCGGGATCAAGCTCCTCACGGTCCCGACGGAGGACGGCAAGCTCACCCCGGAGCTCGTCGACCGCGAGGCCTGGGGCTGGGGCGACGAGCACCGGGCGCAGCCGCTCGTGGTCTCCATCACGCAGTCGACCGAGCTCGGCACGCTGTACAGCGTCGAGGAGATCCGCGCCCTGGCCGATCACGCCCACGAGCGCGGCATGCGGCTGCACATGGACGGCGCGCGGGCGTCGAACGCCGCCGCCGCGCTGGATCTTCCGCTGCGCGCGTTCACCCGCGACGCCGGCGTCGACGTGATGAGCTTCGGCGGCACGAAGAACGGCGCGATGCTCGGCGAGGCCGTCGTGATCCTGAACCCCGAGGCCTCCTCCGGCCTCGTCTACGGACGCAAGCTCAACATGCAGCTGGCGTCGAAGATGCGCTTCGTGTCGGCCCAGCTCGTCGCCCTCCTGGAGGGCGACCTGTGGCTGCGCAACGCCCGGCACGCGAACGCGATGGCCCAGCGCCTGCGCCGCGCGGTCGAGGCGGGGATCGCCGACGGATCCATCCGGGGCGTCGCGTTCACGCAGGCCACGCAGTCCAACGGTGTCTTCGCGACTCTGCCGGACGGCGTCGCGGACCGCCTGCGCGAGACGTTCCGCTTCTACGACTGGGACGCCGCGCGCAACGAGGTCCGGTGGATGTGCAGCTTCGACACGACCGAGGCCGACGTCGACGCCTTCGTCGCCGCGCTCTCCCGGCTGACGTCGGCCTGACTCCGGTCTCCGTCGGGCCCCGGTGCGGCGGGTTCGGGGTCCGTTCCGGGGCTTCGGGGCGTGTCATCGCGGCGATCCTCCCCGGATCGAGCCCCGAACGCGACGGCGCTCAGCGCAAGAGGCCGAGGTGCGCCAGGGCCTGGCGGACCAGCGTGCCCCGCCCGCCCTCCATCTCGGCCGCGAGCGCGTCCGACGCCGCCTCCTCAGGCGAGAACCAGGTCACCTCCAGGGCGTCCTGACGCGGCTCGCACGTGCCGGTCACCGGCACCACGAACGCCAGCGACACGGCGTGCTGCCGGTCGTCGTGAAAGGCGCTCACGCCGGGGATCGGGAAGTACTCCGCGACGGTGAAGGGCACCGGCGACGCGGGCAGCAGGGGGAACGCCATCGGGCCGAGGTCGTTCTCGACGTGGCGGAACAGGGCGTCGCGGACCGTCTCGCCGAAGCGCACCCGTCCCGAGACGATCGTGCGCTTGATCTCCCCCATCGGTGTGGCGCGCAGCAGGATCCCGATGTCGGTCACCTGCCCCGAGCCGTCGGCGCGGACCGGGATGGCCTCGACGTACAGCATCGGCAGCCGACGACGCGCCTCGGCCAGCTCGAACTCGCTCAGCCACGCCGGGTTTCCCGACAGGGCGGACTCGCCGAAGTCACCGGCATCCCCGAAGCCGAGATCGCCCGGGTCGGGCAGGTCCTCGCCGTCGGCGGGATCGGGATCAGGGGTGCGCACGGCCATGGTCCCTTTCTACCAGCGCGCCGTCGGTCTGACACGGTCATCCACAGCCCGGGCCCACGACCGATCGGGGCGCGCACGGGGGACGCTGGCAGGATGGACCCATGACCGCGACCCCCGTCATCGACCGCTCCGCGGTGCGCCGCGCGGGCAGGCCCGGCGACGCGCCGCTCCTCGTCCTCCTGCACGGGTACGGCTCGGACGAGAGGGACCTGCTCGCGCTGGCGTCGTTCCTGCCCGAGTCCCTCGCCGTGGTGTCGCTGCCCGCGCCGTTCGCTGCGCCGTGGCCCCTGCCGGGGCGGTCCTGGTACCCGATCGAGGAGCTGGAGCGCCGCGACGCCTCCTCGGTGACGCGCGCCGCCGCATCCGTGCTGGAGTGGCTCGACGACGAGGTACAGGCCGCCGGGACCACGGCCCCGGTCGCCCTGCTCGGGTTCTCCCAGGGGGCGTCCGTCGCCCTGCAGGCGCTGCGGCTGGCACCCGAGCGCATCGGCGCCGTCGTCAACCTCTCCGGCTATGCCACACCCGGCGACCTGCCACGGGACGACGAGCTCCGCGCGGATCGCACCCCGGTGTTCTGGGGGCGCGGCACGCACGACGACGTGATTCCGCCGGTCCTCGTGGAGCACACCGCGCAGTGGCTCCCGGACCACGCCGAGCTGACCGGCCGCGTCTATCCGGGTCTGACCCACTCGGTCTCCGAGCAGGAGCTCGCCGACGTCCACACCTTCCTCACGCGCTGGATCGACGGCCTGCCCCCCGTTTCCTGAGGCGGTCCACCGCGTTTCGCGTCGTCGCTGCGCTCCTCGCCCCCGGTCGTTGAGCGAGCGAAGCGAGTCGAAACGCGTACCAGCCCCGGGTGAGCGCGTTTCGACTCGTCGCTGCGCTCCTCGCTCAACGACCGGAAAGGGTGTTGTCGGTCGTTGAGCGAGCGCAGCGAGACGAAACGAAGCAGGGTCGGGTCGCCACGTTTCGACTCGTCGCTGCGCTCCTCGCTCAACGACCGAGAACCGCCACCACGTATAGACCCGTCGCTGCGCTCCTCGCTCAACGACCGAAGGAAGGAGTCGCCCGAGCCGGACCGAACGGGCGCTCAGCGGCCGGGGAGGTCCGAGGGGCCGTCCGCGTCCGGGGAATGGTCCGGGTCGGGGGAACCGTCGGGGCGCCCACCGGAACGGCGACCGGCCGCGGCGAAGGCGAGGGCGACGGCCACGCCGACGGCGAGACCGATCGCGATCCCCAGGCCGGGATTGCCCAAGCCCGCTCCCAGGGCCGTCCCGATCGCGATCCCGAGCGCCATGCCCAGGCCCCAGCTCATGCGCTGGCGCGCCTCGTGCGGACTCATCCGGTCGTCTGCCATGCCTCCACGGTACGCAGGGCCGGCCGCCACGGCATCCCCCGCACGGCGGACCCGGTCCGCCTCGCGGCGGGCGACACGCCCGGGTTGCACGGAAGCGACGACCGCGGTACAGTCGAGCGTCCTGTCCGCCGTGTCTGGAAGTCCCTTGATCTGAATCGTCGTCTCCGCGTCCTGTCCACGCGCTGATCCGACGATCCTTCCCGCCACCGGCCGCCTGCCGTTCTGAGCCGCCCCTTCCGGAGCCGCTCGACGAGCAGGGATCCGCCCGCCGCCGGCCTCGCCGCCGGGCACCGGTCCGCACGGCGCCCGTCTCCGTCCGGAGGCCTCGGGAGCCACCGGGATCAGCGCACCCGCACACCCCCGGGAGCCGCTCATGTCAACACCCCTCAACCATTCCTCCGTCGTCCTCGACCGCGTCAGCTTCACGTGGCCGGACGGCACCACCGCCCTCGACGCCGTCTCCGGCGCGTTCGGCGCAGGCCGTACCGGCCTCGTCGGGCGCAACGGCTCGGGCAAGTCCACGCTGCTTCGCCTCATCGCAGGGGAGGAGACGCCGACCGCCGGCCGGATCACGACCGGCGGCGACGTCGCGTACCTCCCGCAGCGCCTCACCCTCGACACGCACGCCCGCGTCGCCGAGCTGCTCGGCGTGGCCGAGGCGCTCGACGCCGTCCGCGCCATCACGTCCGGCGACGTCGACCCCGCCCACTTCGACGCGGTCGGCGACGACTGGGACGTGGAGGCGCGGGCCACCGCGTCCCTGGCCGAAGCCGGCCTCGACCCCTCGTTCCTGGACCGGACGGTCGGGGAGCTCTCCGGAGGCGAGGCCGTCCTCGTCGCGATCGCGGGGATCCGGGCCCGTCGGGCGCCGATCACGCTGCTCGACGAGCCGACGAACAACCTCGACCGCGACGCGCGCGCCCGTCTCGGCGACATGGTGCGCTCCTGGCGCGGGGCGCTCATCGTGGTCAGCCACGACGTCGCGCTCCTGGAGCTGATGGACGACACCGCCGAGCTGTACGCCCACACGCTGAGCGTGTTCGGCGGCCCGTACTCCGCCTGGCGCGCCTGGCTGGACGCGGAGCAGGAGTCCGCGAAGCAGGACGAGCGCGACGCGGCCCAGGCCCTCCGCAAGGAGAAGAGGCAGCGGATCGAGGCGGAGACCAAGCTCGCGCACCGGTCCCGCACCGCCCGAAAGGCGGAGCTGGAGAAGCGCGTGCCGAAGATCGTCGCCCACGGCCGAAAGATGGCAGCCCAGGTCTCGGCGGGAAGGCTCCGCGGGGAGGTGCAGGCGAAGGAGGCGGAGGCCCGGCAGGCCCTCGACGAGGCCGGTCGGCGCATCCGCGACGACGCTACGATGAAGATCGAGCTGCCCGATCCGCTGGTGTCCCGCACCCGCCGGATCGCGACGCTCGGCGACGGCGAGCGATCGTGGGTCGTCCAGGGGCCGGAGCGGGTCGCGCTGGTCGGGCGCAACGGCGTCGGCAAGACGACGCTGCTGCGACGGCTGGTCGCC
>NZ_BCRA01000100.1 GCF_001552355.1 Microbacterium resistens NBRC 103078
GGAGGCGCACACGGACCGGATCGGGTACCTGCCGCAGCGGATCGACGGGCTCGACGAGCACGCGTCGGTCCTCGCCAACGTGGCCGCGCGGGCCCCGGAGATCCCGGAGAAGGAACTGCGCAACCGACTGGCGCGGTTCCTCATCCGCGGCGGAGCGGTCGACCGACCGGTCGCCAGCCTCTCCGGGGGCGAGCGGTTCCGGGTCGCCCTCGCGACGGTCCTGCTGGCCGACCCGGCACCGCATCTCGTCGTGCTCGACGAGCCCACCAACAACCTCGACCTGGACACGGTCGACCAGGTGGTGGAGGCGCTGCGGGCCTACCGCGGCGCGGTGCTCGTCGTCAGCCACGACGACGTGTTCCTCGATCGGCTGGAGCTGGATCTGCGCCTGGAGCTGGATCCCCAGGACGGGTTCCTCGTCCGGGACGCCCGCCCGGCGGGGTAAGGCCAGCTCTCCTCGAAGAGTCGGGCCAGCCCCCGTGACGCGGCGCGGTCGCGGCGGGAGGATGAGAGCATGAACGATCTCATCCGCCCCCGCCGCGGCCGCGTCCTCGCGGGCGTGTGCGCCGCCGTCGCGACCCGCTTCGGGTGGTCCCCCACCGTCGTGCGCATCCTCACCGTGCTCGCCATGGTGTTCGCCGGGCTGCCCCTCTGGGTGTACATCGTGCTGTGGATCCTCATCCCGGCCGAGCGCTGATCCCTCTCGATCACGGCTTCGGTCCCGCCCCGGGCGTCATGGCTAGGGTGGGACCGTGCGCACTTCCTCACCGCCCGCGGCCGCAGACCCCGTCGCCGGGTCCGGGACGGGACGACGCGCCCGCACGACGGTGATCACGGAGGCCTGGGCAGCCCTCGGCGCGGACGTGGAGGCCCTGAGCAACCCCGCCGGCCGGCCGCTCGCGCGCACCGTGAAGCTCATCCTCGACCCGCTGGTGATCCGGCCCGTGCAGAACCCGCACCTCGCCGGATCCGCCCTGGATCCGACGGCAGCGTCGGAGCTGACCGCACGCATTCACGGCGCGCGGGACGATCTCGCCGCGACGGCCGCCTGGTTCCCCGAGCTCAAGCGCGCCCGGCGGGCGCTCGGCGTGACCGAGGGCAACCCGCAGGACCTCTACTTCCAGCGCTGTTTCGAGCTGGCCCGATCGACGGGGATGCCCGGTCCGGACGCGGCCGCGATCGCCGCGAGCACCGTCGCCGAGGTGCAGCAGGAGACGGGCGGTTCGCTGCTGACGCGCATCCGCGCGCTGCTCGAGGACGACGCCGAGCGTGCGGTCCTCGACGCGGCGCTCGCCGACGCCTGGGCGGCCACCGCGCCCCTGCCCTCCCCCACGCCGGACGCCGACGCCCTGGCGCAGCGGTTCCTCGATGTCTGCGTGGAGGACCCGGACGACGCCGACGCCTCGTTCACCGCGCTCGTCGCCACCGCCTCCGGCACGGCCTCGGCCGCGGGCCACGCCGACCCGGGCGCGGTGCGCGATCTCGGCTTGACCGCCCACGAGACGATCCCCGTGCCCCGGATCGGCGGCACCGCGACGAAACGCGATCTGCCGCTCCCCTTCGACCGCTCGGTCTTCGAGCGGCTCTTCGCCGCGCTGTCGTCCGGATCCCCGCATGAGCTCCTGAGCGACGCGGCAGACCTGCTCGCCGACGAGATCGCGCGCTCGGCGGCGCCCTGGCAGCTCGCCGACGAGCGCAGCAGGGTCGTCATGATGCTCGGACGCGAGTCCGGACAGGCGCTGGGCCCCTCCGCCTCCCCGCGCCCGGCGCGCGGCGTCCGTCTTCTGCACGGACGCTGGTCGCGGGAGGCGTACGTGCGCCGCGTGCTGCGGCTCCCCGGGGATGCCAGCGGTGTGCCGGAGTCCCTCCGCGACGACGTGCGCGACGCCCGCCGCGCGTATCTGCGGCGGCTCTGGGTCCGCGTCCACGGGCGGGAGCTGCGGGGGCGCCCACCCGCCGCCGACGAGGTCTGGGACCTGCTGGACGGCGTGCTGCGCTCGGTGATCATGGACCAGCGCCACCGCGTGAAGGCCGCGCTCGGCCGGGACCTCCCGGGAGCCGCATGACTCTTCTGCTGACGCCGACCGAGGACGGCGGCATCCGGATCTCCGCCCACGAGGACGGGGCGGACGGGTCCGTCCTCCCGCCCGCGCCCCCGTCGGCGACCGCCCTCGTCGAAGGGCGCGGCGCACTGCTGCGCTGGCGCATCGACGGGTCGGCGACCCCGACCGCGCTCGTGCTCCACCCGGGGATCGCGCAGGAATGGCTCGCCGACGTCTACGGGGACGAGGTCGCCGAGGCCGTGCGCTCCGTCGCGCCGGCGGACTCCCCCCGCACGCTCCCCGCCGATGAGGGGCCGCTGCGCGCCGAGCTCCGACGCTGGGCGCACCTGTCCTGGGCGCGCTCCTGGTGGCCGGCGGGCCTCGCGTTGCCGCCCCTCTCCGCCGGCCTCATCGACGCCGAACGGATCCTGCTCACCGCGGGCCTGGAGCATCTGCTGGACGACGAGGACGCGGTCGTCCGCGCTCTCGCGGACGGCCGCGCCGCCCTGGCCGCCCTCGCCGCCGCCC
>NZ_BCRA01000101.1 GCF_001552355.1 Microbacterium resistens NBRC 103078
CGCGGCCTCCCCCGCCAGCCCCGGCGGCCGCGGCCCCGGGCAGTGCGCGCTCACCGACGGCACGCTCACGGCCACGACGACCGTCAACGAGGAGCTGACCGACCGCTTCCGCTCGTACGCGGAGACGGGCGGGGCATGGACCGGCGGCGATAGCACGTTCTCGTTGCCTCGGCCCGGCGGCGCCACCGGGTGGTTCTTCTCGGACACCTTCCTCGGCACCGTGAACCCCGACGGCTCGCGCCCCGCGGACTCCCCGTTCGTGAACAACTCCGTGGTGCTCGAGGACCGCCGCGGCGGCATGACGACGGTGACCGGCGGAACGCCCGAGGCGCCCGCCGGCATCATCCCGCCCGAGCCCGACGGCCGCTGGTACTGGATCGGGGATCCGACGCCCGGCGCGCACGGCACGGTGCAGGTCCCGCTGCTGCAGTTCGAGCGGACGGGATCCGGGAGCTTCGACTTCCGCTGGACCGCCAACCGTCTGGCGATCCTCGACGGCGACAGCCTCCAGCTCGACACGATCGTCGACCGCCCCTCCGAGACGGGCATCAACTGGGGATCCTGGACGCTGGAGGAGGGTCCGACGACGTACATCTACGGGATCGCCGATCCCGGCGGCGTCCGCTCGGCCTATGTCGCCCGGGCGCAGGGACGGGACGGGATCGCGGGCGACTGGTCGTTCTGGGACGGATCCGGCTGGTCCGGCCAGGAGGTCGACGCCGTCCCGGTCGTCCCGTACGTCGCGAACGAGTTCAGCGTCGCGCGGTTCCGCGACGGCTACCTGCTCGTGACCCAGGACACCTCGGAGCTGTTCAGCACGCGCATCGTCGCCCGGACCTCCTGCTCTCCGACGGGGCCGTTCACCGACCCGGTCGAGCTGTACCGCACCCCGGAGACGGGGCTCGCCGGCAGCTACGGCGACGCGGACGTCTTCACGTACAACGCCCACGAGCACCCGAATCTGCGCACCGGGAACCGGATCCTCGTCACCTACAACGTCAACACCTTCGACAACGTCGGCGACGTGTACGACGACGCCTCGATCTACCGCCCGCGGTTCCTCGACGTGCGGCTGGACGTGCGCCGGTGAGCGAGGACCGCGCGCGGCTGGCGGATGCGGTCGCCGCCGGGACGCCGCTGACCTGGGTGCTGACCGGGGACTCGATCACGCACGGGCTGATCCACACCCGCGGGGCGCGAAACTACGTCGATCACCTGCACGAGCTCATCCGCGGCGACCTCGGCCGTGTGCAGGACGTCGTGATCAACACCGCCGTCACCGGGTGGCGCGCGGATCTGATCCTCGACGACTTCGCCCGCCGGGTCGCGGACTGGCACCCGGACGTGGTCACGCTGATGATCGGGACGAACGACTGCACGACCACGTGGCTGGATCCGGTCATCGAGGCGGCGGACTTCGCCGCGTCGATCGGCGAGTTCGTCCGGCGGGTCCGCGGGATCGGCGCCGTGCCCGTGCTCCAGACGCCGCCCTCGATCGACCTGCGGCACGCGCCGGACCGGGAGCGGATCGGGGACTTCGCCCAGGCGATCCGCGACGTGGCGTCCGACGCGGAGGTGATCCTCGTCGACCAGCACGCCGCGTTCACGGAGTTCTCGGCGGGCACCGGGCCGGGCAACGAGGGGATGCCCTGGGGCCTTCTCGACGACGCCTTCCACCCGAGCGCGGCCGGGCACGCCCTCCTCGCCCTGGGGATCGCGCGCACGCTGGGTCTGGAGCCCCGCGATTCCGCGGTGCTCACGGACCTCGCCGCCCGCGTCGCCGTCGCCCGCCACCCGCAGTGGCCGCCCGCATGACGGCCGGCGGCCACCGCGTCGCGTTCAGGCCGCGGGTGTCGGCTCGACGTCGAGGACCCAGGTGACGCCGAACCGATCCGTGAGCATGCCGAATCCGGGGGACCAGGCCGACGCGGCGAACGGCTCCACGACCGTCGCCCCCTCGGCGAGGCCCTTCCAGTAGCGCTCGGCCTCGACGGCGGAATCGGCGCGCACCGAGAGGAAGAAGGGACGATCGGTGATCGTCACCCCGTTCTCGCGACGCGTCGTCCCCGTGTCCGCGACGCCGTGACCCGGGACGTCGTACGCCATCACGCGGAAGCCCTCCGGGCTCTCGACGACCCCGAAGACGATGTCGTCGGCACCGGGCGCCTCGGCGGGCATCCCGAGATCGGCGTAGGTGGTGACGACGACGCGTCCGCCGAAGACGGCGCCGTAGAACTCGAGCGCCGCGCGGGCCGTGCCCGGGAGGTTCAGGTGAGTGGTGGTGCGGATCGCCATGGGGTGCTCCTGTCATCGTGTTCGCGCCGCACCGTGCGGCGCGGGATCAACCCTGCCGACCAAAGAGGACGAGGTCTGTCCTCTTCTCGGGGAGAATAGATCCATGGCCGGCAGCTCCGCGCGCATGCTCGCGCTCCTCTCCCTGCTGCAGGCCCCGCGCCGGTGGCCGGGAGCCGTCCTCGCCAACCGTCTGGGTGTGACCCCGCGCACGGTCCGGCGCGACGTGGATCGTCTGCGCGAGCTCGGCTACCGGATCGACGGCGACAAGGGACCCGACGGCGGGTATCGCCTTGCCGCCGGATCCGACCTTCCGCCGCTGCTGTTCGACGACGCCCAGGCGGTGGCGATCGCCGTCGCGCTGCGCCACGCCCCGGCAAGCGGCGTCGAGGTCGACGAAGGCGCGGCCCGCGCTCTGGCGACGGTGCGTCAGGTGATGCCGTCCCGTCTCCGTCATCGGGTGGACGGGATCCGCTTCGCCTCGTCGGGTGCGGACGTGCGCGTCGACCCGGCCGTGCTCGAGGCCGCGAGCGCGGCAGCGGCCGAACGGCGGGTGCTGCGGTTCGACTATTCCGGCGGGGATGAGACGCGACGGACGGAGCCCCACGCCGTCGTGGCACGCGGCGGCCGCTGGTATCTCGTGGCCTGGGACCTGGACAGGGACGATTGGCGGCTGTTCCGTCTCGACCGAATGCGTCCGCGCACGCCGACCGGCCCCGGCTTCACACCGCGCCGCCTCCCCGCGTCCGACGCCCAGACCTTCGTGGCGGCGCGGAGCAAGGGGGCCATGACGGAGGACCGCTGGCCGTGCACCGGCGTGGTGGTGGTCGATCGCCCGGCCCGCGACCTCGCCGCGTGGGTCGAGGACGACGATCTGGAGCAGCTCGCGGACGGCACCTGCCGGATCAGGATCGGATCGTGGTCGTGGACGGGCGTGCTCGCCGCGGTGGCGCGCTTCGACGCCCCCTTCACGATCGTGGCGCCCGACGCTCTTCGCCGGGCGGCGACGACGCTGGCCGAGCGGCTCTCGTCCGCCGTCGGCTGACCGCTGCGCCGCGCGGAATGCTCCGCCGGACGCGGACGGCCGTCCGGAGCCCGGGGTTCTCGCGCATCTCCTCGGTCTCGCGCCGGCCCGCGGCGGGGATCGCGCGCGGCACCCGCCGGTAGACTGGACGGGCCCCGCCTCCCTCTTCTCCAGGAGCCCGCGTGACCACGTCCGAAGCCCCCGTCCACGTCCCCGACTCCGTCGAGAACGCCCGCGCGACTCCCGAGAAGGAGCAGCCGTACGCGGCGCTCGGCCTCAAGGACGACGAGTACGCCCGGATCCGCGAGATCCTGGGCCGCCGCCCCACCTCCGGCGAGCTGGCGATGTACTCCGTGATGTGGTCGGAGCACTGCTCCTACAAGTCGTCGAAGAACTACCTGCGCCGGTTCGGGCAGAAGGTGTCCGACGAGATGCGCGAGCGCCTCATGGTGGGCATGGGCCAGAACGCGGGCGTCATCGACGTGGGCGAGGGCTGGGCCGTCACGTTCAAGGCGGAGTCGCACAACCACCCGTCCTTCATCGAGCCCTTCCAGGGGGCCGCGACCGGCGTCGGCGGCATCGTCCGCGACATCATCTCCATGGGGGCCCGCCCCGTGGCCGTCATGGACGCGCTCCGCTTCGGCGCGATCGACCACCCCGACACGGCCCGCGTCGTCCACGGCGTGACCAGCGGGATCAGCTTCTACGGCAACTGCCTGGGCCTTCCGAACATCGGCGGGGAGACGGTCTTCGACGCCGTCTACCAGGCCAACCCGCTCGTCAACGCGCTCGCGGTGGGCGTCCTCCGTCACGAGGACCTGAAGCTCGCGAACGCGACCGGCGTCGGCAACAAGGTCGTCCTGTTCGGCGCCCGCACCGGCGGGGACGGCATCGGCGGCGCCTCGATCCTCGCCTCGGACTCCTTCGACGACGGCGGGCCCACCAAGCGTCCCGCCGTGCAGGTCGGCGACCCGTTCGCCGAGAAGGTGCTCATCGAGTGCTGCCTGGAGCTCTACCGCGACGAGCTCGTCGAGGCGATCCAGGACCTCGGCGCCGCCGGGATCTCCTGCGCCACGAGCGAGCTCGCCGCCAACGGCAACAGCGGCATGCACGTGTCGCTGGACAACGTGCTGCTGCGCGACCCCACGCTCACGGCCGAGGAGATCCTCATGTCGGAGTCGCAGGAGCGCATGATGGCGATCGTCGCGCCGGAGAAGCTCGACGCCTTCCTCGCCGTCACCGGCAAGTGGGACGTCGAGACCTCGGTGCTCGGCGAGGTGACCGGCGACGGGCGCCTCGTGATCGACTGGAAGGGCGAGCGGATCGTGGACGTCGACCCGTCCACCGTCGCCGTCGACGGTCCGGTGTACGACCGCCCCGTCGCCTACCCGACCTGGATCGACGCCCTGCAGGCGGACGCCGCCGAGCTCCTGCCGCGCTCGAACGACCCGGAGGTCCTGCGCGAGCAGTTCCTCGCCCTCGTCGCCTCCCCGAACCTCGCCGACACCCGGTGGATCACCAACCAGTACGACTACTACGTGCTCGGCAACACGGCGCTCGCCTTCCCGGACGACGCGGGCATGATCCGGGTGGACGAGGAGTCCGGCCTCGGATTCGCGATCGCCACCGACGCGAACGGCCGCTACTGCCAGCTCGATCCGTACGCCGGCGCGCAGCTCGCGCTCGCCGAGGCGTACCGCAACGTCGCGGTCACCGGTGCGGTGCCGACCGCGATCACCGACTGCCTGAACTTCGGCTCCCCGGAGAACCCCGAGGTCATGTGGCAGTTCGGCCAGACCGTCGACGGGCTCGCGGACGGCTGCTACGAGCTGGGCACGCCCGTCACCGGCGGCAACGTCTCGTTCTACAACCAGACCGGCGACGTCCCCATCCACCCGACTCCGCTGGTCGGCGTGCTCGGCATCATCGACGACGTCTCCCGCCGGATCCCCTCGGGCTGGCAGGACGCGGGCCAGAACATCTACCTGCTCGGCACCACCTCGACCGAGCTGTCCGGCTCCGCCTGGGCGGAGACCGTGCACGACCACCTCGGCGGCACGCCGCCGAAGGTCGACCTCGCCGCCGAGAAGCGCCTCGCGGGTCTGCTGTCCGCCGCGCGCGACGAGTGGCTGGTGTCCAGCGCACACGATCTGTCCGAGGGCGGCCTCGCCCAGGCGCTGGCCGAGGGCGTCATGCGCTTCGGGGTCGGCGCCCGCGTCTGGCTGACCGAGCTCATGGAGCGCGACGGGGTGGACGCCGCGACCGCGCTGTTCTCCGAATCGACCGGCCGCGTGATCGTGACCGTGCCGCGCGAGGACGACGTGAAGTTCCGCGGGCTCTGCGAGGGGCGCGGCTACCCGGTGCTCCGCATCGGCGTGACCGACACGGAGCCGACGCTCGAGGTGCAGGACGTGTTCACCGTCTCCTCCGAGGAGCTGCGCCGGGTCTCCCAGTCCACGCTCCCCGCCGCCTTCGGCCCCACCGTCTCGGAGTCCGCCCCGGCCTGACCCGCCCCCTTCGCCGCAGCGTCCGCGCCGCGGCGTCCGTTGTCGCGGCGTCCGTTGTCGCGGCGTCCGTTGTCGCGGCGTCCGTTGTCGCGGCGTCCGTTGTCGAGTGGTCAGCTTTTGTGGGTTGAGCGCCGCTGAACCCACAGAAACTGACCACTCGACCGACGGACCGGGGGCGAGGCGCGGCGGATCGAGGCTAGGCGGGGGCGTGGGAGCCGGGGATCGCGGCGATGAGCTCGCGGGTGTAGTCGTGGGCGGGGGCACCGAGCACCTGCGCCGCCTCGCCGGACTCGACGACCCGGCCCTTCTGCATCACGACGATCTCGTCGGAGATCTGCCGGACCACCCCGAGGTCGTGCGAGATGAACAGATAGCTGAGGCCGAACTCGGCCTGCAGGTCCACGAGCAGCTGCAGGATCTGCTCCTGCACCGAGACGTCGAGCGCCGAGACCGGCTCGTCGAGGATCATCAGCTCCGGGCCGATCGCGAGCGCCCGCGCGATCGCCACGCGCTGCCGCTGACCGCCGGACAACTCCGCCGGACGACGCGCGGCGAGCGCGGGATCCAGCCGCACGCGCTCCAGCAGCTCGCGGACGAGGGCCCGCTGCGAGCCGCGATCGCCGACCCGGAACGCCCGCAGCGGCTCGGCGACGATCCGCTCCACCGACATGCGCGGATCCAGGGACCCGAACGGGTTCTGGTACACGACCTGCATCCGGCGCCGGAGCTGCCGCAGGGCCTCCCCGCGGATGCCCGTGATGTCCTCGCCGTCCAGCAGGATCGTCCCGGCATCAGGCACGACGAGCCGCGCCGCGATCCGGGCGCTGGTGGTCTTGCCCGATCCGGATTCGCCGACGATCGACAGGGTCCGCCCCCGGGGGACGACGAAGGAGACGTCGTCGGCGGCGAGGAAGGACCCGCCGCGGACGCCGTAGATCTTGTGCAGGCCGCGCACCTCGAGGATCCCGGCGGTCGCGTTCCCCGCCGACGCGTCGGGATCGCCCGCGGGGTCCGCCGTGGGCATGCGATCGCGGAACGACGCGAAGAGCGCCTCGTCCGCGCGGCCGCCCGTGCGCGGGGTCAGCCGGCCCTCCCGCAGCCCCGGCGCCGCGGCGACGAGCGCGCGCGTGTACTCGTGCGTCGGGGCGCCCAGCACGTCGGCAGTCGCGCCGCGCTCCACGATCTCGCCGCGGTACATGACGATGATCTCGTCGGCGCGGTCGGCGGCGACGGCCAGGTCGTGCGTGATCAGCACCACCGCTGTCCCGTGCTCCTGCACGAGCGCGTCGAGCTGGTCCAGGACGTGACGCTGGACGGTCACGTCCAGCGCGCTGGTCGGCTCGTCGGCGATCACGAGCTGCGGCCCGCACGCCCAGGCGATCCCGATGAGGGCCCGCTGCCGGAGCCCCCCGGACAGCTCGTGCGGATACTGCGTCGCCCGCAGCGCCGGGTCGGGGATCCCCACCTCGTCGAGGATCTCCACCGCCCGTGCGGCCGCCGCGGCGCGGGGCATCCGCCGGTGGATCCGCAGCGACTCGGCGATCTGCTCGCCCACCCGCATCAGCGGGTTGAGCGAGGAGCCGGGATCCTGCGGGACGAATCCGATCTGCGCGCCCCGCATCCTCCGCAGGGCGCGCTCGGGGAGGCGGACGAGGTCGTGCCCGGCGAAGCGGACGGCGCCGCCGGTGATCCGCCCGTTGTCCGGCAGGCGGCGGATGAGCGCCTGCGAGACGGTGGACTTCCCGGAGCCGGACTCGCCGACGAGGGCGACGACCTTCCCCGCCTCGACCGTGAAGGAGACGCCGTGCACGACCTCGGCCCAGCGGCCCCGCGTGCGGTACTCGACGCGGAGGTCCTCGACGCTCAGCAGCGGTGCGCTCATCGTTCGTCTCCGATTGCTCGTGCGATCCGGTTCACGGCCAGCACCACCGCGAGGATCACCAGACCCGGGATGATGCTCAGCCAGGGCTGGGTGGCGATGAAGTCGCGACCGGTCGAGGACAGGGCGCCCCACTCCGGCGCGGGCGGCGGCGCGCCGAAGCCCAGGAAGGTGAGCGCCGAGACGCCCAGGATCGCGGTGCCGAGCTCCAGCGCGGCGACGGCGATCACGGGACGGGCGGCGTTGGGCAGCACGTGCTGGAACACGACGGCGGGAAGCCGGGCGCCGAGGGTCCTCGCGGCTTCGACGTACTCCTCGTTGCGGACGCGGAGCACCTGGGCGCGCATC
This sequence comes from Microbacterium resistens NBRC 103078, assembly GCF_001552355.1. GTDB lineage: Bacteria > Actinomycetota > Actinomycetes > Actinomycetales > Microbacteriaceae > Microbacterium > Microbacterium resistens. The sequence continues at coordinate 8,051 of NZ_BCRA01000101.1, forward strand.
ACGCGCGCGAAGCTGCCGGCGGCTCCCAGCCCGACGCCGAGCCCGATCGAGACCGGGCCGAAGCCGAGGGTCGCCACGACGATGAGGGCCAGGAGGATCCCCGGGATCGCGACGAGGACGTCCACGACCCGCATGACCGCGAAGTCGACGACGCCGCCGAGGAAGCCGGAGGCGAGTCCGACGAGTCCCCCGACCACCACGCCCACGGCGACCGCGAGCGCCGCGGACACGATCGACAGCGCCGCGCCGTGCACCACGCGCGAGTAGAGGTCGCGGCCGAGGTTGTCGGTGCCGAAGAGGTGCTCGGCGCTCGGCGGCAGCAGCCGCTCCTTGGGCACGGACAGGTACGGGTCGTGCGTCGCGAGCAGCGAGGGCGCGGCGATCGCGACCGCCACGACGAGCAGGACGAGAACGCTCAGCAGGAAGCCGGGCTGGCGGAGGAGCCTCATGCCGCCGCCTCCGCGGGGGCGGCCGGTCTGGCGGCGCCGCGCCCTCGGCCGGAACGCCGCGTCCGCGGGTCGATCACCCCGTACGCCAGGTCGACGACCAGGTTCACCGTCGCGTAGACCGCGGCGATGAGCAGCACGATCCCCTGGATCACCGTGATGTCCCTGGCCAGCACCGCGTTCACGGTCATCCGGCCGATCCCGTCACGGGAGAACACCGTCTCCACGACCGCCGTCCCCGCCGCGAGATACCCGATCGTGAGCCCGAGCATGGTGATCGACGGGAGCAGCGCATTGCGCAGCAGATGGGCCGTGAAGATCCGGCGCGGCGGGACGCCCTTCGCGACCGCGGTGAACACGTGCTGTCCCGCCTGCGCCTCGATGACGGCCGCGGAGAACACCTGGAACAGGATCGCGCCCACGGGCAGAGCGAGCGTGATGGCCGGCAGGATCGCGCTGCCCGCCTGCCGGGTGCCGGAGGAGGGGAGCCATCCCAGGCCGAACGAGAACACGCTGATGAGCAGGAGCCCGGTCAGGAAGGCGGGGATCGCGACGCCGAACGGCGGGATCTGCAGCAGGACGTTGCGCAGCCACCGCGTCGGGGCGAGGAAGGCGAGGAACGTGACGAGCACGGCGAGCACGATCGCGATGACCAGCGCCAGGACCGCGATCTCCACCGAATGCGGCAGGGTCCGGGCGATCATCGTCGCGACCGGCTGCCCGGTCGCGAGCGAGATCCCCAGGTCGCCCTGGAGGAGCATCCCGAGTCGGTGCCAGTACTGCTCCCACGGCGTCCCGGCGAGGCCGTAGCGCTCGCGCAGCCGCTCCAGGGTCTCCGGGTCGACGACCGTGTCGCCGCCGCTCTTGCTCGCCAGCGCGGCGAGCACGGGGTCCCCGGGCAGGAAGGTGATGAGGAGGAACACGACCGTGTACGTCGCCAGCACGACGAAGACGAACTGAGCCACCCTGGGGAGGATGTAGCCCATGATGCGCCGGCCACGGCCGGGTGGGATCGTCCCTGTCATCGTCCTTCCCTCCTGCCCGGGGCGGTCAGCGCTCGACCGTCGCGTCGTACAGGACGATCCGCGAGGAGGAGTCGAAAGCGACGCCGGTGACGCCCTTCTGCGCCGCGTGCACCTGCGCGACCTGCAGCAGCGGCACGAGGTACGCCTGGTCGAGGATCCGCGTCTGCGCCTGCCCGAGCAGGTCCGCGCGGGCCGCAGGGTCGGAGGTCTCGGCCTGCGTCGCGAGCTCGGCGTCGAGCTCCGGGTCGGCGACGACGGCCCAGCGGGCGGCGGACTCCGCGGAGAACATGACGCGCAGCACGTCCGGATCGGTACGGGTCAGGCCCGCGCCGAGGAAGTCGTAGTCCCGCGACGAGACCGCGCCGAAGAAGTCGCCGGAGGTGACCATGGCGATCTGCAGATCGATCCCGGCCTTGGCGAGCTGGGCCTGTGCGGCCTCCAGCACGTCCTGGCCGTAGAACGCGGTGACGGTCATGCGCAGGGGCGTGCCGTCCTTCTCCCGGACCCCGTCGGCTCCGGCCTTCCAGCCGGCGTCGTCGAGGAGCTTCTTCGCCGCGTCGAGGTCCGTCTTCAGCGCGTCGGCCTGGTCGAGGAACGACGGCGTCGCGCTGCTGAGCACGCCGGTGGCCGGGTCGACGTGGCCGGATCCGGTGAGCTCGGAGATCTCCGCGCGGTCGGTCGCCAGGATCATCGCCCGGCGGACGGCCGGGTCGGACACGACGGGGCGCTCGGTGTTGGGGACCAGGGAGTGGGGGACGCCCGGATTGGCCCGCGCGAAGATCTGGAACTCCTCGGTGCCGAAGCGCGCCTCGTCGGCGGCGGGGAGGTCGAGGATCATGTCGAACTCGCCGGTCTGGAGGCCGCCGGTGCGCACGCCGGGCTCCGGCGTGACGGCGAACGTGACGGTCTTGACCGCGGCGTCGCCCTCGTGCTCGCGCAGCTCCGAGGCCCAGCCGTAGCCCTCCCGCGCCGTGAGCACCACGGAGTCGTTCGACGTGTAGGTGTCGAGCACGAACGGACCGGATCCCACGGGCGACTGACAGCGCTCCTCGGCGCTGAGCGCGGCCGACGCGTCCGAGAGCAGGCCGAGGGTGATCGTGCTCGCGCCCTGCAGGAACTGCGCGTTCGGCTCGGCGAACGTGACGCGCACGGTGGCGTCGTCGACGATCTCGGTGCCCTGGTAGCCGGCCAGGTACTGGGAGGCGAGCGCCGCGGTGGTGCCGAGCGCGGCGAGGGCGTCGAAGTTCGCCTTGACCGTCTCCGGGGTGAGCGCGGAGCCGTCGCTGAAGGTGACGTCGTCGCGGAGGGTGAACGTGAACGCGGTGAGCGTGTCGTCCGCCTCGTAGGACTCGGCCAGCCACGGCACGATCTCGCCGGTCTCGGGGTCCTGGTCCACGAGCGAGTCGACGAGCTGCCGGCCGATGTTGAGCGCGGTCGTGAGCGTCACCTGCTGCGGATCCAGGCAGACCGGATCGTCCTGCACGGCGATGTACAGCTCGTCCGAGGCCGAGCCGCCTCCCCCGCCTCCGCCGGCGGCGCACCCCGCGAGGAGTCCGGCGCCGACGACGGTGGCCCCGAGGGCCGCGGCCCAGCGCGAGGCGGTGAGTCTTCCTGAAGTGTTCACGTTTGTCCCTCTCGGAGTCGGGCGGGGCTCAGGCCGCGCCGGTCTGGACGCTGGTCGGAAGGGCGCCGTGCACGAGGCGGCCCCGTGACACGACGGCGACGATGTTCTCGACGCGGAGGTCCTCGATGTCCTCCCACGGCCGGCCGCGGAGCACGACGAGGTCGGCCGCGCGGCCGGGGGCGAGCGAGCCGATCCGGTCCCCCATGCGGACCACGTCGGCGGCGTCGGAGGTCGCGGAGACGAGGGCGCGTTCGGCCGTCCAGCCGAACATCCGCGCCATCAGTCGCACCTCCTCCATCTGGTCGCCGAACTGCACGAACACGCCGTTCGCATCCGTGCCGAGGACGAAGCGGATCCCCGCGCGTCCCGCGTCGCCGAACAGCGAGTCGCGGTAGGCGACGACGTCCTTGGCCTTCGCCTGCGCCTCCTCGCCCACGTTCACGCGGCCGTCGGCGATGGCGTCGTTGATGAGCAGGGTGGGGGCGATGGAGACGTTCCGCTCGATGAGACGGTCCCACTGGTCCCGCTCCAGCCCCGTGCCGTGCTCGATCGAGTCCGCGCCGACGGCGAGGGCGATCTCGTTGCCCTCGGCGGAGTGGCTGTGCGCCGCGACCGGCATCCCCAGGGCGTGCGCCTCGTCGATCGTCGTCCGGATCTCGTCGAGGGTCTGGTTGCGCCAGCCCACCTTGTCGCCCATCGAGAGCACGCCGCCGCTCGTGAAGATCTTGATGCCGTCCGCGCCGAGGCGGGCGTACTCGCGGACGAGCTTGCGGCACTCGTCCGGGCTGTCGGCGACCCGGCCGCGGTGCGGGTAGTGGGGAGGGATGAAGAGGTCGCCGTGGCCGGCCGTCATGCCCACGGCTCCGTGGACGAGGATCCGCGGACCCGGCTGGATCCCCTCGTCGAACGCCCGCTTCACCGCGAGCTGCCGCTCGTCCCCGGACAGGTCCCGCAGCGTGGTGACGCCGCCGCGCGCCGCCTTCTGCGCATTGTGGGCGATGTGGAAGACCTGCTCCTCCCACGGCGTGATGAGGGGCCAGGACGACCAGTCCGCGTGACCGGTCCCGGAGTAGGCGCCCAGGTGCACGTGCGTGTCGATGAGTCCCGGGATGACGCACAGGTCGTCGTGCGCGGGCTCGTCGTCCGCGACCGTCTCGATGCGGTCGCCCGACCACTCGATGCGGCTGGCTCCGCGGAAGGCGACGCCGTCCCAGAGCGGGACGCCGCGGATGGACTCCTGAGTCGATGGCACTGCTCACTCCTCTGTGCGGGTGGCCCGACGCTAGCAGATTCCGCGACACTTGTTGAGAGGTTCTGCTTGATTTGCCGGAACTTGTTGACTTGTTGTGACGAACACCGCCATCTAGGCTGTCCGAGCGGGGAAGGACGGCATGACCAAAGGCGCGATCGGTTCCTGGAGCGAGCGGAAGCCGCGCGCTCCCCTCAACGACGACGAGCGCATCCTCAGCGGCGTGCTCCGGCACGTGCGGGAGTCCGCCGAGGCGGATGCGCCCCTGCCGGGCGAGCACCGGCTCGCGGAGCTGCTGGGGTGCACCCGGCAGCAGATCCGGCACGCGCTGACCCAGCTGGAGAGCCAGGGGATCGTGATCCGCCGTCAGGGGGCGTCGACGATGGTCGATCCGCTCGCCCTGCGGCTCAGCGCCCGCTTCGACGCACGCGTCGAGTACGGAGACGTACTCGCACGGATGGGATACACGCCGTCCGTCGAGGTCATCTCCGCGTCGTTCGAGCCCATGCCCGAGGACATCGCGCCTCTGCTGACCCCGGACGTCGAGCCGGTCACCGCGCGGATCGTGCTGCGCTGGTTCGCGGACGAGCGACCCGCGATGATCGGCACGTACACGGTCCCGTTCCCCGCCGGCACGGAGCGGCCGTTCATCGATCCGACCCGCTCGGTGTTCGAGATCGCCAACGACCTGTGGTCCGAGGCGATCGCCTGGGAGGTCGTGACCGCCGGCGTCACCGCGCTCTCGGAGGAGCAGGCCCCGCTGCTGGAGCAGCCCGTCGGCGGTGTGGCGAAGATGTGGCAGATCGTGGGGGTGACCCTCAGCGGCAAGCGGATCTATCACGCGCACGAGGTGCACCACCCCGACCTCGTGACCTATTCGTTCGTCCGCACGGTCAAGGAGCCCTGGAACGTCACCTGGCGCTGACCCCCTCCCTCACCCCGCGCTCCTTTCGTCGAGTGGTCAGTTTTTGTGGGTTGAGCGCCCCTGAACCCACAAAAACTGACCACTCGACGGGGGCGGGGGATGTGCATCGGGAGCGGGGATCACGTACGCTCGCGCTAGCGGATCCCGGGACGGACGGCGCGACCGTCGAGCCCGGGGGACGCACGGCGAAGGACGAGGACGGGAGCCCGGTGAGCGACATCGACGAGGAGTACGGCGGCTTCGGCGAGCGCCGCAACCGCCGGATCCGGGTCGTCGCCTGGGTGACGATCGTGTCCCTCATCCTCGTCGGCGGCGGCGCCACCACCCTCGCGGTCCTCTTCGGCTGACGCACTCGACCGGGGCCGTCGCCCGCGTCAGAGCTCAGAACGAAGGCGCGATGGAGAACGTCGAGTAGTAGCCGTGAGCGAGGTTGCCGCCGGTCTGGTCGGAGAAGACCTCGACTCCGACCCACCCGCGCCACGCATTGTCGTCATCGATGATCTGCAGCAGGGGCTTCGTATGCGAGTTCCCCGAGTAGCAGGTCTCGCCCCGCCCGTCGGCGAGGCACTGACACCAGTGTTCCCAGGTGTCGCGGCGATCGGTCGTGCCGACGCGCGTCACGAAGTAGTTGATCGCCGTAGACGGCGACGAGGCGCACGCGCACGCGGTCGACGAGACCTGGCGATGCGTCAGGCACCAGGTCGCCGTGCTGCAGACGTCGTACAGCGAGGTGTCGAAGACCTGGTTGAAGGAGCGGAGCCCGCCGTCGTTCCAGGTCGTTCCGCGGTAGGGCAGACTCCGTCCGGATGACGCGATCGTCTGCATCGCCCGCCTGCTCTGGAACGTGGCGTTGCTTCCGTACGCCACGCCCTGGGTCGAGGAGCTGGAGTCCCGCCACGTGAGCCGGGCGAGCGCGCCGTCCGACGTCGTCGCGACGGTCCATTCCTCCCACTCCCCGTGCGACCAGTCGATCCGGATCCAGTCCCCGTGGTTCACGAACGTGCCGGTCCACGACTCCGTCGGCGCCCCGGTGAACCCCGGTGCCGTGCGCACCTCGCACGTGGGCACGTCGGTACAGCCCGCCGAGATGGTCCCCGTCCCCGCGCGCGGCGCCGGGTCAGCCTGGCTCCAGGAGTAGAGGCTCGCGGTGACCGCCCCCTGCGACCCGGTGAACGAGTAGCTGCCCAAGCGCACCCGGACGTCGCTCACGGGCACGCCGCCGGATCCGAGGTTCCCGACGGAGACGACGAACCGAGACTTCCCCCCGGGGTTCGTGGTCGGGGCACCGACGGGGACCCCTGCCGCCGCGAACGCCACGGCGTCGGCGGCGGTCGCGGGCCGGCCCGCGACGGGGGACAGCAGCATGGTCAGCGCCAGGCCGGCGCAGAGCGCGAGACGCAGCGCCACCGCGGGGATCGTCATCGAGTCCTCTCCTCCCTCGCGGCGGGGGCGACGCGTCGCCGCCCCCGCCGAGGCCCTCACGGGACGACCACCAGTTTCACCGCGGGCGACGAGCCGGCCGGGGTGACCGCGACGACGTCGGCACGTCCCGGCCGCACGTCCTCGGGCACCCGCACGGACGCCCGGAGGCTGCCGTCCTCGGAGACCGTGGCCTCACCGGGGGCGAGGTCCCCGCGACGCAGTTGCAGGGACACGGTGTCCCCGGGCGTGAATCCGGCGCCCGTCACCTCCACGACGGAGCCGCGGCGCGCCTGGCTGCGGTCCACCGAGATCGTCGGCGGGTGCTGCGCCGACGCCGGCGCCGCGTACGCTCCGGTGGCGGAGGCGTTCCAGGCGGAGTCCTTCGCCCGGTACTCCAGGGTCGCGCCGTAGGGGACGACGACGCGCGCGGGCGAGGCGCTCGTCCGCCACTCGCCTCCGTCGATGCGGAACTGGACCACCGGATCGGGGTCGACGGCGTCGGCGGCCGAGACGAGGACGACCGCGCCGTCCGGCGACTGCTCTCCCGCCACGACAGCGGGCTCGGGGGCGACGACGTCGTCGGGCAGGTCGTAGGAGACGAGCCGGGTGTGCTCGGCGATCACGTAGAGGTCGCCCGCGGTGTCCTGTGTGAGCTCCAGCACCTCGTCGACGCCGTCGTCCCGCCCGCTGCCCGTGCCCAGCAGGACCGTGGTCTCCTCCGTGACCGGGTCGAGGACGAGCAGGCGATTGGCCAGCGACGCGAAGAGGCGGCCGTGGTCGAAGAGGATCCGGTCGTTGTCGCCGAAGCGGTCGATCGCCGCCTCGTCGTCGATCGGGATCGTCCGCGTCACCGTCCGCGTCTCCGGGTCGACCTCGATGATCCGGCGCCCGTCGACGGTCGCCCAGATCATCCCGTCCTCGGCGACGGCCACGCCGGCGACATAGGTCGCGTCGGGTACGGGGATGCTCCATCGCGTCGTCGCCGTCGCCGGGTCCCAGGCGAACAGCACCGGTTCTGCGGCCACCGGGTCGATGCCGTAGCCGCCGTGGATCGAGGTGCCTCCGTACACGATCCCGTCGTGCAGGGCGATCGACGACGGCGTCTGGTCGGGGACGACGCCTCGATGAACCGTGAAGGTCGCGTCCTCGGGCCGCCAGAGGGTCAGCGCTCCCCCGTGCTCGCCCGGCTTCGGGACGGAGGCGACGACGACGGTGTCCTCGTCCAGCTGGACGAAGCCCTGCGGGCGGCTCTGTCCCTCGCCGAGCTCGAGCGGCGCCGCCGGGTTGGTCCCGTACGCCCAGGAGCGGCTCGGATCGTAGACGTACAGGGATCCCTGCGGGTAGCGGCCGAAGACCACCTTGCCGTTGAACGTCCCGTACCCCTCGACCTGACTCGTCCCCGCGAGCAGCGTGGTCTGGCCGGTCGTCGAGTCGTAGCGCCCCATCCCCGGAGGGCTGAGGAAGGCCCCGGAGTAGACGCCGCCGCGGTCGTCGTGGCCGAGGCTGATCAGCGGGGCGGCCGCTCCGAGCAGCGGAGGCGAGAGGTAGTAGCCCTTTCCTCCCGTGACGCTGAAGCCGTACGTCCGGCCCCCGTTCCAATAGGTCATCACCAGGAGCGGATCCGCGGAGGTGATGGGCAACCAGGCCCAGGACTCGGGTGTCGCGTTGGGGCGGGCGTTGATCGGCGTGATCGCACCGGTGACGAGGTCGTAGCTGTGGATCTGTCCGTTGATCCGGGCGTAGACGAGATCGGGGTCGTGCGGGTCGACCGGCGACACGCGGTTGTCCGCGCCGGTGATGGCGTCCACCCACTCGCCGCGGGCGAGGTCGCGCACGTGGATGGTGGTGCCGGTGCTGACGAACATCAGATCCCGGCGGACGTCCAGCGCGCTGATGGCGGTCTCGTGGTGACCGTCCGGCATGGCGATCTCCGTGTACGCACCGCTGACGCGGTCGAACGCCGCCAGCCGCCCGTTCGGCTGCGTGCCGATGTAGACCGTGTCCCCGACGGCGGCGATGGAGTCCACGTACTGCTCGCCCGGCAGAGCCTGTCCGTGATCCGCGAGCGCGTTCGTGACCGGGTCGAACGAGTAGAGCTTCCCGGAGGGGTACGCGCCGACCCACACGGTGCCGTCCTGCCCGACGTCCATTCCCCACGCGAGCTCGCCCGACGGCAGCGCCGTCAGATGCTCGACGGCATCGGCGCCCGGTCGGTAACGGTAGAGGTGGCCGACGTCCGAGGTCCCGATGTAGACCGCGCCGTCGACCGGGGACTGCGCGATCGCGCGCTGGCTGCTCGCGCCCTCGTCGATCCGGGTCTGCAGCAGGGGCTGGCCGGAACGGAGGTCGATCACCGAGACCTCCGCGGTCACGTTCGGATTCCCCGACACGACGTAGACGCCGATCGGCGTCCCGTCCGGCGCCGTGGTCGTCAGCGAGGCGAGCACCTGGGACTTCTGCACCTGCTCGCCGAGGTCGGTCACCGGATCGCCGGGAGCCGCCGCCTCCGCGGTGCGAGGGGTGAGGGCGAGCGCCGGCGCAGCGGCTCCCGCCATGGCGAGGGCGACGAGGAACGCGCCCGCCGCGATGAGGCGTGGTCGATGAGGATGCATGCCGTCTCCCTTGACGTCACAGATTCGTATTTGCACATCGGATTTGCTGAATGAACGGGCGATCCCAGAGCTTTGCCGCCCGATGCTGCCCCTATTAACACATGAAGATGTGGAAATGGCAAGCGAATGTCAGGGGGACCTGTGCCGCGGGGGCGTCGGCGCGTAGCGTGGGCACGGACACCATGACGGAGGCGCCATGACCATCCAGCCGATCGACGTCGCCCGTGACGCGAACCTCGAGGGGTTCGTGATCGGGTCGCCCGTGAGCATCATCCGGGAGTACGTCACCACGCCCGGCACGGGGCCGTGGCTGCACCGCCATCCCTATGCCGAGACCTTCGTCATCCATCGCGGCCGGGCGCTGTTCACCGTGGGCGACGAGCGCGTCGTCGGCGTCGGGGGCCAGATCCTGGTCGTCCCGGCCCTCGTCGCGCATCGCTTCGAGGTGCTCGACGGCGGGACCTACGAGGCCACCCACGTGCACGCGAACGACCGCTTCGTCACCGAGTGGCTCGAATAGGGGCGGCTGATCGCCTCTCGTCGGCGCCGGTGTCGGCGCCGGGGAGGATGCTGGACGGATGGAGAGTCACGACCCCGACCGCGCACGGCTCACCCTGGAGGGGATCCGCGCGGAGGCCGCGGGCCGCGTGGCGGCGGCCGAGGCCGCGCTGGCGGCGCTCATGCACGACCGGGAGAGCGCGAACGACGACGACGAGCACGATCCCGACGGCGTCACGCTGTCCGCCGAGTGGTCACGCCTCTCCGGCCTCGCCGATGCGGCGCGCGCGGAGCTCCGCCAGGTCGACGACGCGCTGGCCCGCACGGCGGCGGGCGTCTACGGCGTGTGCGTCGACTGCGGACGCCCGATCCCGCCCGCACGCCTCGCGATCCGGCCGTTCGCGGAGCGGTGCGTGCCGTGCGCCGAGAAG
>NZ_BCRA01000102.1 GCF_001552355.1 Microbacterium resistens NBRC 103078
GCCGCGATCTCCGCCAGCCGCGCCGCCACCGCGTGCGTGGGCACGACGACGGCGTCCGCGTGGCGCACCGCACGGCGCAGCAGCGCGCGCTGCGAGAGGACGACCGCCCGCGGCAGCGTCTCCGGCGCGTCCCAGGGGCGCAGATCCCACAGCGTCGGCACGGTCTGATCGTGATCGTTGAGGCGATCATGACGGACGAGGGGCGCGAGCAGCGTCACCGCGTGGATCATCCCGCCGCCTACGCGCGGGGCAAGCCCCATCTGCCATGCGGCCGTCAGCTCCCGGCGGGCGAGCGGCAGTCGCCGCACCGAAGCGACGCCCTCCGGGACCCCTTCCACGCCCGCCGGCACGATCGCCTCGACGGTACAGCCCCGGGGTGCGGTCTCGATCAGGCCCGCCACGAGCGCGGTCGAGGCCTCGGACAGGTCGGCGGCCCCGTCGGCGCCGAGCTGATCCAGGACGACACGAAGCTGAGCCATAGCGCGAGCCTACTGCGGCGGCCCTCGGAATCCGCCGAGGCACGTCCCGGGCCGAGGCCGTACGGTCCCTCATCCGCTCATGCTTGAATGCTTCCCATGAGCGATGGGCGGCTTCCGGTTCGACGGCGATGGATCGGCACGACGGTCGGCGTCCTGGCCGTCGCGCTGCTCCTCGCGATCGGGTGGCTGGTCGTGCGCGGCCTCGGCGCCGCGAACGACCTGTCGCAGGTGGCCGCCAACGCCTCCGCGCTGAAGGCCGCGATCGCGAAGGGCGAGCTGGACCGCGCGGACACGCTCTCCCACCGCATCGCCGACCACGCGGCATCCGCGCGCGGTCTCACCTCGGACCCGGTGTGGCGCGCCTTCGAGGTCGTCCCCTGGCTCGGACCGAACCTCACCGCCGTGCGCGAGGTCTCCGAGATCGCCGACGACGTGTCCGAGGACGCGCTCGGGCCTGTCGTCTCGGTCCTCGGCGACGTGGATCTCAGCGCGCTGGGCCTGTCGGGAGGCGCGATCGACCTCGCGCCGTTCACCCAGGTCGAGGCGCCGCTGGGCCAGGCCTCGGCCGCGCTCGCGGACGCCTCCGCCCGCGCCGCCCGCATCGACGCCGAGGCGACGCTTCCGGCGCTCGCCGACGCCGTCCGCGAGCTGCGCGGCACGATGGACGACGCGACGACCGTCGTCGGCGCGCTGCACGGCGCCGCGCAGCTGCTGCCCTCGATGCTCGGCGGGTCCGGACCGCGCACGTACGTGGTGGCGATGCAGAACAACGCCGAGCTGCGCTCGTCCGGCGGGATCGTCGGCGCCCTGGCCGTCGTCCGCGCGGAGGGCGGGCGGATCGGGCTCGTCGGGCAGGCGTCCGCGGCGGACTTCCGCGCGCTGGCGTCCTCACTGCCCCTGTCGGAGCCCGTGGTCGCCCTGTTCGAGGACCGGCCAGGCCGCTTCATCCAGAACGCCACGAGCATCCCGGACTTCCGCGAGGCCGGTCCGGTGATCGCCGAGATGTGGACGCAACGCTTCGGCGGCCCCGTGGACGGCGTGCTCGCGGTGGACGCGGTGGTCGCCGCCCACCTGCTCGAGGCGACCGGACCGGTCCAGGCCGGGCCGGTGACGCTGGACGCCGAGTCGGCCCGCGAGCTGCTGCTGTCCGGGATCTATCAGAGCGTCCCTGACCCCGCCGCGCAGGACCAGGTCTTCGCCCAGGTCGCGGGCTCGCTGTTCTCGGCGGCCCTCGGCGCGCCCCCGCGTGCGCTGATCAGCGCCCTGGCCGACGCGGCGGACGAGCACCGCATCCGGATCTGGAGCGCGCACCCCGAGGAGGAGGACATCCTCGCGGCTTCGACGCTCGGTGGCGGTGTCCCGGCCGACGGCACCGACACCGCCACCGTGGGCGTCCTCCTCAACGACATGACTGGCGCGAAGATGGACTTCTACGCGAAGGCCCAGGTCGCGGTCTCGTATGGCGTCTGCGACGGCCGGCCCACGACGAGGGTGAGCACGACCTGGACCAACGCGGCCCCCGCGGACGCCGCCGAGACCCTCCCGCCGTACGTCACGGCGGGAGGAGCCTTCGGCGTCCCGCCGGGCTCCACGGAGACCCTCGTGGCCGTCTACGGCCCGCAGGGCGCGCTCCCGGCCCGCTACGACCGCGACGGCGAGAAGGGCTCCGTGCAGACGGCGACCCTCGAACGACGACCCGTGATCCAGCACTCCGTGCGCCTGGCTCCGGGAGAGTCGACCACCATCACGGTGGACTTCACCGGGGAGGGCGCCGGCCGGCGGCTCACCGATGTCCGCCACACGCCGATGGCGGGTCCGATCGACACATCGGTGAAACCCATCGTGTGCGATCGGTGACGGATCGCCCTCTGATGGGGTAGTGTTCTGAGCAACAACTGGGGATACCGGGTGGTCCGCGCGCTATGGGGGCGTACGGGGCACCCGACGATCGATCATCGCTGGGGAGTGATGCCGATCGATTCCGCGTGAATCTCACTGGGGGAGAAACATGCTCAAGAAGGCTGCTGCCATCACTCTGGCCGCGGGTGCGCTCGTCTTCGCTGCGCCCGCCGCCTCGTTCGCCGCGGATCCGTACGTCGGACCGCCCTCGGTGGCCGTCGACGGACCGATCATCGACGTCTGCAACGTCTCGACGGTGTCGTTCGGCGCCGGGTACTTCGTGCCCGGTGAGGTCGTCGGGATCACGATCGCCGGCGCGTCGGCCGAGACCGCGCAGTACTCCGGCAACACCGCGATGGAGGACGGGAGCCTGGTGCTGACGTTCATCCCTCCGGCCGACGGCCAGGGAGCGTATGCGGTGACGTTCGCGGGCGCGGAGCGCTCGTACACAGCGACGATCACGGTGCAGAGCGGAACGGACGCGGCGTCGAGCTGCGATCACGATCCGTCGGTCGGCGCCGGAAGCTCCGAGGCGACGTCTGGGGACGCCGGTCTCGCGGTGACGGGCGGGGACATCTCGCCGTGGATCGTCGGCGGAGGCGCCCTGGGCGTCGCCGCCGGTGGCGTGCTGGTGGCGGCTGGGGTTCGCCGCAAGCGCGCCTGAGGGGTCTCGTCGTCGGCCCGGTGAGGCCGTCCGAGACCGCCTGGGCGGTGGAGGCTCCCCTCCCCTCACACCCCTGCCGCCCAGGCTTCCTCCTCTGTGCCCGCTCGCTGTCTCGCAGCGGGCGCCGGTGAGAGGCGAGGGAGCGGGCGTCGCGAGGCGCACGGCTTCGAGGGGGCGCTCAGCTCTGCGGCGCCGCTCAGCCGTCGGTCGGCGCCGCGCTCCGGCGACGCCAAGCCGTCCTCACGCGGCGCTGATCAGCCCTCGGAAGGGGCGGACCCGTCCTCCGGAGCCTCGGTGGGCGGGTGCAGCGCGTTCTGCACCATCTGCCGCACCTGCTCCCAGTCCGGCTCCCACTCGTCGACGCCGTTCTCCGGCGTCAGCTCGATCGTGGTGACCGGCTGCTCCTTGGCCTTCAGGACCAGGTCGAAGAACTCCGGGAGCTTGTCCTGGGGCAGGTCGGTGCGCACCATGTCGGTGCCCGCCTGTGCGACCTCGGTGAACCGACTCAACACGTTCTGCGGAGAGAACTGGCCGAGGATCGCCTCCTGCAGCTGACGCTGCCGCTTCATCCGGTCGAAGTCACTCGTGGTGTACCGTGACCGCGCATACCACTGAGCGGTGTCGCCGTCCATGCGCTGGGTTCCCGGCTCGATCCACCCGATCGCCCAGTCCTCCGCGGGCTCGCCGTCGTAGGAGGGCCCGCCGCCCTTGGGCAGCCGTTCGGCGACCGTGACCTCCACGCCACCGAGCGCGTCGATCAGGGCGGCGAAGTGGTTCATGTCGATGAAGACGTAGTACGGGATCTGGATCCCCAGGACGCCCTCGGCCGCGTCCTTGGTCGCTTCGATCGCGGGGCTCGAGTCCTGCGCCTCCGCGTCCGGATACAGCGCCGCGCCGTCGCTGCACTGCTCCACCGCGTTGGTGAGCTGGTTGATCCCGGCGCCCCAGCCGCACTCCTCATCGTCGTGCTCCTGGAAGCCGTCCGGATACTGGTCCTGCATCGGCCCCTCGGCGAAGGGCACGTTCGGCATGTCCCGGGGGATGCCGGTGATCGTCACGGCACCGGATTCCGCATTGACCGACACCACCGAGATGCTGTCGAAGCGCATCGAGTCCCGCCCGTCGCCGCTGTCGGCACCGAGGAGGAGGATGTTGTAGTAACCGTCGCTCGGGGGAAGGCTCGGCCCTCCCCCGCCGAACAGCGTCGTGATCGCGCCGCGGCTCGTGCCGACGATGTTGGCGGCGTACGCCGCTCCCCCGCCGAGCAGTCCCAGCACGAGCACCGCCACCATCGGCAGCGCGATCCTCGCGTACGGCTTGACCCGGACGAGACGCACGAGTCGCAGCGTGTCGAACGTGAGCACGACCCACAGCAGGGCGTATCCGATCAAGGCGACCTGCACGAGGGTCAGCACGAGCCAGGAGATCCAGCCGCCGCCCACGGTGAGCCACAGCAGCCCCTGCCGCCAGAGCAGCCCGAACAGCAGCGTCACGACAAGCCCGGTCCACAGCGCCAGGGTGGCGCCCAGACCGAAGCGGCCCAGCCGACGGTTGCCCGCGAGCACCTGCGCCGACCCCGGCACCAGGACGTTCAACAGGACGAGCCACCAGCCCCGCGTGGTCATCGCGGCCGGAGACGAGGTGTCCGGCCGGCGCATCGGCTTGGTCTCGATGACCCGGGTGCGCTGCGCGGCGCGAGCCGGCGCCAGCGGTTCGCGCAACACGGTCACAGCGAGTCCTTCAACCGCTGGTTCTTCTCCTCGACGACGCCTTCGAGCTCACGCGCGTACGCTTCGACGCGATCCGCCAGTGCGGGGTCGGACGCGCCGAGGATCCGCGCGGCGAGCAGACCGGCGTTGCGCGCACCGCCGATGGAGACCGTGGCGACGGGGATCCCCGCCGGCATCTGCACGATCGAGAGCAGGGAGTCCATCCCGTCCAGGTAGGCGAGCGGCACCGGGACGCCGACCACCGGCAGCGCGGTGACCGACGCGAGCATGCCCGGCAGGTGCGCGGCTCCTCCGGCCCCCGCGATGATGACCCGCAGCCCGCGTTCGCGCGCCTCACGGCCGTACCGCACCAGCTTGTCGGGCGTCCGGTGGGCGGAGACGACCTCGACCTCGTGGGCGATCCCGAAGTCCGTGAGCGCCTGCGAGGCGTCGCTCATCACGCGCCAGTCCGAGTCGGAGCCCATGACGACCCCGACCAGGGGCGCGGCGGCGGAGTGCAGTGTCCCAGTCACCACAACAGGGTACGGGCGGGTGCTGGGAGATCGCCGATGCGGCGCGCGATCAACGTCATGCTGGTGATCACCGTCATGCTGGTGATCACCTCTTGTGCGCCCGATCAGGCGAACCGCGCCGCCGCCGACCGCGCCTCGTACACCGCGTCGTCGAGGTCGTCGCCCGTGACGTTGACGTGGCCGACCTTGCGACCGGGGCGCGGAGCCTTGCCATAGGTATGCACCTTGGCGGACGGATGCGCGGCGAGCGCGGCGGGGAGTCGGTCCGTCATCGCCGCATCCGCGGGCCCGCCGAGGATGTTCACCATCACGGCCCACGTCGCCCGCGGCGACGGATCGCCCAGCGGCAGATCGGCGACCGCGCGAAGGTGCTGCTCGAATTGACCCGTGATCGCGCCGTCCTGGCTCCAGTGGCCGCTGTTGTGGGGACGCATCGCCAGTTCGTTCACCAGGATCCGCTCGTCGTCGGTCTCGAACAGCTCGACGGCGAGCATCCCGGTGACCCCCAGCCCCTCGGCGATGCGCACGCCGATGCGGGCTGCCACCTCGACGAGCTTCTCGCTCGCGTCAGGGGCCGGCGCGATCACCTCGGCGCACACGCCGTCGCGCTGGACCGTCTCCACCACGGGGTACACGACCGCCTCTCCGGACGGACGCCGGGCCACCTGCTGCGCGAGCTCGCGCACGAACGGCACCAGCTCCTCGGCCAGCAGCGCATCCCCGTCCGCGGTGGCGGCGAACCAGTCGGCCGCCTCCTCGGCCCGCGAGACAACGCGCACGCCCTTGCCGTCGTACCCGCCGCGCGGAGTCTTCACGACCGCGCGACCGCCGTGGTCGTCCAGGAAGGCCTGGAGGGCGGCCTCGTCCTCCACGCGCGCCCAGTCCGGCTGAGGCACGCCGAGCTCCTCGAGCCGGGCGCGCATCGCCAGCTTGTCCTGCGCGAACTGAAGAGCATCCGGGCCGGGATGGACCTCCACGCCGTCGGCCTGGAGGAGGCGCAGCACCTCCTGGGGCACGTGCTCGTGATCGAAGGTGACCACGTCGACCTCACGGGCGAACCGGCGCACGGTCTCGGCGTCCCGGTAGTCGCCGACCTGCGTGGCCGCCAGCTGCGCCGCCATGCCGTCGTCCTCGGCGAGGACGCGGATGTCCAGGCCGAGCTCGACCGCCGGGGCGATCATCATGCGGGCCAGCTGGCCTCCGCCGATCACACCTACGCGCACCGCCATACACACCGGCCCTTCGTCATCGGCGCCGCCGACCGCGACGCCCGCCCTCTCCATTCTCGCGCACTCCGGCGGGGAGCACCGCCGCAGTGCCCGTGGTCGAGAGCCGGCCGATCGACGGAGCGCGTGTCAGTCGTCGAGCTGACCGGTCGCCTGCGCGTCCCGGTGCGCGAGGATCTGTCCCACCTCGACCTGGTCGGCCAGCGTCTCGTGCACGAGCGCGACGTCGGGCACGCCGACGAGCCGCAGCGGAGCGTCGACGCCGTTCGAGAGCGTGATGGTCCCGGCCCCCGCCATCCGCTGGAGCACTCCGCGGCGGACCTGGATCGTGTACCCGCGGGCGTGGGACATCTCCTGGCTGTGCCGCGCGCCGATGCCACGGCGGGCGATGACCCGGCGCGTCGTGATCGTGTACCCGCGGGAGAGCCACACGAAGTACGGAACGACCACGAGAAGCACGACGACGAGACCGGCCGCCGCCAGCAGCATCCAGTCCTGGAGGGGAGCCGGCAGGTTACCGAGGAGGTACGCCGTGGCACCCGCGACGACGATCAGCACGAGGGCGGACCAGAAGAGGTGACGGGCATGTCCGTGGAACCGCGCGATGAGGCGCTCCTCGGTGGGCACCCCGGGCGGCGGCGTCATCGGCCGCCCGCCGAGCCCCACCGGTTGCGTCATGGCTCCATTCTGTCGCCCTGCCCCGGTGAGGCGGGCAGCCGCGCGGTGTGTCCCTCGCTCCCCGGCGACGCGGCGGTCACACCGTGCGCAGGTGGACGATGTCTCCCGCGGCGACGCGGTGTCCTGTTCCGTCCTCCGCGCGCACCTCCAGGCACCCGTCGCCCGCAAGGCCCGTCGCGACGCCGCGAAGGGTCGATCCGTCCGGGAGCTCCACGCGCACCGCCTGGCCGAGGGTCAGGCAGCGGGACGCCACCGCGGCGCGCACGCCGCCCGCGTCGGCGCCGTGCTCCGCCAACGCCGTGAGATGACGGTCCAGTCGCGCCAGGTACCCCGCGACGAGGAGGTCGACGTCGCACTCCGTCCCCTCGACCGCGAAGGAGGTGGCGGTGTCGACCGGGAGCTGCTCCGGGGTCATGGCGGTGTTGACGCCGGTGCCGACGATCACCGTGTCCGTCCCCACGGCCTCGGCGAGCACGCCGCAGATCTTCCGCGGCGGCCGGGTGCCGTCTCCGGAGCCCGCGGCGCCCACGAGCACGTCGTTGGGCCACTTGACCCCCACCGTGCGGCCCGGCAGCTGCGCGGCGACCGCATCCGTCATCGCCGCTCCCGCCGCCAGCGGGATCCACCCGCGCTCCGCCGCGGGGATGGCCGGGATCCGCAGCAGCACCGAGACGGCCAGCGCCGACCCCGCCGGGGCCACCCAGCTGCGGTCGAGGCGTCCTCGGCCCGCGCGCTGGTCCTGCGTCAGCAGCACGGAGAGGTGCGGCCACCCCGCGGCGTCGGCGGCGTGTGCGCGCAGATCGGCGTTGGTGGATCCGGTGGCGTCGAGCACGTCGAGGCGCGACGCCGCCGCGCGGGTGTGGGCGAAGTCCATGCCGTCACCCTATCGATCCGCCGAGGCGCCCCCGAGACCCCCTCCTGTCGCCCGAACCCCCTCGTATCTACGTATCTGCGAGGGGGTCTCGGCGGTGCAAGGGGGTCTCGGCGACAGTACGGAAAGAACAGCGGATCGGCCGTCGCGTTGTGCGAGGCGTCCAACGTCTGCGGACACCCCGCCGCTAGGGTGGAACCCGTGACGGATACGCCTGACCTCTCCACCACCGCCGGCAAGATCGCCGACCTGCACGCGCGCTACGACGAGGCCGTCGTCGCCGCCGAGGCGAAGGCGAAGGAGAAGCAGCACGCCAAGGGCAAGATGACCGCCCGCGAGCGCATCGAGCTGCTCGTCGACACCGGCAGCTTCGTCGAGTTCGACGAGTACGTGCGGCATCGCACCACCGCTTTCGGCATGGACCGCAACCGCCCGTACGGCGACTCCGTGGTCACCGGCGTGGGCACCATCCACGGCCGCACCGTCGCGGTGTACTCCCAGGACTTCACGACCTTCGGCGGCTCCCTGGGCGAGGTGTCCGGCGACAAGATCATCAAGATCATGGAGTTCGCCCTCCGCAGCGGCATCCCCATCATCGGGATCCTCGACTCGGGCGGCGCCCGCATCCAGGAGGGCGTGCTCGCGCTGAGCAAGTACGGCGAGATCTTCCGGCTGAACACCCGCTCCTCCGGGGTGGTCCCCCAGATCTCGATCATCATGGGTCCGGCCGCCGGCGGCGCCGTGTACGGCCCGGCGCTGACCGACTTCGTCATCATGGTCGACAAGACCAGCCAGATGTTCGTCACGGGCCCGGACGTCATCAAGACCGTCACCGGCGAGGACGTCGGGATGGAGGAGCTCGGCGGCGCCCTGACGCACAACACCCGCTCGGGCGTCGCGCACTACCTCGCCGAGGACGAGGACGACGCGATCGACTACGCCCGCACGCTCCTGAGCTACCTGCCCGACAACAACATGGCGGAGCTGCCCTCGTACGCGAGCGCGTTCGCGTTCGAGACGACGGACGCGGACCGCACGCTCAACACGCTGATCCCGGACTCGCCGAACCAGCCCTACGACATCCACACCGTCATCGAGCACGTCGTGGACGACGGCGACTTCCTCGAGGTGCAGCCGCTCTTCGCCCCGAACATCGTGATCGGCTTCGGCCGCGTCGAAGGGCGCTCGGTCGGCATCATCGCCAACCAGCCGTCGCAGATGGCGGGCACCCTGAACATCGAGGCCGGCGAGAAGGCCAGCCGCTTCGTGCGGTTCTGCGACGCGTTCTCGATCCCGATCGTCACTCTCGTCGACGTCCCCGGCTACCTCCCCGGCACCGACCAGGAGTGGACCGGCGTGATCCGCCGCGGCGCGAAGCTCATCTACGCCTACGCCGAGGCCACCGTGCCGCTCGTCACCGTGATCCTGCGCAAGGCCTATGGCGGCGCCTACATCGTGATGGGCTCCAAGCAGCTGGGCGCGGACGTGAACCTGGCCTGGCCGACCGCCGAGATCGCGGTCATGGGCGGCCAGGGCGCCGTCAACATCCTCTATCGCGGGGAGATCAAGAAGGCCGAGGAGGCCGGCGAGGACGTCGCCGCCGTGCGCACCCGGCTCGCCAACGAGTACACCTACAACGTGACGTCTCCCTTCCTCGCCGCCGAGCGGGGCGAGATCGACGGCATCATCGAGCCCGCCAACACCCGGGTCTCCATCGCCAAGGCCCTGCGGGCGCTCCGCGGCAAGCGCGCGGAGCTGCCGCCGAAGAAGCACGGGAACATCCCGCTGTGACCGCGGCGGAGGACCGGGACGCGCCGGTGGAGATCCAGGTGGTGCGGGGCGCGGCGAGCGAAGAGGAGCTGGCCGCGCTGATCGCCGTGCTCTCGGCGGCCTACACCGCCGAAGAGGAGGCGGCCGTGACCGTCGACCCTCCCGTGTCGGCGTGGATGCGAACCCAGCGCGCACTGCGCGCGCCGCTGCGGCGGGACATCCCCTGGGGTCGGTTCTCCGGCTGAGGGCTCCGGCGCCTGCCGTCGGCCGCGCCTCGGAACGGGCCGATCCGGTCGCGTCGACGCGCTTCGGGGCCGGGCAGCCCCCGTCCCGACCCCGTTCGCGTGCGCGACGCACCCGCGGAGCCGTCCCCCAGTGACCATCCCCACGGATGCAGAGATACTACATCGATTGTAGTTAAGCCGGCAAGCCGCTCCCGCGCCCGTGCGGCTACGCCGGGTCCCCCGCCGGCAGGTAGAGCGTGGCCGCGTGCGGCGAGTGCACGGCATCGAGAACCAGGCACGCCGCGCCGACGGCGGCGACGTCCTCCCCCGCGACCGCACCCGTCACGGGAAGGGTCCGCATGGCCGCCGTCGCGCTCTGGGCGGCGAGCAGGCCGGGCAGCACGCGAAGATACACGGACTCCAGCCGGGACCAGGACGGGCCGCCGAGCACGACCCGGTCGACGTCGAGCATGTTCGTGAGCACCGAGATCGCCCGCGACAGGTGCCCGGCCGCCGTCTCCAGGACGCGGACTGCCCCTTCGTCCCCCGTGCGCGCACGGTCGCACAGGCTCGTGAAGCGCGCGTCGGGGGTCTCGTCCCCCGCCCCGAGCACCCCCTCTCGCTCCGCCCGTTCGACGATCGCCTGCGGCGTGCAGACGACCGCGACGCAGCCGCGCGCGCCGCACGTGCACACCGGACCGTCGGGGTCGACCATGATGTGCCCGATCTCCCCGGCATTCCCGGAGACGCCGCGCACGACCTCGTGCCCCATCACGAGTCCCGCACCGATCCCCGTCCCGAGATACACGAACAGGAACGACGACGCGGTGCGCTCGCCCCCGCGCCACAGTTCGGCGACGGCGGAGGCCGTGGTGTCCTTGTCCAGCAGCAGAGGCATCGCCGTGGCCGCGCGCAGCTCGTCCCGCAGCGCCACCCGGTGCCAGCCGTCGAGCTTGGGCGGATCGATGATGGTGCCCGCCGTGTCGAGGGGCCCCGGGGCCGCCACGCCGACGCCGACGATGCGTTCGCGGTCGACGCCGGAGGACCCGATCAGCCGCTCGATCGCGTCGACGATCGCGTCGATCACCGCGGAGGGCGCGCCCACGGCGGTGCGCTCACGGGCGTGCGCGACGACGTCGCCCGCGAGGTCGAGGATGACCACGGTCGTGACCGACGGATCCAGATGCACGCCGACGGCGAGCTCGCGCGCCGCGTTGAGCTTGAGCAGGGTGCGGGGCTTGCCCGGCCCGCGGATCGTCCGCCCGGCCTCGAGGACGAGCCCCTCCTCCAGCAGGCGGCGAGCGATGTTCGTGACCGCCTGGGCCGAGAGTCCGGTCACCTCCGCGATCTCGCTCCGGCTCAGCCCCGCGCCGGAGCGGCGGACGGCTTCGAGCACCACCGACTGGTTGAAGTCGCCCATCCGCGGAAGGTTCGTTCCTCGACGAGGTCCGGGCTCGCTCATGGGTCCATTCTCATCCACCGCGGCTGCTCCGCCAGGGCGCGTCGGCTTTGTCCCCCAAAATACCTACAGACATTCCTCTTGCGCCCCGGAAGACTGTTCTTGCAACGCTTCGCGTTCGGCCGGTCCTCCGCCACAGGGTAGACGGACGATCACCGGCCTTCCGCGGACGGTTTTCGGGTAACCGCTCCGCATCTGGCGAGGGGCGGGCGGCTTCGCCGCCCCTCGCCTCCTTCTGACTCACGTCCGCTCGTCGCGTGATCCGTCCACGGTCCGACGGATCTCCCGCCACAGCTCGACCGAGTCCTCGTCGGACGACGCACCGGCGGCCGAGCGTCCCACGACGGTCACCGCCACCTCCGCGTCACGCGCCGCACGGATGATGAGGCGCGCCGAGTCGGCGTCGCGCAGCACGGCGGCGAGCTCCGCGCGGATGCGATCCCGCGCAGCCTCGTCCAGCCCGTCCAGACCGCCCTCGTCGAACACCGTCACCGTCGCGCCGCGCCGACGGGCGGCGGCGATCGAGGCACGCGCCTCCTCGTTCAGCAGGTTGGCGCCGCGGATCTCGTCACGCAGGCGCCCCTCCGCCAAGCGCGCCTCGACGCGCTCGTCCTCGGAGAGGTCGCCGCGGCTCTCGATCACCCGGGCGAGACTCGGACCCGCCACCGCCAGCGCGTACTGCACGCGTTCACGCCGGGCGCGCTGCCGCACCGCCTGTGTCGCCTGCCAGGCGGAGGCCGCCTGCTGAATGCTCGCCAGACGGTCGGTGTCCCGGACGGCGCGCCCCCAGAACGCCACGAGCAGCTGCGCGATCACCATCCAGACCGCGGAGCCGACCAGTCCCAGGGCCAGCGCGTCCCCCACGCCGAGCCAGGCGGAGGTCGAGGCGGCCAGCGCGACGAGCGCCAGCCAGCCGAACAGGCTCCGCCGGCGCACCACGCAGATGACCCCGATGACGCCGACGCCGCCGATGTACCACGTCGCGTACGGCGCGCGCAGAGCATCCTGCGTCAGGGCGAGGTTGACGGCGATCGGGATGCCGACCCCGGCGGCCAGGGCGACGAGTGCCGCCCACAGCGGCATGCGCAGGCGCGTCCGCGCCCCCACCATCACGATGGTGACCACGACCAGCAGGAATGCCGCGATCGCCACGACGAGCAGCTGCGGGTTCGCCGGCGGCGTGGTCCACCACAGCGCGCGGGACGCGAAGTACAGGGCGAACCCGAGGGCCAGCGCGGTCGCGACGTTGCGGACGGTGAGCCTCATGACTCGGACCACCCCAGCGTCACGGTGGTTCCACGCCGGTCCGACTCGATCGTCGCCGTGCCCCCGACCGCGGCCATGCGGGCGAGGATCGAGGCGCGGATCCCCAGGCGATCCGCCTTCACCTGCCCGGGGTCGAAACCGTTGCCCGTGTCGCTGACCTTGATCGTGAGGCCGGTGTCCCCGTGTCCCTCCACCACGATCGTGAGACCCCGGCCGCCCGCGTGGGCCACCGCGTTCCCGATCGCCTGGCGAGCGGCGAGGGCCACGGCGCGCGCCACCCGATCCGGCACGGATCCGTGCCCGAAGCGATCCAGTACGGCGGTGGTGTCGAGCTCGGCGACGGCGCGTTCAAGGTCCTCCGCGATCCGCTCGATCGCCACCGGCTCCTCGCTGCCTTCCTGCAGGCTGGCGGCCTCCGCATTGGCCAGGCGGGTCAGCGCCTCCCTCGCCATCGCGACGGCGAGGTCGCGCTCGCGCTCCGTCCTGGCTCGCTCGGCGGCGATGAGGGCGGCGAGCACGCTGTCGTGCATGAGGGCCGCGACCGCCACGCGTTCCTGCTCCGCCGCAGCCGTCCCCGCCGCAGAGGCGTACGACTCCACGGCTCTGGTGCGGGCATCGTCGACCCCGGTGGCGACCGAGCGGAACATCCAGCCGAGCGCGACGAGCACGCAGCCCAGGATCAGGGTGAACGAGACGTCGAACGCAGTGGTGACCCAGAACTCCCGCTGGAAGTCGCCCTGCGCGAGCCGGACCAGGCCGTAGAGGAAGGGACCGGCCAACGCCCACAGGAGTTGGAGCGCGAGCGGGAAGGCGACGACCGCCGCGACCCCGGCGACGTTGACGAGGAAGAAGATCCACGGCTGCTGATCGGGGTCCGCGGCCTGGCGCACGGCGACGAAGGGCCACAGCACGAGATCGAGGACGTAGGCGACCGTGAACACGCCCGCCGCGATCCGCACCCCTCGGCCGACCACGCACGTCACGAGCATGATCGCCCACGGCACGAAGACGAGCGCCATCATGAGGACGTGCGGCGCGTCGAGTCGAGTGAGCGTGCCGACCGCGGAGATCAGCGCCTGGGTGCCCAGGGCCAGCGCGCCGACGCCGACGACGATGGCGATGATCCGCTCCATCCGCCTGCCGGCGAACCGCTCCAGCTCGCGGCCGACCTCGCCGGGCGTGGGGATGTTCGCCCACGCCTCGCGGAGCGTGCGCTCAGGGGACACTCGGGGCTTCCTCCTGCGGCGGCGTGACGATCCCGTCCTCCATCGCGCGCCGCAGCAGGTCCACCTTCGTCGGCGCCGGGCGGCCGACCTCGACGTACTTCACCCGAACCCGGGTGATGTTCTCCTTGGCGGTCGAGTACGCCACGCCGAGCCGTTCGGCGACCACCTTGAGCGGAAGCCCGGTGGCGTACAGCCGCAGCACCTCCCGTTCCCGGCTGGAGAGCTGCGCGTCGGCGAAGGCGCGGTCGCCGTCCACGGCGCTCGCCCACTCGACGTTGTTCAGCGCCTCGCCGCGCGCCACGGTGTGCACGGCGGCGATGACGTCGTCCAGCGGGGAGGACTTGCTGATCACCCCGGCGGCACCGGCGGCGAGCGCCTCCCGGACGGCGACGGGCCGGTCCGCCACGCTGTGGATGACGACGCTGGAGCCGTCCGCGACCAGGCGGGTGACGTTCTCGGTGACGGTCGTGCCGTCGCCGAGGGTGAGATCCAGCACGACCACGTCGGCCGGCACCAGCCCGATCCGACGCCGGGCGTCGAGGTACTCCCCGACGCCGGCACCTGTGAAGAGGACCTCGAAGTCGGCCGCTTCGAGGGCGGCCGAGAGCCCGAGACGAACCGACTCGTGGTCGTCGATCAGGGCGACGCTGCTCATGCCTTCAGCCTACCGAGGCGACCGCGCCCACGACGGGCACCAGGCGGGCGACGACCTCGAAATGGTGGGTGTTCGGGAACAGGTCGAACGCGCGGAGGTCCTCGACGTCGTAGCCGCGCGCGCGGAAGGTGCCGAGGTCCCGGGCGAACGCGACCGGATCGCACGCCACGTACACGACCGCCGACGGCGCGAGCGCGACGACGTCCTCCACCACGGCCCGCCCGGCACCGGAGCGGGGCGGGTCCAGGACCACGGTCCCGCCGGCGTGCGCGCGCGCCGCGGCCTCGTCCCGGCGACGGTCCGCGAGGAAGCGATCGACCCGCGCGGTGATCGCCTCGACGCCGAGATCGCCGAGGTTCTCGCGGGCGTGCGCGGTCGCGCGCGGACTGGACTCCACCGTCGTGATCGTCCTCGCGCCGAGACGCCCGAGGGTGGCGGCGAAGAGCCCGACTCCGCCGTAGAGGTCGAGGTGGGCGGAGTCCGGGTCCACCCGGTCGGCAAGCAGGTCCGCGACGGCGGCGTCCAGCGTGTCGGCCGCCTCGGGATGCACCTGCCAGAAGCCGTCGGCGTCCACACGGAACTCCCGCCCCGCTGCTCGTTCGACGAGCACCTCGGGGACAGGACGCGGAGCGCGCGGGGCACGACGGCGCACGCCCTTCCCCGCGGCCCCTTCTCGGGCGGCGGCGGCCTTCCGGAGGATCCGGACCTGCCCGTCCGACGCCTCGACCAGCTCGACGCGGCCCTCGCCCCGGGCACGCAGGGTCCGTGCGGCCGCGGCGATCGACGGGCGGGCCAGCGGCAGGTCCTCGACGGGGACGATCCGGTGGCTGCGCGCGGCATAGGGCCCGACCTGGCCGTCGGCGTCGGCGTGCAGCGTGACGCGCGTCCGCCAGCCGCCGTCGTGGTCGGAGACGGCGGCGACCTCGGGCGCATCGACCCCGCCGCCCGCGAAGCGATCGAGCGCTTCGGCGAGCACCTGGCGCTTGAGGGCGCGCTGACGCCGCGGGACGATGTGACCGAACTCCGCGCCGCCCGGGCGCGCCTCCGGATCCCGGTCGATCGACGCCTCCGCCCACAGATGCGGCCGGCGGTCCGACGACGGCTCCGGGGCCTCCACGGCGACCGCCCGCCAGAACGCCGGCTTGGAGGCGTCCGTCACCCGGGCGCGCACGCGCTCGCCCGGGATCGCGTCGGCGACGAAGACCACACGCCCGTCATGGCGGGCGACGCTCACCCCGCCGTGGGCGATGCCGGTCACGTCGAGGTCGAGCAGGTCGCCGGAGTCCGCGGAAGTCACCTCCCGATGATCCCACGCCGACCGCGCGGGCGGCGGCCCGCGGCAGCGTCGCCGGCACCGTGGTCGCTCCCCGGCTAGCGTGGTCGCATGCGCGTCTGCCTCGCCTCCACCTCCCCCGCCCGCCTCGCCCTCCTCCGCCAGAGCGGCATCGAGCCGCTCGCCCTCGCGCCGGACGTGGACGAGGAGGCGGTCGCGGCGGACGAGGAGGCCCGCCGCGGGACTCCGCTCAGCCCGGCCGAGCTCGTCCTCCTCCTCGGGCGCGCCAAGGCCGCCGACGTCGTCGCCCGCGTGCGCCGGGAGCAGCCGGACTTCGACGGGATCGTCATCGGCGGCGACTCCATGTTCGAGATCGACGGACGCGTGTACGGCAAGCCGCACACCGCGGAGGCGGCCACCGAGCGGTGGGCCGGGATGCGCGGCCGCACCGGTGTGCTGCACTCGGGACACGGCGTCTTCCGTGTGCGCCCCGGCGCGGATCCCGTCGAGGCCCACGCGGTCGCTGAGGCGTCCGTCTCCTTCGCCGCCGACGTGTCGGACGAGGAGATCGCCGCGTACGTCGCGTCCGGGGAGCCGCTGCACGTGGCGGGCGCCTTCACGGTCGACAGCCTCGGGGGCGCCTTCATCGAGCGGGTCGAGGGCGATCCGTCGACCGTCGTCGGCATGTCCCTGTCCACCCTGCGACGCCTCGTCGGCGAGCTCGGGGTGACCTGGACCGACCTCTGGAACCGGACGGCCTGACACCGTCCGCCTTCGGCACGCTCGGAGGGAGACGACTACGACTCCGCGCGATTCTTGTGGAGGGTCGTCAAAAATATCGGACGTGCTCTCGCTAGGCTGACATCCATGCCTGAAATCGCCAAGGTGCTCGTCGCCAACCGCGGCGAGATCGCCGTCCGCATCATCCGTGCTGCGCGCGACTCCGGTCTCTCCTCCGTCGCCGTGTACGCGGACCAGGACCGCGATGCGCTGCACACCCGGCTCGCCGACGAGGCGTACGCCCTGGGGGGCGCCACCAGCGCCGAGACCTACCTGCAGATCGACAAGATCCTCTCCGTGGCCCGGCGCGCCGGCGCCGACGCCGTGCACCCGGGGTACGGGTTCCTCGCCGAGAACGCCGACTTCGCCCGTGCCGTGATCGGCGCCGGGCTGACCTGGATCGGCCCGTCCCCCGAGGCGATCGAGGCCCTGGGCGACAAGGTCACCGCCCGCCACGTCGCCGAGAAGGTCGGCGCCCCGCTCGCCCCCGGGACGCCGGGACCGGTCGAGAGCGCGGAGGAGGTCGTCGCCTTCGCGAAGGAGCACGGCCTTCCCATCGCCATCAAGGCGGCCTACGGCGGCGGCGGCCGGGGCCTGAAGGTCGCCCGCGAGCTCGACGAGGTGGCCGAGCTGTTCGAGTCCGCCACGCGCGAGGCCGTGGCCGCGTTCGGACGCGGCGAGTGCTTCGTGGAGAAGTACCTCGACAAGCCGCGCCACGTCGAGACCCAGTGCCTCGCCGACGCGCAGGGCAACGTCGTCGTCATCTCCACCCGGGACTGCTCGCTGCAGCGACGCCACCAGAAGCTCGTGGAGGAGGCTCCCGCGCCGTTCCTCACCGACGAGCAGAACCGGGCGCTCTACGAGGCGTCCAAGGCGATCCTCCGCGAGGTCGGCTACGTCGGAGCCGGCACGTGCGAGTTCCTCATCGGCGCCGACGGCACGGTCTCGTTCCTCGAGGTCAACACCCGCCTGCAGGTCGAGCACCCCGTCTCCGAGGAGATCACCGGGATCGACCTCGTCCGCGAGCAGTTCCGCATCGCGGCGGGCGGCACCATCGACTACGACGACCCGCAGCCGCAGGGCCACTCCCTGGAGTTCCGGATCAACGGCGAGGATCCCGGCCGCGGCTTCCTCCCCCAGCCGGGCCCGATCCACGTCTTCAAGACGTTCGGCGGGCCGGGCGTGCGCCTGGACTCCGGCGTGACCGCAGGAGACGAGGTCTCCGGCGCGTTCGACTCGCTGCTCGCGAAGATCATCGTCACCGGCAAGGACCGTGCGGAGGCGCTGGAGCGCGCCCGCCGCGCCCTCGACGAGTTCGAGGTGTCGGGGCTTCCCACCGTTCTGCCCTTCCACCGCAAGGTCGTGCGCGATCCCGCGTTCACGGCGGAGGACGGCCGGTTCGGCGTCTACACGCGCTGGATCGAGACCGAGTTCGTCAACGACATCCCCGCCTGGGACGGCGAGTTCAGCGACCCCGCGGCCGCCCCTGCCCGCCACAC
>NZ_BCRA01000103.1 GCF_001552355.1 Microbacterium resistens NBRC 103078
CGCCGGTCGCGGCGTCCCGGGCGCCCCCGGCGAGCGTGTCGGCGCCGTTCGCGGCCTCGCCGATCTGGTCGCCCAGCGTGGTGAAGCCCAGGAGCACGTTCTCCAGGGTGGTCTCGGACAGCGCGGTGCCCATCGTCGTCGCCGCGGTCTGCGCGATCTGGTCCGCGATCAGCCCGTCCGCGACCCGGGCCTCCGGAGCGGTGCTCACGGAGATCCTGGCCTTCTCGGCGGTCACGTCGGTGTCGTTGATCGCTCGCCCGCCGCTGGTCGCGGCGGAGGAGAAGTCCTCGGGGATCGTGACGACCGCCTGATAGGTGCCGTTGGCGAGCCCGGATGCCGCGTCGTCCTCGTTCGAGATGACCCACGTCAGGTTCGAGTCCGCGTCGTCCGAGCCCTCGACGAGCCCGGAGGCGAGCTGTCGGCCGAGCGGGGCGAGCTGTCCGTCGATCTCCACCGGCTCATCGAGATTGACGATCGCGGCGGTCATCTCCTCGAGCCTCTCGGTGGGATTCTGCAGAGCGGCGACGAGGACGCCCCCGAGAAGACCCGGCAGCAGCAGCACGCCGAGCAGCGTCAGCCAGGTGACGGGGCGGCGCGAGCGCGCCCGTTCGATGAGGGAGGACAAGCGCGTGGTCATTTCGTCTCACTCTGCTCGCTCGGTGCGGCCCAAGCGGTTGCCTCGGCGCGGCCGGAGGGATCGGTGCGGTGGGAATCGGAGCGGCCGTCGTCCGGTTCGTCGGGGCCGGGGAGGCCGAGCACGGCGAAGCTCGACGCCTCGTCGGGCTCATCCACGGAGGAGGACCGGCGCGCGAGCGGCGCGGGAAGGGCGAGGTCGTGCGTGGCGACCGTTCGCCACCCGGCGTCGGTCAGCGCGGCGGCCGCGTCCGATGCCGTGGCGGCGGTGACGACGACGGCGAGCGGATCGCGGGCCGCGCGCGACAGCCGGGCGGAGGCGTCCCGGAGGAGCGCGGCGGCCTGATCGCGGTCCGCGGGGGAGAGGGCGTCCCAGCCGTCGAGGACGACGAGCGAGGTACGGCCGCGCAGGGCATCGCGCAGGTCGGCGAGCGGATCCCCGGAGGTCTCGGCGACGACGCAGCCGACGTGGGCGCGGACCCAGGCCGCGCGGCCGGGAAGAAGATGGCCGGCGACGCGGAGGCGGCCTCCGGACGCGGGGACGCGTCCGGCGAGCGTGAGGGCCAGCGTCCGACGGGCGACGGGGTCGGCGCCCGTGATCACGAGCGCGGCACCCGGAGCGAGTCGCAGCGAGACGCTCCGCAGGGCAGGATGGCGGTCGCCGATCGCGAGGTCGTCCGCGGCGACGACAGCGTCGTCACCGGGCCAGGACCGCAGGCTCCGCTCCCGTTCCACGGCCTCACCCTCGATGTCGACGTGGGGCAGGATCCGCTCCAGCCACGCCGGGATCCGCCAGGCGCGGTCGCCGAGGATCGCCATGAGGGCGGGGATCAGCGTCATCCGCACGAGGAACGCGTCGATCGCGATGCCCGCGGCGAGCCCGAGCGCGATCGGCTTGAGGGACGAGTCGCCCTCCGGGACGAAGGCCACGAACACGGCGAACATGATGAGCGCGGCCGCCGTGACGACGCGGGCGGATCCGGCGAACCCGGTGCGCGTCGCCCGGACCGCGGCGGCGCGGCGCGTGGCGCGGTCGGGGTGCTTCGCGTCGGGGTCGTGCACGTAGTCCTCGCGCATCCGCGACACGAGGAACACCTGGTAGTCCATGGCCAGGCCGAACAGCACTCCCATGAGGACGATCGGCATGAAGCTGATGATCGGGCCGACGCGGGCGACGTGCAGGAGGTCCGCGAACCAGCCCCATTCGAACACGGCCGAGACGACCCCGAAGGCGGCGACGATCGACAGCAGGTAGCCGAGTGCGGCGGTGATCGGCACCCAGATCGAGCGGAACACGATCGTGAGGAGGACGAGGGACAGGCCGATCACGAAGATCCCGAACGGCAGGAGCGCGGCGCCCAGCTGATCCGAGATGTCGATCGCCACGGCGGTGAAGCCGGTGACCTTCAGGTCCACCCCGAACTCGTCCAGCCACTCGTCGTGGTGGGAGCGCAGTTCCCGGACGAGGTCCGCCGTCTCCGGCGCGTCCGGGGCGGTCGTCGGGATGATCTGTACGATGCCGGTGTCGGCGGTCTCGTTCGGGGTGGCGAGGGCCACCTCGGCGACGCCGGGCACCTTCTCCACGGCCTCGCCCAGGTCCTCCATCAGGCCCAGCGGGTCCGTGGAGGTGACGATCGTGCCGGTGAGGATCAGCGGTCCGTTGAAGCCGGGACCGAAGTGCTCGGCGGTGAGGTCGTAGTTCTCCCGGGCCTCCGACCCCTGCGGGAGGACCCCGGCGTTCGGAAGGGCGAGGGCGAGGTTCGCCGCCGGCACCGCGACGATCCCGAGACCGAGGACGACAGCGAGCGCGACCAGGATGGGCCGCCGCGTGACCCCGGCGACCCAGCGCTCGGAGAACGAGGGACGGGCGGCGGGTTCGCGGGCGGGGGCGTCGTGCGCCGTCTCGGCGTCAGCGGTGTCCTCGGCGCCCGTCTTCGCGCCGGCCTTGCGGGCGCGTCGCGAGGGCCTCTTGGCCCGGCCGGCGACGCGACCCTTGACGAAACCGAGCATCGCGGGCGTCAGGGTGACGGCGATGAGCACGGCGATCGCCACCGCCACCGACGCGGCGATGCCCATCGTGGTCAGGAACGGGATGCCCGCGAAACCGAGGCCGATGAGGGCGATGAGGACGGTCACCCCGGCGAAGACGACGGCGGAGCCCGCCGTGCCGGTGGCGCGGGCCGCGGACTCCTCCGGATCCACCCCGGCGCGGACCTGGTCCTGATGGCGGGCGACGATGAAGAGGGCGTAGTCGATCCCCACCGCGAGGCCCAGCATCAGGGCGAGCAGGGGAGTGGTGGACGACACCGTGGCGAAGGCGGTCGCGGCGAAGATGGCCGCCATCGAGATCCCCACGCCCAGCACCGCCGTGAGGAGCGGAAGACCTGCGACGACGAACGAGCGGAACGTCACGATCAGCACGAGCAGGGCGATGAGGAGGCCGACGGCCTCGGTGATCGTGACCGCCGGGATCGACATGGCGAACAGGTCCCCGCCGAGCACGGTCGCCGAGCCCGAGGGCAGCTGGTCCTGGAGCTCGGCGACCACGCTGCGCAGGGCGTCCTCCGTCGCGGGGGTCACGTCGGTGGCCTGGCCCTCGAACTGCAGCCGGACGATCGCGGCGGTGTCGTCCTCGCTCACCATCCCGGCGATGTTCTCGTCGAACGGCGAGGTCGCCGCGAGCACCCCGTCCAGGTCCGCGAGCTCGTCCACGGCGTCCTCGATGGGGGAGCGATAGGCGTCGTCGGTCACCCGGTCGCCGTCGGCGGCGACCACGATGAACTGCGCGCTCGTCCCGCTGACCTGCGGGAAGGTGCGCTCCAGCTGCTCCAGACCGGCCTGGGACTCGGTGCCGGGGATCGAGAAGGTGTTGTCCGTTCCCGAGCCGAGCGTCAGCGCCCCGGCGCCGGCGATCCCGAGCACGATCAGCCACGACACGAGCACGCGCCACGGGTGGCGGAACGACCAGCGTCCGAGTGAGGACAGCAGTGTGGACACGGGGGTTCCTCCCGGGAAAGTTCGATACAGTCGTGTATCCGATACGTCAATGTATCGTAATCCGGTGGCCCTCTCGCATTCTGTGCGCGGGGTGTGAATCCGTCCCGCTCCTCATGCGAGGATCGACGAGAGATCGGCGGCGACGGGGCCGGCCGATCAGGAGGTGGAAGATGTCGACGACGTCGACGCGCAGCAGGGAGAACACACGAGCGCGCCTGCTCGACGCCGCCGCGCAGGTGTTCGCCGAGTCCGGGCTCGACGGTGCGACCGTCGAGGCCGTCTGCGAGCGGGCGGGCTTCACCCGCGGCGCGTTCTACTCCAACTTCGAGTCGAAGGACGAGCTGTTCCTCATGCTCGCGGGGACCGTCGGCAACGAACGGCTCCGTGCGGTGCGGGATCGCGTGGCGGAGATGACGGCGTCCGGGGCGCTGGACGAGGGGTGCGACGTCACCCAGCTCGTCCAGCAGGTCATGGACACCGGCAACGACGACCGTCTCGGCGTCATGCTGCTCAGCGAGATCCGCATCCACGCGCTGCGGGACGAGGCGTTCGGCCGGGCGTACCTGCAGCAGGAGCAGGAGATGGTGGACGGGATCGCCCGGATCATCTCCGACATCGTCGAGTCGGGCACCATGACGCTCCGGGTGTCCCCGGGCGACGCCGCGCGGATGCTCATGATCGCGTGGGAGGGGTGGACCGTCCGCGGCGCGATGGCGGGACTGGACGCCGAGCGCCTGCGCCGAGGCGCGAGCACCGAGCTGGGCGCGGTGGTGGAGCTCCTGCTCGGCGACGACTGCCCTGCTGCCGACCGCTGAGGCGGGTGGGCCCGGTCGTTGAGCGAGGGGCGCAGCGTCGAGTCGAAACGCGGTGACCCCCTTCCCGGTCGTTGA
>NZ_BCRA01000104.1 GCF_001552355.1 Microbacterium resistens NBRC 103078
TCGGTCGGCTCCCGCCAGACCCGATGCCAGCGCGTCGGACGAGGCCATCGCTCCGCTCGGCTCCGGGTCGCCCCCTGCTGGTCGTTGAGCGAGGAGCGCAGCGACGAGACGAAACGCGGTCGCCCCTTTCCGGTCGTTGAGCGAGGAGCGCAGCGACGAGACGAAACGCGGTGACCCGGGGCTGCGGGGCGTTTCGTCTCAACGACCGGAAGGAGCGCGGGGCGGGGCGGTGGAGCCGCGCACGATGAGCTGCGAGTCCAGATCGACGACGCCGTCCGGGCGGGCGCCCGCCATGGCCCGGGTCAGCAGCTCGACCCCGAGCGCTCCGCAGCGTCCGATCGCGAGGCGCACCGTGGTGAGCCCCGGCCGCGTGACCGAGGCGAGGTCGATGTCGTCGTTGCCGATGATGCTGAGGTCGTCCGGGCAGCGGAGCCCGAGGTCCGCCACGCCGGCTTCGATGCCGAGCGCGATGAGGTCGTTGTAGGCGATCACCGCGGTGGCTCCGCTGGCGACCACCGTCGCGGCCGCCGCCCGGCCGCCCTGGATCGACGCCGCCTGATGGCTCAGGCGCGTCATGCGCACGCCCAGGTCCTCGCACGCGCGGGCGATCGTCCCGCCGCGCCGGATGTCGGCCCAGGAGTGGGCGGGGCCGGAGGCGTACGCGATGTGGCGGTGTCCCAGCGCGACGAGGTGCTCCACCGCCTGCCGCGGTCCCTGCTCGGTGTCCATCACGACGCAGTGCGCGTCCTCGATGATGCGGTTGAGCACGACGAACGGCGTGGTTCCCGCGAGGGCGACGACCTCGTCCGCGGGCAGACGCGGCGAGCACAGCAGCATCCCGTCGAAGGCGCGGGCGCGCTCGATCTGCTCGCGCTCGCGGCGCAGGTCCTCGTCGGAGTCGAACACGACGGTCGCGTGTCGTCCCTGCCAGGCCTGGGACTGGATCCCCTTCAGCTGTGCCGCGTAGACGGGGCTCGCGACGTCGGGGAAGACGATCGCGATGGTCTTCTCGCCCGAGGGCGTCTGCGTCGATTCGTAGCCGAGCTCCGCCGCGGCCTCGTGCACGCGACGCAGCGTCGCGGGGGCGAGCCGTTCCGGCTCGCCGAAGGCGCGGGAGGCGGTCGCCAGCGAGACTCCGGCGTGTCGGGCGATGTCGGTCAGGGTGACGGTCACGGTGTTCCTCTGGCGGATCGGTGTCCTCATCATCATGCTGCATCGCGGTTTGTGCAAGCACTTGACAAGCTTGTACAAGTCAATCATGCTTGCTCTCATGCTGATCACGGAGGATCCCGCAGGCGTCGTCACCGAGGGGGTCGTGCGATGAGCGCCACCCCGGGTCTCCGGCGTTCCGCCTCCGGAGGGCTCCGCGTCCCTCCGCGTCCGGCAGGCGCCGGCATCGTGCACCTCGGCCTCGGCAGCTTCCACCGTGCGCACCAGGCCGTGTTCACGGCGGCAGCGCTCGCCGCGGAGGGCGGGGACTGGGGGATCGTCGGAGTGGCCTCGCGCTCGCGGTCCGTCGTCGACGCCCTGCACCGTCAGGACCTGCTCTACACGGTCGCCGAGATCTCGCCGGAGGGCATGGGGCTGAGCATCCCCGGCGCACACACCGACGCGTTCGTCGCCGCGGACGACGCCGAGCGGGTCGTGGCGAGCATCGCCGACCCGGCGATCCGCATCGTCACCCTCACCGTGACCGAGAACGGCTACAGCTCCTCGCCGGCCACGGGGCTCCTCGACACCGGCGCTCCCGAGATCGTCGCCGATCTCGCCGGCGGGTCCCCGCGCAGCACGATCGGCCAGCTGGCCCGCGGCCTCCAGCGCCGGGCGGCCGCCGGCGGCGAGCCGATCACCATCCTCAGCTGCGACAACCTCGCGGCCAACGGCGAGCACACCGGGCACCGGGTCCGGGAGTTCCTCCAGGAGCTCCCCGGAGCCGAGGGGGCGGAGACGCTGGCCTTCCTGGACGCGGCCGTCACGTTCCCGTCCAGCATGGTGGACCGGATCGTCCCCGCCACGACGGACGTCCTCCGCGCGGACGTCGCCCGGAGCCTGGGGGTCAGGGACGAGGTCCCGGTCCCCGCCGAGCCCTTCACGATGTGGGCGATCGAGGACCGCTTCGCCGCCGGTCGACCGGCGTGGGAAGCGGGGGGTGCCGTGTTCACCGACGAGGTCGGGCGCTACGAGCAGATGAAGGTCCGCCTCCTCAACGGCACCCACTCCCTCATCGCGTACCTGGGGGCGCTCGGAGGCGACGAGCTGATCGCCGGAGCGATCGCCCGCCCCGCCATCGAGCGCGCCGCCCGGGCCATCCTCGCCCGTGAGTACGTCCCGTCGATCGAGGTCCCCTCGCAGGTCGACCTGGAGGAGTACGAGCGCCAGCTCTTCGCCCGGTGGGCCAACCACGCCCTGGCGCACCGGACCGCGCAGGTGGGCACGGACGGGTCCGTCAAGCTCCGCCAGCGCATCCCCGAGCCGGCGCTGCGGCTGCTGCGCGACGGGCGGATGCCCCACCTCATCGCGCTCTCCGTCGCCGGCTACCTCGCCTGCATGGCGCCCCTTCCGGGGTTCGACCCCGGTGCGCACGCCCGCGCGATGTCCGATGCGGCGCGCCCGCGGCTCGCCGAGCAGGCCGCGGCGTCCCGCGACCCGCGAGAGCTCGCCCACCGGGTCCTCTCCGGCCTCCGCCTCTTCGGGCAGGAGCTCGGCGAACGGCCGGCCTTCGCCGATCGCGTGGGGGAGCTGATCGAGACCATCACCCGTCACGGCGTCGAGGCGGCGATCCGCGACGCGGTGGACGCGACCGAGCCGGTGTCCGCGACGATGGACCACACCGGACGAACCCATCCCGCCCACGACGAGGAGTCCCGATGAAGCGACTGGCGATCCATGGCAAGGAGGACGTCCGCTGGGAGGACGCCCCGATCCCGGAGCCCGGAGACGGCGAGATCCGTCTGCGGGTGCGATTCGTCGGGATCTGCGGATCCGACCTGCACTATTACTTCCACGGCGCGAACGGCGAGTTCACGATCCGGGAGCCGCTGACCCCGGGTCACGAGCTGTCCGGCGTGGTCGACCTCGACCCGTCCGGGCGCCTGGCCGCGGGGACGCCGGTGACCGTGCACCCCGCCCGCTACGGGGCCCCCGTCGCGGGGCTCGAGGAGCACCCGCACCTGCGGCCCGGCGGCGACTACCTGGGCAGCGCGGCCGGATTCCCGCATCGTCAGGGCGGTGCCGCCGAATACCTGATCGTCGAGGAGCACATGGTCCGGGTCCTGCCCGAGGGCCTGCCTCTGGAGCGCGCCGCCCTCGCGGAGCCGCTCGCCGTCGCGCTCCACGCCGTCTCCCTCGCCGGTGACCTCACGGGGCGCCGCGTCCTCGTCATCGGCGCCGGACCCATTGGGCTCCTGGTCGTGGCGGCCGCCCTGTATGCGGGCGCCGGAGCCCTGGGCGCCGCCGATCTGCGCCCGGAGCCTCTCGCCCGCGCCGCGGAGCTCGGCGCCGCCGCGCAGCACCGCGTCGGCGAGGAGGAGATCCCGGCGGAGTCCTACGACGTGGTGTTCGAGTGCGCGGGTCACCCCGCGTCGCTCACGCAGGCGGTGCGCGCGGTCCGCAGGGCGGGCACCGTGGTCCAGGTCGGGATGCTGCCGGACGCCGAGGCGGGCGTGAACCTTGCGCCGCTGCCGAGCAAGGAAGTGGTCCTCCGCGGCGCGTTCCGCTTCGTCGACGAGATCGACGAGGCGGTCCGGATCCTCGCGGGGTCCGACCGACTCGCCGCGGTGGTGACCCACGTCCTGCCCGCGGCGGAGGCGACGACCGCCTTCGACACGGCGCGCGACTCCTCGGCCTCCGCCAAGGTCCTGCTCGCCCTCTGATCCCACCACCCCCATGTCCGTTTCGTCTCGCTCCGCTCGCTCAACGACCGGGGCGGGGCTGTCCGTTTCGTCTCGCTCCGCTCGCTCGATGACCGGAGCGCGGCGGAGCGGATCCGCACGACCGCCACATACGAAGGAGTATCGATGAGCACCTCATCCGCCCCGGGAGCCGCGACCACGGCGCCCGCGCAGCGCAGCCTGGGCGACCTGGTCCGCGCCGCCGTCTCCGGCTGGCTCGGCACCGCGCTGGAGTTCATGGACTTCCAGCTCTACTCGCTGGCCGCCGCCCTCGTCTTCAACCAGCTCTTCTTCGCCGGGGAGGACGCCGGGATGGCTGTCGTCCTCGCCATGGCGACCTACGGCGTCGGCTACGTCGCCCGCCCGATCGGCGCGGTGTTCTTCGCGCGGATCGGCGACCGGGTCGGCCGCAAGAACGTGCTGTTCTACACGATCCTGCTGATGGGCGCCGCGACCACCCTCATCGGCGTGCTCCCGACCTACGAGCAGGTCGGGATCCTCGCACCGATCCTCCTCGTGATCCTCCGCCTCATGCAGGGCTTCGGCGCAGGCGCGGAGATCTCGGGGGCCGGCGTGATGCTCAGCGAGTACGCGCCGACGAACCGGCGCGGGATCGTCGCCTCCCTCGTCGCGCTCGGCACGAACTGTGGCACGCTCTTCGCTTCGGCGATCTGGGCGATCCTGCTCGCCGTCATGGTCGAGAGCGACGTCGTCGCCTGGGGCTGGCGGATCCCGTTCGTCGCCAGCGCCGTCATCATGCTGTTCGCCCTGTGGGTGCGCTTCCGTCTCA
This sequence comes from Microbacterium resistens NBRC 103078, assembly GCF_001552355.1. Classification (GTDB taxonomy): domain Bacteria; phylum Actinomycetota; class Actinomycetes; order Actinomycetales; family Microbacteriaceae; genus Microbacterium; species Microbacterium resistens. The sequence continues at coordinate 4,681 of NZ_BCRA01000104.1, forward strand.
AGGAGAGCCCGGTCTTCGAGGAGCGCGCCGACGTCGTCGACGGCAAGGCGCTCTCCCGCGACGAGATGGTGCGCCTGGCGACGGAGACCAACGACATCCGCACCCTCGAGTCCCTCGGGCGCAAGCCGGTCAAGGCGACGATCGTGTCGTTCTTCCTGCGGTTCGGCCAGGCCGGCAACTCCGGCATGATCCAGACCTACCTGATCTCGTTCATCACGGTGAACCTGGCGCTGCAGAAGGGGATCGGCGCGGAGGTCGTCATCGTCTCGTCCCTCGTCGGCTTCCTCACGATCCCGCTCGTCGGCTTCCTGGGCGACCGGTTCGGCCGGCGCCGCATGTACATCGTCATGTCCGCGCTCTCCCTGGCGCTGGTCGTGCCGACGATGCTCGCGATCACCTCGAAGGAGATCGGCGCGGTGTTCGTCGGCTACATCGTGATCCACAACGTGTCGGTGCTGGGCCTGGCGTCGCTGGAGAACATCTCCATCCCCGAGATCTTCGGCGCGCGCAACCGCTACACGCTGACCGCGATCGTCCGCGAGGTCGCCGCCATCATCGCCACCGGCGTCGGCCCGGTGGTCGCCGCGGCCTGGGTGGCCGCCGCGACCGGCAGCGTCGTGCCGATCATCGTCCTGCTCGCGGTCTTCACCGCCTGCACGCTCGTCGCCTCGATCTGGGGTCGCGAGTGGACCGGGCGCGACCTCACCGATCCGCGCCCCGCGATGTGACCGCCGGAGGGGCGCACGGCGCGCCCCTCCTCGCCCCGCCCACCCCTCTTCCCGAAGGATCCGCATGACCATCGAGCTCGCCGACGTCAGCGTCACCAGCCCCGGACGCAACTTCGTCACCCTGAAGATCGTCACCTCCGACGGCGTCGTGGGCTGGGGCGACGCGACCCTCAACGGCCGGGAGCTGTCCGTCGCGTCCTACCTCCGCGATCACGTCGCCTCCACGCTCATCGGCCGTGACGAGGACCGGATCGAGGACACCTGGCAGTACCTCTACCGCGGTCCGTACTGGCGCCGGGGGCCGGTCACGATGGCGGCGATCGCCGCCGTGGACATGGCGCTGTGGGACATCAAGGCGAAGAAGGCCGGGGTGCCCCTGTACCAGCTCCTCGGCGGAGCGAGCCGCGACGGGATCCGCGCCTACTGCCATGCCTCGGGCACGGATTACGCGGCGCTGAAGGACGCGATCACCGGATACGTCGAGCAGGGCTTCACCGCGGTGCGGGTGCAGACGGGCGTTCCCGGTCTCGGCCAGATCTACGGCGTGGCGTCGAACGCGCCGGGGGCGCGCTACGACTACGAGCCCGCGAAGCGCGCGGCGGACGGGGGAGCGGCGACCGCCCCGGTCGAGGAGGTCTGGGACACAGCCAAGTACCGCGCACACATGCCGGGCGTGTTCGAGAGCATCCGCCACGACTTCGGCGCGGAGCTGCGCATCCTGCACGACGGACACCACCGGTTGTCCCCGATCGAGGCCGCCGGCTTCGCCAAGGACATCGAGCCGTACCGGCTGTTCTGGCTGGAGGACTGCACACCCGGAGAGGACCAGAGCGCGTTGCGCCTCGTCCGCCAGCACTCGACGACGCCGCTCGCGATCGGCGAGGTGTTCAACACGGTGTACGACTATCAGACGCTCATCACCGAGCGCCTGATCGACTTCGTCCGCTCGGCGGTGACCCATACCGGCGGGATCACGGCGATGAGGAAGCTGCTCGACTTCGCGGCGATCTACGGCATCCGCTCCGGGATCCACGGCCCGACCGACATCTCGCCGGTGGGCATGGCGGCCGCCCTGCACCTGGACCTGGCGATCCACAACTTCGGAATCCAGGAGTACATGCCCCACAGCGCCACGACGCTCGACGTGTTCCGGACGTCGTACACCTTCGACCGCGGGTTCCTGCACCCCGGCGAGACGCCCGGTCTGGGCGTCGAGCTGGACGAGGAGGCGGCCGCCTCGTTCGCCTACACCGCCGCCTACCTGCCGGTGAACCGGCTGACCGACGGCACCGTCCACGACTGGTGACCCCGGGGCTGGGGGCGTGTCGTCTCGCGGAGACCTGCACTGAGCGAGCGCAGCGAGTCGAAGTGTCGCTCAACGGCCGACACCTCTTCCGGTCGTTGAGCGAGGAGCGCAGCGACGAGTCGAAACGTGGTGACCCCGCTCAACGGCCGGGGCGGGCGCGCGGGGTCAGGCCCGGTCGTCGCCGGCGGCCAGCAAGCCGTGGCAGCGCGTGAGCCGGTCTATCCACCAGTCGCGGCGCTCGGCCGGTGCGGCCAGGCGTGACAGGGCCGCGGGATCGGGGATCACCCGGCCGATGCCCACGGCGCCGTCGCGGGGTCGCGCCTCGGCGACGTCGTCGGCGAACAGGGACGCGGTCCCCAGACCGCAGTCGTAGTCGAGCTCCGGGAGCGCGGCGGCGAGGGCGGCGCCCTGGGAGAGCCCGACGGCGGTGTCCAGGGCGCTGGAGACGACGACCGGCAGCCCCGCCTCGGCGACGATGCCCAGCGCCCGCCGAATGCCGCCCAGTGGCGCGGCCTTGACGACCAGGAGGTCCGCGGCACCGGCGCGCGCGACCGCGAGGGGGTCTGCGGCCTTGCGCACGCTCTCGTCCGCCGCGACCGGGATCCCCATGTACCGGACGCGCCGACGCAACTCCGCGAGGTCCTCGACGCGCGGGCACGGCTGCTCGGCATACTCCAGGTCGTACACGGCGAGGGCGTGGATCGCGCGCTCGGCCTCGTCCACGCTCCAGCCCCCGTTCGCATCGACGCGGATCCGCCCCTCGGGTCCCATCGCCTCCCGCACGGCGCGGACGCGCGCGATGTCGTCCGCCAGGGTCTGGCCGGGCTCGGCGACCTTCACCTTCGCGGTCCGGCATCCCTCGAACCGCGCGAGCACGGCGCCGACCCGTCCCGCCGCGACCGCGGGGACGGTCGCGTTGACGCGGACGACGTCCCGCACCGGCGCGGGACGGGGCTCCCACGCGTCGGCGAGGGCCGCGGCGAGCCACGCCGAGGCCTCGGCATCGTCGTACTCGGTGAACGGGGCGAACTCGGCCCATCCCTGCGGCCCCTCGAACAGCAGCGCCTCGCGGACGTCCACGCCGCGGAAGCGGGTGTGCAGCGGAAGGGCCACGACGCGCGCGGTGGAGAGGACGTCGGCCAGCGGCGGGATCATGCGTCCATCATGCCCTCGGCGCGGCGATCCGGCCCGGCCCCCGGCGGATCCGGGTCGAGTCGCTTCTGCAGCTCCGCCAGGCGTCCGGTCGGCACGAAGCCGAGCACCTCGTTCACCGCGAGCATCGGGGCGTTGGACTCGGCGTTGAAGGTGATGACGCGCGGCACCTCGGGCATGTGCTGCTGGAGCCGGCGCAGGTTCTCGACCTTGAGGCGCAGACCCAGCCGGTGACCGCGATCGGCCCGGCGCACGAGCGTGCCCCACTGGTACGCGTTGCCGTCGTCGCCGGAGACCACGAGCTGCGTGTACGCCGCCACCGCCCCGTCCGGGGCGAGGGCCACGGCGCCGAAGGAGGTCCGGCCCTGTGCGGCGATGAGGTCCTCGTTCTCACGGATGCCGCCGACATCGGGGGCGGCACGCTCGACGTCGAGGTCGCCGGTGGGCGCCTCGGTGTCGAGCGTGCTGTCCAGCTCCGCCCACCCGGCGACGACGTCCTCCGGGACGGGGCCGATCCAGCTGCGGAGGGCGTAGTCGTCCCGCGGTGCGCCCGCCAGGAGGGTGTCGAGCGTCCGGGTGGCGACGGGGAGCGCGAGCGTGCTCTCGAGGTCGCCCAGGGCGATGTCGTACCCGTGCGTGCGGGCGAACTCCGGCCCGGGATGCCCCGCCCCGTCGCGCGGCCCGTCGGCGGACCACTGGGTCGCGCCGGTGAGCGTGCGGCGGGCTGCGGCGCGGGCCTCGTCCTCGACGGCGACCAGAAGCGCGGACCCGATCCCCCGACGGCGATCGGCGGGGCCGACGTACACGGCGACCTCGGCCCGGTGCGTGTTGTCCTTGAGGGGGAGGGCGAGGCTCGCCGCACCCACCACGGCGCCGGCCTGGCGGGCCAGATACGCGCGCCGGTCCGTCACGTCGGACTCCTGCTGCAGCTCCCGGCGGATCTCCTCCCGCGACCACAGCACGGCGCGCTCGCCGCGGTCGGCGCGTCGAGCGGCGGCGTACACGTCCCACCACGCGTCCACGGCCTCGTCGTCGAAGGGGTCGATACGGGCGATCTCGATCCGTGCGGGCATGCCTCCATCCTGCCCGGGCCCGCTCGACGACGTCGGCGGGGCGCGCGGCACGAAGGTCCGGGGCACGCACGATGTCGTGTCCTTGACTATGGTGTGCGTCACACAATATGGTGATGGACATGAGTCAAGACGAGTTCGAGGGACACCTCCAGGAGCTGCGTCGCGGCACGATCGTGCTCGCCAGTCTGCAGCTGCTGCGCGAGCCCGGATACGGCTACGGCCTGCTGGAGCAGCTCGCGTCGGCCGGGTTCCCCACCGACGCGAACACGCTCTACCCCCTGCTCCGCCGTCTGGAGAAGCAGGGCTTCCTCGACAGCGAGTGGAACACGGACGAGGCCCGTCCGCGAAAGTTCTACCGCACCTCGGCGGCGGGGATCCGTCTCGCCGACACCCTCATCCAGGAGGTCGCGGCCATCGCCGCTGCGACCGCCGCCCTCTCCGGAACGGAGCACTGACATGCCCACCACCACCGCCCATCCCGCCTACGCCGCCCGCTACGTCGCCGCGGTCGGGCGCTCGGTCCCCGTCGCCGTGCGCGACGAGGTCGTCGCCGAGCTGGAGGCCGCGATCGCCGAACAGGTCGAGCCGCGCATCGCCGCGGGCGAGGCGCCCGACGCGGCCGAGCGCGCCGTCGTCGCCGGTCTCGGCGAGCCTCTGGCCTACGCCGCGTCGCTCACCGACCGTCCCCTGCACGTCGTCGGCCCCCGGTACTACGCGGCATGGCTGCGGCTGCTGAAGCTGCTCCTCTGGATCGTCCCGCCCTGCGTGGCGGTGGCCGTCGCGCTGGCGACGCTGCTGCAGGGCGGCGGGATCGGTCAGGTGATCGGCGCCATCGTGCCCGCGATCCTCCAGTCCGTGGTGCACATCGCCTTCTGGACGACGCTCGTCTTCTTCGTGCTGGAGCGGACCGGATCGGTGGGGAAGACCGTCCTCGACTGGGATCCGGATCAGCTGCCCTCCGCGGAGGGGACGGGGGCGGCGCTCACCGACCTCGTCGCGACGATCGTGATGTGCGTGCTCCTCGCCGGCAGCGTGCTGTGGGATCGCTTCCTCGGCTGGGGCCGCGACGCCGTGCACGTGCTCTCGCCCGACCTGTGGCCGGGATACGGCATCGGGTTCCTCGTGATCATGGCGCTGACGATCCTCGTGGCCGTCCTTGTGTTCGCTCGCGGAGGCTGGAACGTCGCACTCGCCGTCGTGAACGCTCTGCTCGGCGCGGTCACCGCGATCGCCGCGTTCGTCCTGGTCTGGCAGGGCCGTTTCCTCGCCCCCGGCTTCTCCGCCCTGTTCGGCAGCGCGCAGGGGACGGTCATGACGATCCTGAACGTGATCCTCACGGTCGTGTTCGTCGGGGTGCTGTTCGCCTCCGCCGCCGACGGGTTCCGCAAGCTCCGCGCCTCCCGCTGACCCGTCCCGATCCGCACGTCCGGTTCCTCGTCCCGACTCCCCGTCCCGATCTGCACACTCGAACCCGATCTGCACACCCGTGGCCGGGATCCCTGTGCAGATCGGGACGAGGTGTGCAGATCGGGCATGGAGGGTATCGGGGGCTCGGGGAATCGGGGCACCGCGCGAGCGAGGGGGCGAGACGGCGGGAATAGGCTGGAGCCCGTGACCGACAGCCCCGTCTCCGCCCTGTTCGACCCGGCCGAATGGACCCTCGCCCCCGGGGCGGACGTCTACACCGACATCACGGCGCACGTGTCGCGCGACGGCCGCATCGCGCGCATCGCGTTCGACCGGCCCGAGGTCCGCAACGCCTTCCGCCCGCACACGGTCGACGAGCTGTACCGGGCGCTCGACGCCGCCCGGCAGGACCCGCGGATCGGCGTCGTGCTGCTGACCGGCAACGGCCCGAGCCCCAAGGACGGCGGGTGGGCGTTCTGCTCCGGCGGCGATCAGCGCATCCGCGGGCGGGACGGCTACAAGTACTCCGACGACGAGTCGGCGGTCCCCGCCGCGCAGCAGGCCCGGGCCGGGCGTCTGCACATCCTGGAGGTGCAGCGGCTCATCCGCTTCATGCCGAAGGTCGTCATCGCGGTGATCCCGGGATGGGCGGCAGGCGGCGGCCACTCCCTGCACGTCGTGTGCGACCTGTCCATCGCCAGCGCCGAGCACGGCCGGTTCAAGCAGACCGACGCGGACGTCGGGTCGTTCGACGCCGGATACGGATCCGCGTACATGGCCCGCCAGACGGGTCAGAAGTTCGCCCGCGAGGTGTTCTTCCTCGCCGAGGAGTACTCGGCGCAGCGCGCCTACGAGGCCGGAGCCGTGAACCGCGTCGTTGCGCACGACGAGCTGGAGCGCGAGGCGATCGCGATGGCGCGGACGATCCTCACGAAGTCGCCGACCGCGATCCGCATGCTCAAGTTCGCGTTCAACGCCGTCGACGACGGGATGGTGGGTCAGCAGGTCTTCGCCGGCGAGGCCACGCGGCTCGCCTACGGGACGGACGAGGCCGTCGAGGGCCGCGACGCGTTCCTGGAGAAGCGGGATCCCGATTGGTCGCCCTACCCCTGGCACTTCTGAGACGGTCGAGGACGGGATGCGGGACGGGTCGCGCCGGGGACCGGCCCAGGGCGCTCGCTCGACGCGCGGGAGGCTGATCGGATGAGGCTGCACGCCGCGCCGGCGGATCCGCGCGAGATCGAGGCGGCGCTGCCCGCCGTGCTCGACGGGTCGCGTCCTCTCGCCCTCGGCTTCGCCCCCGGGCCCGAGGACGAGGCGCCCGACGGCACCGCCGTGGTGATCGCGACCTCGGGATCGTCCGGCATCCCGAAACGGGTCGTCATCGGGGCGGCCGCGCTCCGGGCGAGCGCCGCCGCGACCGAGGCACGGATCGGGGCCGGGCAGTGGATGCTCGCCCTGCCGGCCGGGTACGTCGCCGGGCTCCAGGTGCTCGTGCGCTCCGCCCTCGCCGGGACGAGACCCGTCATGCTCGACGGCCGCTTCACGCCCGACGCCTTCGTCCAGGCGACCTCCGCGCTCGGGTCCGGGGCGCCGCGTCACACCTCGCTCGTCCCGGCCCAGCTGATCACCCTTCTGCAGGCGGCGGAGGAGCGTCAGGATGTGCGGGCGGCGCTCGCCGCGTACGACGCCGTCCTCGTCGGCGGGCAGTCCCTTCCCGCGCCGGTGCGCGAGCGCGCGGAGGACGGGGGCGTCCGGGTCGTCCGGACCTACGGCTCCAGCGAGACGAGCGGCGGCTGCGTGTACGACAGCGCGCCGCTGGACGGCGTGCGCGTCGAGGCGCGGGACGGGGAGCTGCGGATCGCCGGGCCCATGCTCGCGACCGGGTACCTCGGCGACGCGGAGCGGACGTCCGCGGGATTCGTCACGGACGAGGAGGGCACGCGCTGGTACCGCACGGGCGACGCCGGCGAGGTGGTCGACGGCGAGGTGCGCGTCACCGGGCGCCTCGACAACGTCCTGATCTCCGGCGGGATCAACGTCTCCCTCGACCGGGTCGAGCGGATCGTGCGCGGCGTCGCGGGACTGGAGTCCGCCGTCGTGGTGGCCGTCGCCGACGACCGCTGGGGGGAGGCCTCGTGCGTCGTGACGGACCAGGCGCCCGCCGACGTCGACGCCGCCCTCGCGCAGGTGCGTGCTCTCGTCGCGGCGGGGATCGGTCCGCACGCCCGTCCCGCTCGCATCGTCGTCCTCCCGGCGCTTCCCCTGCTGCCTTCCGGCAAGCCGGACCGCCTCCGCATCCGCGGGCTCCTCGGGGACTGACGCCGGCGCGCCCCCGGTGCGGGTCGAGAGGCGGACGACCCGAGGTCAGCGCAGGGCGGCGCGGACGCGGTCGGCGACGACCGCGGGCTCGGC
>NZ_BCRA01000105.1 GCF_001552355.1 Microbacterium resistens NBRC 103078
CCCCGCCGAGGAGCCCCACGGCCGGCGCCGGCCCACCTGGCCGCAGGTCCTCGCGGGCCTGCTCGGCGCGGCAGGGCTGGCACTGCTGGCCGGCGCCGCCGTCGTGTTCGTCCGGGCGCTGCTGAGCATGCCGTTCATGCAGGATTTCCTCGCCGCCTTCCCCGGCGAGTACGAGCCGGGCATCCCGGTCGAGCCGGGCTTCGCCCCCTGGATCGGCTGGCAGCACTTCTTCAACATGTTCCTGATGGTCCTGATCATCCGATCCGGGCTGCGGGTGCGCACCGAGAAGCGCCCCACGGCGTTCTGGTCGCCGAGGAACGACCCGAAGGGCAAGATCAGCCTGACCCTGTGGCTGCACCAGGCTCTCGATGTGCTCTGGCTCGTCAACGGCGTGATCTTCGTCGTGCTGCTGATCGTCACGGGTCATTGGGTGCGGATCGTGCCCACGAGCTGGGAGGTCTTCCCGAACGCGCTGTCGTCGGCGCTGCAGTACGTGTCGCTCGACTGGCCGCACGAGAACGGCTGGAACAACTACAACGCACTGCAGCAGCTCGCCTACTTCGCCACCGTCTTCCTCGCCGCCCCGCTCGCCGCGATCACGGGCTTCCGGATGTCGGGGATGTGGCCCAAGAAGGCCGAGGGGCTGTCGAAGGCGTACCCGGTCGAGTGGGCCCGCGCCGTGCATTTCCCGGTGATGCTGTACTTCGTCGGCTTCATCGTCGTGCACGTGGCGCTCGTGCTGCTGACGGGGATGCTCCGCAACCTCAACCACATGTTCGCGTCGCAGGACGCGGTGACGTGGACCGGGTTCTGGGTGTTCCTCGCCTCGCTGGTCGTCATCGCGATCGGCTGGTTCGCCGCGAGGCCGCTGGTCGTCGCTCCCGTCGCGAAGGTGTTCGGCAGCGTCAGCGGCCGCTGACGCCCGGGCACCACGCCGGTTCGGGGACGGCACGGGCATCCGCCGTCCCCGGAGCCGGGCGCCGTTTCGGGCCCGGCCCGGCGCCGTCGCGTCCGCGTGCCGCACGCGTGACGTAACAATCGAAAGAACCCGGAAAATTACGCGAAGGTATACCGGTATGGACTGCGGATCCTTCCGGCGCCTTCAGTAGCCTTGACCGGTCATCAGGCGCCCGCACCCCGATACGGGCGCCGCGAGCCCGACGAAGTCGTCGGACGGAAGGATCTCGAGCGTGCAGATCGGAATCGTGAAGGAAGGGCCGGAGGAGGCGCGCGTCGCCGCGACCCCGGCGACGGTGGCGACACTCCGCCGGCTGGGATACGACGTGGTCGTCGAGGCCGGGGCGGGCGAGCGCTCGTCCGCTCCGGACGCGGAGTACCGCGAGGCGGGGGCCGCGATCGTGCCGGCCGCCGAGGCGTGGGCGTCCGAGGTGGTGCTGAAGATCGCGGCGCCGACCGCCGCCGAGATCGACGCGCTGGCGGACGGGGCGACGCTCGTCGCGCTGCTGTCTCCGGCTCTGCGTCCCGACCTCCTCGAGGCGCTGGCGCAGCGCGGCATCACCGCGCTCGCCCTCGACGCCGTGCCGCGCATCTCCCGCGCGCAGTCGATGGACGTGCTCAGCTCCATGGCGAACATCGCCGGGTACCGCGCCGTCGTGGAGGCCGCCCACGAGTTCGGCCGGTTCTTCACCGGCCAGGTCACCGCGGCGGGCAAGGTCCCGCCGGCCAAGGTGCTCGTCGCCGGTGCGGGCGTCGCGGGCCTCGCCGCGATCGGCGCGGCCTCCAGCCTCGGCGCGATCGTCCGCGCGACCGATCCCCGCCCCGAGGTCGCGGACCAGGTGAGCTCGATCGGCGGCACCTACCTCGCCGTCGACGTCGAAGTGGAGAAGTCGACCGACGGCTACGCCAAGGCCACGAGCGAGGACTACGACCGTCGCGCCGCCGAGATCTACACCGAGCAGGCCGCGGACGTCGACATCATCATCACCACCGCGCTCATCCCCGGCCGCCCTGCTCCGCGGCTCATCACCGCGGCGGACGTGGCCCGGATGCGTCCCGGCAGCGTGATCGTCGACATGGCGGCCGCGCAGGGCGGGAACGTCGAGGGCTCCGTCGCGGGAGAACGCGTCGTCACGGACAACGGCGTGGTCATCCTCGGCTACACCGACCTCGCCTCCCGCCTGTCCGCCCAGGCGTCGCAGCTCTACGGGACGAACGTCGCCAACCTCGTGGCCCTGCTCACGCCGGGCAAGGACGGGGTCCTGACGATCGACGTCGACGACATCGTGCAGCGCTCCGTCACCGTCGTGCACGACGGCGCGGTCACGTGGCCGCCGCCGCCCGTGCAGGTGGCCGCCGCGCCCGCCGCCGCGGCGCCCGCGGTCGTCGAGACGCAGCCGCAACCGGAGAGGAAGCGGATGTCCGCGGGGCGGAGGATCGGGCTGATCGTCCTCGGCATCGCCGCGCTGTTCGTCGTCAACGCGGTCGCCCCGGCTCCGCTCCCGCAGCACTTCACCGTGCTCGTGCTCTCCGTGGTCATCGGGTTCTACGTGATCGGGAAGGTCCACCACGCGCTGCACACCCCGCTCATGTCCGTCACGAACGCCATCAGCGGTGTCATCGTGGTCGGGGCGATGCTCCAGATCATGAACCCGGACCCGGTCGTCCAGGTCCTCGCGGCGATCGCCGTGCTGGTGGCCAGCATCAACATCTTCGGAGGCTTCGCGGTCACCCGCCGAATGCTCGCCATGTTCACGAAGGGCGGCGAGAAGTGACCGTCGACGCGCTCGCCGGCGCGGCCTACATCGTCGCCGCGCTGCTGTTCATCCTGAGCCTCGCCGGGCTCAGCCGCCACGAGTCCGCCCGCGCCGGGGTCGCCTACGGCATCTCGGGCATGACGATCGCCCTGGTCGCGACCCTCGCGCTCTCCGTCGCGGGAGGATGGGGCGGGCCGGGAGCCACGCTCGGACTCGTGCTCATGATCGGCGCGGTGGCCGTGGGCGCCGCGATCGGCCTGTGGCGCGCCCGCGTCGTCGAGATGACCGGGATGCCGGAGCTCATCGCGCTGCTGCACAGCTTCGTCGGTCTCGCGGCCGTGATCGTCGGCTGGAACGGCTACCTCTCGCACGGCGAGATCGCGCCCGAGCTGGCCGGCATCCACAACGCCGAGGTCTTCATCGGCGTGTTCATCGGCGGCGTGACGTTCACCGGATCCATCGTCGCGAACCTGAAGCTCTCCGCCCGGATCTCCTCGAAGCCGCTGATGCTCCCGGGGAAGAACGTCCTCAACGTCCTCGCTCTCGTCGCCTTCCTGGTGCTGACGGTGTGGTTCGTGATCGACCAGCAGCTGTGGCTGCTCATCGCGGTCACGCTGCTGTCCTTCGCACTGGGCTGGCACCTCGTCGCCTCCATCGGCGGCGGCGACATGCCCGTGGTCGTGTCGATGCTCAACAGCTACTCCGGCTGGGCGGCCGCGGCCGCGGGCTTCCTCCTGAACAACGACCTCCTCATCGTGACGGGCGCGCTGGTCGGATCCTCCGGTGCCTATCTGTCGTACATCATGTGCAAGGCGATGAACCGGTCGTTCCTGTCGGTGATCGCCGGCGGGTTCGGGATCGCCGCGCCGACCGCGGGCGAGGAGGAGCAGGGCGAGCACCGCGAGATCACGGCGGAGTCCGCGGCGGAGCTGCTCGGCTCGGCGCAGACGGTCGTCATCACGCCCGGGTACGGCATGGCTGTCGCGAAGGCGCAGTACCCGGTGGCGGACCTCGTGGCCAAGCTCCGCGAGAGGGGGGTGGACGTCCGGTTCGGGATCCACCCGGTCGCCGGGCGCCTGCCGGGGCACATGAACGTGCTGCTGGCCGAGGCCAAGGTCCCCTACGACATCGTGCTCAGCATGGAGGAGATCAACGACGACCTGGCCGCGACGTCGGTCGTGCTGGTGATCGGCGCCAACGACACGGTCAACCCGGCGGCCGCGGAGGATCCGGGCAGCCCGATCGCCGGCATGCCGGTGCTGCGCGTGTGGGAGGCGGAGAACGTCATCGTGTTCAAGCGCTCGATGGCCGCGGGCTACGCGGGCGTGCAGAACCCGCTGTTCTTCCGCGAGAACGCGCAGATGCTCTTCGGCGACGCGAAGGAGCGGGTCGAGGACATCATCCGCGCGCTCTGACGGGCGGAGGCGACCCCGCCGAAACCCCCTCCTGACGTCGACACCCCCTCTGAGATACGGATCTCAGAGGGGGTGCCGGCGTGCAGAGGGGGTTTCGCGGGCGAGGGATCAGCGCACGAAGCGGACCTCGGTCAGCGTCTCGCCGAGGAACGGCTCGGTGTGCGTCGCGCCGTCCAGGGTGAAGCCGTTGCGCGTGTAGAACCGGTGCGCACGCGGGTTGTCCTCCGCCACCCAGAGGTACAGCGGCTCGTCCTTCTCCACCGCCGCGTCGAACAGGCGCTGGCCGATGCCGGTGCCGTGCCAGTTGTCGAGCAGGTAGATGAAGTACAGCTCGCGGCCGCGAGGGGCGTCCTTGTCCCGGGCGGGTCCGGAGCCGACGAAGCCGACGATCTCGCCGTTGACGAGGGCGGCGCGCATGAGGAACTCGGGGCCCTGGACGGCCCAGTGGGTCCACAGCTCGGCGAGGCGCTTGGGGGAGACGTTCTCCAGAGCGGCCTTGCTGATCAGGTGGTCGTAGGTCTCGTGCCAGCACTGCGCGTGCACGCGACCGAGGGCTTCGGCGTCCACATCTCGGACGGGCCGGACGATGACATCAGGCTGGGCTTCGGCGCTCATGCCGCGACTCTACGCGGGCGATCCGCAGAGTGGAAATCGAGCGGTCGCTCAGTGACGACGCGCGACGCCGGGGCCGTCGGGACGCGCGTCGTCACAGCGATCGCGCCTGCACGAACGAGGCGCACAGCCGGCGGATCCAGTGGTTCTCGATCAGGCCGTCGACCTCGGTGCGCCAGAGCGCGGAGATCTGGAACCGGGGCATCTGGATCGGGACGGGCGAGGCGCGCAGGTCGAGCATCTCGGCGATGCGCAGCGCCACGTGCTCGGGGATCGTCGCGATCACCGGAAGGTCCAGGAGGATCGCGCCCAGGCCGCTGAAGTGGCTGATGGTGCAGAGCGTGTTGCGCTTGTGGCCCATGGCGGCGAGCACGTCGTCCACCCACCCGCGCTGCAGGTCGTACGAGACCCGCACGTGCCGCGTCTCGATGTACTCGCGCTCGGTCAGCGGATCGGACAGAGACAGCAGCCGCGGGTTGTAGAGGCACCGGTAGTCGCCCGAGAACAGCGGCTCGGACTGGAAGTCGGAGGCCGCGTGCGCGGGGGTGGTGGTGAGCACGAGGTCGATGAGCGGGTTGTCCAGCGTCTCCCGCCAGAGGTGACTATTCGTCTGGTGAATGGCGAAGTTCACGCCCCAGTTGTGATCCACCTTCTGCCGAGCCACCCACGGCCCGAAGAGCATCTCGATGTCGTCGGACATCGCCAGATGGAAGGTCCGCGAGCTCTGCCACGGCTCGAACTCGACGTCCTCGAGGATCACGGAGGCGATCGTGCTGAGGCTCGGCCCGATGCTCAACGACAGGGAAAGAGCCTTCGCGGTGGGCGTCATCCCGGCGCGCGTCCGCTCGAACAGCGGATCGTCGAAGAGCTTGCGCAGTCGCCCCAGCGCGGCGCTCACCGCGCTCTGCGAGAGGTTCAGCTTGTAGCCGGCGCGCGTGACGCTCCCCTCCTGCATGAGGGCCTGGAAGACCACGAGGAGGTTCAGATCGACCTGGTGCAAAGCAATTCTGTTGATACCGCACATGATAAACATCTGTTTGACTGCTGATCAAGATCCTCGGAGAGTGGCGGAAGACCCGAACTCCCCCACCCGTGACCGAAGGAGATCACGCATGGATGACACCCGCACGGCGCCGGGACCCGACGCGCCCGCCTCGTCCGACACCGCACTGCTCCTCACCCTCAGCCGCCAGGACCGCACCAAGCGCATGGTGGCGGTCGGCATCGGCAACTTCATGGAGTGGTTCGACTTCGCGATCTACGGCTACTTCGCCGCCATCATCGGCGCGCAGTTCTTCCCGTCCGGCAATCCCACGGCGGAGATGCTGTCCTCCCTCGCGGTGTTCGCGGTCGGGTTCATCTCGCGTCCGTTCGGCGCGCTGATCCTCGGCCCGCTGGGCGACCGGCTCGGGCGGCGGACGGTGCTCATCATCACGGTGCTCGGGATGGGGATCATCACGGCGCTGATCGGTCTGACGCCGTCGTTCGCGACCATCGGGATCGCGGCCCCGATCATCATCGTGATCCTCCGTCTCCTGCAGGGCGGCTTCGCCGGCAGCGAGTGGACGAGCGCGGCCGCCTACATCGGCGAGAGCGCGCCGAAGCACCGCCGCGCCGTCTACGCGAGCGTCGTGACGGGCACCGCGGGCCTGGCGTTCCTCGTCGGGACGCTCACCGCCGCCGTGCTCACGGCGGCCATGCCCGAGGACGCGCTGAACTCCTGGGGGTGGCGCCTGCCCTTCCTCGCCTCGTTCCTGATGGCCGTGGTCGCCATGTACATCCGCCGCAAGCTCGTGGACACCCCCGTGTTCGAGGAGCTGGAGCGCAAGCGCGCCGAGGGCTCGGTCGAGCACACCCCGGCGCGGGAGAAGGTGAAGGCGTTCGTGATGACGCTCGCGTTCGCCGGGATCTTCGGGGTCGCGCTGTACTACCTGATCACGTACATGAACAACTTCCTCTCGGGCGCGGTGGGGATGCCCCGTCTGGACGCGCTCGTCGTCTGCGGCATCGTCATGGCGATCTACGTCGCCTTCAACCCGCTCGTCGGGATCGCCGTCGACCGGCTCGGTCGTCGCCCGGTGCTGTTCACGGGCCTCATCGGCCTGATCGTCTGGAGCATCCCGGCGTTCCTGCTGATGAGCACGGGGAACCCGTGGCTCGCCGGCGTCGCGCTCGTGCCGTTCGCCCTGTTCGTGGCCTGCACGGCCGTCGTCAACAACGTGCTGCTGGTCGAGGTCTTCCCCGCCTCCATCCGTGCGACCGGATCCGCCATCGGGTACAACGTCGCCTACGCCCTGCTCGCCGGCCCGGGCCCTCTCATCGCCGCGGCCCTCGTGGCGGGGACGGGACTGCTCATCTCCCCGGCGTTCTACGTCGTGGCCGTCGCGGTCCTGGCGCTCGCGGTGCTGCTCCCCACCCTGCGGGAGACCAAGGGCATCGACATCTCCCGCGGCTGACCCGGCCGAGTCCCCGGGAGCGGCCCGACCCGGCCGACCCCGATCCCCGATCGATCCCGATCCGTTCGACCCCGAGGAGGGCATGACATGCAGAAGGTGGCGGTGGTCCAGGCCGCGGCGATCCCGTTCGACGCCGAGGCGTCCGCGGCCAAGGCCGTGGGGCTGATGGCCGAGGCGGCGGCCGCGGGGGCGACCCTGGCGGTGTTCCCCGAGGCGTTCCTCGGCGGCTACCCCAAGGGGTCCGCCTTCGGGGCGCCGGTGGGGATCCGCACGCCGGAGGGGCGCGAGCAGTACCGGCGCTATGCGGACGCCGCCGTCGCGCTGGACGGGCCGGAGATCGTGCGACTGTGCGAGGCGTCCCGCGAGCACGGACTCGCGATCGTGATCGGCGTGATCGAGCGCGCCGGCGGGACGCTGTACTGCACCGCCGTCATGATCCACCCCGACGAGGGCGTCGCGGGCATCCACCGCAAGCTCATGCCGACGGGCGGCGAGCGAGTGGTCTGGGGGTTCGGCGACGGATCGACGCTGGACACCATGCAGACGAGCGCCGGGCGCGTGGGCACCGTCATCTGCTGGGAGAACTACATGCCGCTGCTGAGGCAGGCGATGTACGCGAAGGGCGTCGAGCTGTACTGCACCCCCACCGCGGACGACCGGCCCACCTGGGCGGCGACGGTCACGCACATCGCGCTGGAGGGACGCACGCACGTGCTGTCCGCCTGCCAGTTCCTCACGCGGGACGCGTTCCCGGACGACCACCCGTTCGACGAGGAGCCCCCCGGCGGCGACATCGTGATGCGCGGCGGCAGCATGATCGTCGCGCCCTCCGGCGCCGTGCTCGCGGGACCGGTGTTCGACGAGGAGGCGATCCTCTACGCCGAGATCGATCCCGCGGACAGGACGCGCGGGCACCTCGACTTCGACGCCGTGGGCCATTACGCGCGCCCGGACGTCTTCGAGCTGCGCGTGAACACCCGGGCGCAGCACGCCGTGAGCTTCGAGTGAGCCCGGCGCCCGGAGAGAGAGGAACCGTATGACGACCACGCTGTTCATCGGGCTGGGGAACATGGGCGCGCCCATGGCGATCCGGCACGCGAAGGCCTTTCCCACGACGGTGTTCGACCTGTCCGCCGAGGCGGTCGCACACGTCCTCGCGGAGGGCGGGGCGACCGCGGTCGCCGACCCGGCGGACGCCGCGGCCGACGCCGGGACCGTGATCCTGATGCTCCCCGCGAGCCGGCACGTCGAGGCGGTGCTCACCGGGGAGGACGGGCTCCTGGGAAGGCTCGCGCCCGGAGCCCTCGTGATCGACATGGGCTCCAGCGAGCCGTCGAGCACGCGCGCGTTGGCGGAGGTCGCCGCCGAGCGGGGCATCGACTACGTCGACGCACCCGTCTCCGGCGGGGTGGCGAAGGCCGTGACGGGCGAGCTCGCGATCATGGCGGGAGGGACGGCCGCGGCCGTCGAGCGCGCACGCCCGCATCTCGACGTCCTCGGGGCGAGCATCCGTCACGTCGGGTCCGCGGGATCCGGGGATGCGGCGAAGGCCCTGAACAACCTCGTCAGCGCGAGCAACATCGCCGTCGCCAGCGAGGCGCTCGCGATCGCCCGGCGCTTCGGCATCGAACCCGCGGTCATGACGGAGGTACTCAACGCCGCGACCGGCCGGAGCCAGGCGAGCGAGGTGAAGTTCCCCGGGCACATCCTCCCCGGCACGTTCGCGAGCGGATTCGCCTACGACCTCATGCTCAAGGACATCGGGATCGCCATGAGCATCGCCGACGGGCTCGACACCCCCGTCGTGGACCGTGTGTCCGAGCGCCTGCGCGACGGCCGAGCGCAACTCGGCGACGCGCCCGACCACACCGAGATCGCCCGTCTGTACGGACTGGGCGACGCCGACCCGACCGCACCGAAGGAGAACCGAGAATGACCGAGGCCCAGGACCTGTCGGCGAACACTGCTCCGCAGACGGACGCCGACCCGCAGGCGTACATCGACGACATGGCCGCGAAGCGCGGCTACGTCCTCGACTACCACAAGGTGATGGCGAAGCAGGACTTCCCGGTCCTCCAGGCCGCGAACCACATGGTCTCCGCCGCGTACCTCGACCAGCGCACGCTGGACCGCCGCACCAAGGAGCTCATCTTCATCGTCTCGCTGACGGTGATGCGGGCCTCGAAGGGGCACATCCAGTCGCACATCCGCGTCGCCCTCGACCTCGGGCTCACCCCGACCGAGATCCTGGAGGCGATCGAGATCGCCCTTCCGGAGGCCGGGATCGTCGCCTTCCAGACGGGCTTCGACGCCTGGCGCGAGGTCGTCGGCGCGGAGGGCATCGAGCCGAGCGTCGCGGTGCACGAGGGCGGATCCGGATCCTGAGCGCGCGCGACGGTCAGGCGGAGGGATCGGTGTCCACGTCGTCGGCGCCGTGGCAGGTGGTCGTCCTGAAGCACGGCACCCGGCTGACGACCCGCTCCGAGGCGTTCATGAACTACGCCTTCTACGGCGAGCCGGACGGTCCGCATCGGCTGGACTACTACCTGTGGGTGCTCCGCCGGGGTGAGGAGGCGGTGATCGTCGACACCGGGTACACCCGGGAGGAGGGGCTGCGCCGGGGGCGCGAGGTGCTCATCGACCCGGTGGACGCCCTGCGCGCGCTGGGTGTCGATCCCCTCGCCGGGCACCCCGTGGTCATCACGCACGCGCACTACGACCACATCGGCAACCTCGCCGCCTTCCCGAACTCGCCCGTGCACATCGCCCGCGCCGAGCACGAGTTCTGGACGGGGGCGATGGCGGAGAAGACGCTCTTCGCGCACTTCGGCGACCCCGGTGCGGCGGACGCCCTCGCCGGAGCCCGCCGCGAGGGACGACTGCACGAGTTCGACGGGGACCACGAGATCGTTCCCGGCGTCGTCGTCTCCGTGGTGGGCGGGCACACGCCGGGACAGAGCATCGTCACCGTGCCGACGACCGACGGCGTCGTCGTCCTCGCCAGCGACGCCGTCCACTTCCACGAGGAGGTCGAGCGCGACATGCTGTTCCAGTCCATGACCGACCTCCCGCGGTCCTTCGACGCGCTGGAACGGCTGCGCGGGAGCGGAGCGACGCACATCGTGAGCGGGCACGACGCGGGGGAGCTGGAACGGCACGCGCCGCTCGGCGGGGCGCTGGCCGGCCTCGGGGCGACCATCGGGAAGCGGACGTGAAGGAGCGGATCCTGCGCGCGGTCGCCGTGCCGGAGGTCTCGCTCCTGCTGCCCGGCCGCGACGTGCTGTTCGGACTCGAGGGGGACGGCTGGGGGATCCGCCTCCGCGCCGCCGCGGGCGCCCTCGCGCCCGAGGACGTCCCCTCGGGATCCGGCCCCGCCTTCTCGCTCCATGCGCCGGACGAGGTGTGGGCGGCGCTCCTGTCGGCATCGCCCGCGCCGGGAGAGCAGAGCGTCGTGCACCTCGTGCGGACGGGGCGGATCGTCCTCAGCGGGGACGCCGACGCGTACGCCCGCCACCTCACGCTCGTCCGGACGCTCCTCGACGCGGCGCGCGCCGGCGGCCTCGGCGACGCGTCGCCCGAGACGCGGCCGTTCCGTCCGGCCCGGCCGCTGCGGGCACGGGGGGAGTACCGGCGCGTGTCCTCCGCACTGGGCACCGCCGACGTCCACGTGGAGAGGTGCGGCCGGGGGACCCCCGTCCTCGCGCTGGCCACGGCGGGAAGCGACACCACGCAGTGGCACGGGCTCATGACGGAGACGGACATCACCGACCGGTACGAGCTCGTCACCGTCGACCTCCCCTGGCACGGGCGCTCGAGTCCCGCCTTCGGCGTCCCGATCGGCGGATGGAGGCTCACGCCCGTGTCGTACACGGACTTCCTCGCCGCCGCCGCCGACGCGATCGGCCTGGACCGTCCGCTCCTGCTCGGCGCGTCCATGGCCGGCGCCGCCGTCGTGCACGCCGTGGCGACCCGCCCCGACCGGTTCGGCGGCGCGGTGTCCTGTCAGGCGGGCGTGCGCGTCCAGGGGCGCTCGGTGCCGCAGCTGCGGGCCCCGGACGTCGATCAGAGCACCTTCGTCCCCGAGTGGACGTACGGCCTGATGAACCCGGCCTCGCCGCCGGAGTTCCGCAAGCGCGTCTGGTGGGGGTACTCCTCGGGCGGATCCGGGCTCTACGCCGCCGACATCGACTCGTACCAGCAGTGGGACCTCGACGAGGTCGCGGACCTGCTGACGGCGGGGAGCCCGCACATCGCCGTCCTCAGCGGCCGCTACGACACCACGGTGCCGCCGGACGCGTCCCGTGCGCTCGCCGCGGCGATCCCGAACGCGTCGTTCCGGGAGATGCCCGAGCTCGGCCACTTCCCCCACGCCGAGGACCCCGCGGCCTTCGCCCGTCATCTGGAACCCGCGCTGGAACGGGTGCGCGACGCCGATCCGGTGCGCCGCCGCTGACCGCGGGCGCTACGGTGATCTCCACCGCCGCAAAGTCGGCTCGACTTTTCGGCTTGCTTTTCCTAGACTGGCCACGTGGTGCCACAGTGGGCGGACTCGACACGAAAGCACGGTGTGGCCCGAGCGGATGCCGTGTACGCGATGGTGCACGCGACATATGCGGTGCAGCTCGCAGACAACGGGGACGGGACGGAGGATCGCCTCTATATCGGCCCTGAGCATGCGCAGACCGCTCGCGAGCTGGAGATCATCGTGCAGGTGCCGGTGGACGGCTCCGGGCGTGAGGCCGTCGTGTTTCATGTGATGCCGTTAGGTCCGAAGTTCCGTCGTATGCGAGAGGAGTACCCCAATGGTGTCTGAGCGTGATTTCGACGCGGCGAGCGATCGTTACGTCGCCCCTGAGGCTCCGGTGGCGCCCAGCGGGCCGGCGCTGAGAGGGGTCGCGGCTGCCGCGGCCGGGCGCGACTTCATGGTCTCCGAATACGGTTCGATCGAAGCCGTCGAGCGAGAGATACGGCGCGGGCGTCCGCGCGTGGGGGAGTCGCGCAGGGGTCCCTCGCCCGTGGTGCGCGGGGCGCTCACCGAAGAGGACTTCGCGGCGTTCAAGAGGCTTGAGGCGGTCACCGGCAAGAAGCAGGCCGACCTGGTACGCGAGGGTGTACACCTGTTGTTCGAGCGGTACAAGATCGCCAGTTGATCTCGACCCGACCGCCGAGCCGCTGAGTGCGATAGATCGGAGTGCGGGAGGCCGGGCGCCTCCGAAGGGTGACCCGGGGAACTGTGCGGATCCCACAACGGATCGCGGCGATCGTGCCGCATCTGGCTAGGATCCCGGATCGTGAACGTGATCTGGCGCACCCTCCTCGTGATCCTCTCCGCACGCCGCCGGGCGCGGCGGGAAGGGCCGCTGGACCCCACCGCGGTCGGCCGGATCCGGCTCACGACCCTGCCCACGGACCTCGACATCCTCCGCCACATGAACAACGGGCGGTATCTCTCGCTGTTCGACCTCGGACGGTGGGACCTGCTGATCCGCACGGGGCTGTTCGACGCGATGAAGGAGCGCGGCTGGTACGCGGTGGTCTCCAGCGAGACCGTGACCTTCCGCAAATCGCTCGAGCTGTGGCAGCGCTTCGACGTCGAGTCGCGGCTGATCGGCCACGACGACAAGGCCGTGCTCATGGAGCATCGGGCGGTCGTCGGCGGCGAGGTCTACGCCCGCGTCATCGTGCGGGCGCGCATGCTGCGCCGGACCGGCGGGACGGTGCCGCACGACGAGCTCTTCGCCGCGGTCGGCCGGCCCGACGGGCTGCCGGAGGTGGACCCGTGGATCCACGACTGGGCACAGGCGTCCGCACTGCCACCCACCAAGGCGCCCGCCCCCAGCACCTGGACCGCCTGACCGCCGGCCGGTGCGGCCGCGGCCCAGTCCGGCGGCGGGACACGAGCGGAGGCCGGCGATAGCATCGTGACGCGGGCATCCGTCCGCGTCACGGGCGACCGAGGGGGAACCAGATGTCCGACGACCGCAACGACCAGCCGCAGTATCCGGCGGTCCCGCCGTATCCGGGCGACGCGACGCCGCAGACGCCTCCGCCGTCCGCGCCTGCGCAGCCGGGATACGCGCCGCCTCAGCCCGGTTACGCCGCCCCGCCGCAGCCGGGCTACGCGCCGCCCGCGCAGCCGGCCTACGGTGCTCCGCAGGCCTCTCCCGCAGCGCCCTACGGCTACCCGATCGCGCAGCCGGCCTACGGGGCGCCGGCTCCGGCTCCCGTCGGCGGGATGGCGATCACCGCGATCATCCTCGGCGGGCTCGCCTTCCTGCTCTGCTGGATCCCGCTCATCGGGCTGATCCTCTCCGTCGTCGCCGTGGTGCTCGGCATCATCGCGGCCCGTCGCCCGGGCGGACGCGGGCTGTCGATCACCGGCATCGTGCTCGGTGCGCTGGGCTTCGTCGTGGCGGCCGTCGTCACCGGCCTCGTCATCGTCGGCTGGGTCGTCGTCGCCTCGGAACAGAGCGGATACGCGCTGGGGGCGGCAGCCGCGACCCTCGGGCTCTGACGCGGCGGGCGGAACGGGCATGACCGTCAGCGGCGACGGTCGTCGCGAAGGAGCACGACGGTGCTGACCATCCTCGCCTCGACCGGGCGCGTGCTGTGGATGCGGTGGCCGATGCTGCTCGCGTGGTTCCTCGCCGGGATGCTCGGGCGGTACGTGGCGATCGAGGCGTCCGGCTTCGTCGGCGGGTACTGGGAGACGGGCGGACTGCTGCTGCTGCCCTTGGCGGTGCTCGCCCGCCTCACCGCGTACGTCGGGATGTTCCTCGTCGTCCGTGACGGCCTGAGGGAGCTCAGTGCGATCGCGCCGCGTCCCGCCGATCCGCGGGAACGCCGCGCGGCGTTCGTGCAGGCGCTGCTGGCCGGGATGCTGCCCTTCTTCGCCGTCTACGCCGCCTGGGGACTCCTGGATCAGGACACCGCGGAGTATCGGGAGAAGGTCGGAGAGGTCCGTCAGGGGATCGTGGCCTGGCAGCTGGTGAGAGCGCTGCAGGAGCCGGAAGGCGCGCCCGTGGAACCGGCCGCGGCGTCCGGATCCGGCATCGGATTCTGGACGATCGCGATCATCGTCATCGCCTTCGCGCTGCGGATGGCGTGGAAGAGGTGGGAGTCGAGGCTGCCGAAGGGACTCGCGGTGGGGGCCGTCTACCTCGAGACGGTGTGGGTCTTCTTCTTCGTCTGGACGCTGAAGGATCTCACGTCCGTCGTGCAGCACTGGGTCTCCGAGCGCGCGGTCGTGGTCTGGGTGGAGGACGTGCGCGCCTGGCTGACGGAGCGGGTGAGCTTCGTCAGCGGGATCTGGGACGGGGTCGAGTGGCTTCTCGGCCAGCTCGGGGCGATCCTGCTGGAGCCGCTCGCCTGGCTGGCGGTCGCCGGGGTCATCTATGGCCAGGCCATCGCGGTCGGCCGTGTCTCGTTGTCCTCGCCCTACCTGGAGAACCGGTACATCGCCGCTCTGCGGCGCCGGTACGGGACCGCCCCCGGCTGGTTCCGTAGGCGGATGAAGGATGTCGGCGACCAGCTCGGCTCCCAGGTGAAGCCCATCGGATCCGCGTTGCTGCTCATGTGGCGGGCCGGACCGGTGTCGGTCGCCTCGTACGTCCTCCTGTACGTGATGCTGCTCGCGGCGCTGCCGTTGCTGCGGATCCTCCTCATCCGCGCCTTCGGCCCCCAGGACTACTCGGGGTTCTGGCAGGTCGCGGACACGGCGGTGTTCCTGCTCATCTTCCTCGTCACGGAGCCGGTCCGGGTCGCCCTCGTCGCGGCGGGGTACGACCATGCGCTGGGGGCGCTGCGTCGATCGGCGGATCCCGCCGCGACCGGCGGGGAAGGGGCGACCGCCGGCTCGGCAGTGGTGGACGGGATCGTGCCCCCGACCGTCGCGCCGGAGCTCTCCCCGGAGGTCATCGCGGATCAGGGATCGACAGGGAACCGCGGGAACGACGGATAGCTCTCCGACGAGGTGATGTCGATCCAGAACGGGCCCTGGACATCCTCCGGCACGATGTAGGGAAGGACGAGCTCGAACGGCTCAGGTCCTTGCAGAGCGCAGGTCTCCGGCTCGTCGTCCGAGAAGCGGAGCCCCAGTTCGAAGCGCATCGGCTCCCAGCGCCGTCCCGTGCTCTGCTGGACGAGCATCGGTTCCATGCAGGCGGTGTCCCCCGGCTCGCCGTCGGGGTCGTCCGGCACGACCGGGACGCCGACGCCGATCACCTTCGTCCCCGGAGGGACGGTCAGGCCGGTGGTGTCCTCGAGGACAACAGCTCTCGCCGGCCCCCACGACGCCCCGGCGAGCGCGACCGTGCCGTCCTTCCCCGGTGTCACGGGGAAGGACGGACGTGCGAAGTAGTAGTCCCACCATTCGTATCCGGCGATGACGCCACCGGTCACGGGGACCAGAAGGAGCAGCGCGAGCAGGGAGAGGCGGTTGGCCCGCCACCAGCCGCGCCCCTGGCGAACGGCATCCGGAGGCGAGGTCACGGCGTCGCCCACTCGTTGGGACGCAGCACCCCGGAATCCTGGACCGCGACGTCGGAGAGGTCGATGGAGACCCGGATCTGGGAGTCGACCCTGGGGTCCCAGGTCGCGGAGAAGGCGAGGACGGCGCGGCCCGGAGACAACCCGTCGGGAAGCTCGAAGGCGACGCTGCCCGAGCGCGGGACCCCGGGGACGAGGGGGAGCCGGTAGAGCGACTCCGGGCGTTCCGTGGCCTGATAGGTGCGTCCGTCGATCTCCAGGAACGCGCCGCCGAGCTGGGCGCCCGCCTGCTGGATGACCGAGGCGGCGTCCAGATCCACGACCACCCAGTTCCCCGTCGCCGTCCACGGCGTCCCGGAGAGGAACGCGGCGTCGTCGGGCGGCTCGGACAGCTCGCGCACCCGACGGACGTCGTGCACCGTGACGTCGATGTTGCGGCCGACGCCGCGCTCGCCGATCTCGACGACCACGGCGAACGGCTCCTCGCCGGCGTTCTCGGCAGGGGTGAGCGCCACGACCACGCCGCCGACCGCGAGCAGCGCCGCGGTGATCGCCCAGGACACCGGTCCGCGCAGGGCGCGGGATGCGTTCGTGCTCATCCGGGTCCGTCCTCCGTCGCCGGCTCCTCGGCGGGCTCGGCATCGCCCGCACCGCCGTCGGTCAACGGCAGCGTGACGTAGGCGCCGACGCCGTCGTAGGACCACGCCGTCTGTCGGGTCGACTCCGCCTTCTGGCTCGCCAGGGGCAGGGCCAGCTCGAGCTCACCGGTCGGTGTGTCGCGCGGGACCGCCCACACGAGGACGAGCCGGGCCGGGACCCCCGGCTGGAGCCACGGGCTGAAGGTGCGGTCGTCCGCCCGGAGGATCGCACCGGGCGGGCCGGGGAAGCCGCGGACCTCCACCTCGCGGACGGAGCCGCGCGCGTCGGTGTTCCGCGGGAAGACCCCGGTGTTCTCGACGTCCATCTCCAGACGGAGAACCCGGTGCGTGGCGAGCTGGGCCTCAGCCGGAAGGTTCGCGTAGGCGTCGACGATGTCCGCACGCACGACGCTCATCTCGAACCCCGCCCCGGCGTACTCGCCGCCGGCCGTGAGGCGCGGAGGGTCGTCCGCGACCGTGGCGAGGCCCCCGAAGGCCGCGGTGGAGGCCAGGAGGAGTCCGGCGCCGGCCGTGATGAGCCAGGCCGTGGGGATGCGCCCGACAGCGGAGCGCATCCACGCCCTCGGTCCCTCGGATCCTTCCCCCACCCGCACAGCATAGAGCGCCGCGCGCGCGGGCGCCCGCGCGCGAGGCGCGCAGAACCGGGGACACGCGGCGCCCGGTCAGCGAGCCTCGGGCCGAGCCGCGTCGCGGCGCGTCATGCTGGGAGGAGCACGCCCGGCACGGGCGACCAGGAGGACGAGACACGCATATGCCGCAGAAGCTGAGCGACGAGGACCGGGATCGCGCACGGCGGGCCGTGGAGCTCGCCCAGCGGTGGATCGAGGAGGCCGGCGCCGCCGCGGAGGAGGGCGGGGGCGCGTCGGCGGAACCGCGGGCCGAGGGGAGCG
>NZ_BCRA01000106.1 GCF_001552355.1 Microbacterium resistens NBRC 103078
TCGTCATTCCCCAGAACCGGAACCGTCACTGCATCACCGATGGTGTTCCCATCCGAACGATCGTCGGTGGCGACGGGCGAAGACGTCAGCCCCGCATCGACATCGTTGGCCTGAGGAGTGTCGCTGTCCAGACGGATCGCGCCCGTCCGCCCCGAGGCGTCCACATCCGAGTCACGGGTCTGGTCGTCGCCCGCGTTCTGCGGCGCCCACGAACGTCCCTCCGGATCCGTGAAGCGCAACTGGAAGTCGCCATACGGAAGATCCGTGAAGCGGTAGCTGCCGTCGTCCCCGGTCACGACCGTGATCGGGTTGCCGTCGGCGTCCGTCACCGGGTTGCCGTCGGCGTCGAGCAACTCGACCGTGACCCCAGCGATCCCGGGCTCATCGTCCCCGCGCACACCGTCGCGGTTCTCGTCCAGCCAGACCCGGTCACCGATCTCGCCCAGCTGAGCGAGACGGAAGGACACGCGCTGCTTGTCGGCGTTTCCGTTGGACGTCGCACCGTCATCGAGCAGCAGACGCTCGGTCCGGACGGAGATCGAGCCGTTGACGCCGTCGGGGTTACCACCGTTGCTGTTCGCGAAGTAGCTGGATCCCGTGCCGTACTGCGCGGCCGGGAACTGCGAGTACGGGGTTCCTGCCGCGCTCATGTTGAAGGTCACCGAGGTGAAGGTGCCCTTCAGGATGACGGAACCGCAGCCGGCCGCGTCCATGTCGGGTTGGCGGATGGCTCCGCTTCCGGTCCCCTGTGCAGGGACGCAGTTGCCGTTGGCGTTGCTGTTGAGGAGTCGCATGGTGTTCGCGGAGTCGATCTGGAGGTTGGTCGCGCCGGGCGAGACGCTCGCCAGGGTCACCCCGGGTGTCACGATCGTCCACTCGGTCGCATTGAACGATCCACGAGAGTGACTGTTGCCTGTTGCCTGGAAGAACCCGCCGATACCGGAGACGTCCATCACCATGTCGGTGACCGGGCGGTCGAAGGTGATGGTGAGCTGGCCGACGTCGCAGGCGCCGTCGAAGTTCTGGTGCTCACGCGCGCCGAGGTCTCCACCGCACCCCGCGGAGGCATTGGCCAGGAAACCCAGCGCAGGAACGTTCGCGGGGGTGGGATTGCCGTAGAACATCGCGGCTGTTCCGCCGTAGGAGCCCTGGTTCTCACCGGACACCAGCATGTTGGTGCCCGGCGTGCGATCGCCGTTCACCACGAACTCGGCGCTGATGCCGACGGGCCCCAACCGGGTGGGGAGCGACGAAACGGCCGAATTGCGCCCCTCGTTGATCCCCGCAGCCGTGTACTGCGTCTGCTGCTGTGCGCCCGTGAGCGTCCACGCATCGTTGAAGACGTAGCCGTTCTGCTCGGCCGCGGACGCCGCGGACGCGGTGACCAGGACGGACCCGGCAAGGCCCGCGGTCGCAAGGGCGGCAGCAAGGGCGGCGGCTCCGAGACGACGAAGCCTCGGTTGTGAGGACCGTGGTCTAGCGACGGACATTTTTCCCCCTCGATATGACAAACATCATGATTGCCATCGGGCAGGGCGCGTGCGTCTGGCACGCAATATGATCCGCCCGGGCGCAAGAATCCTATCTTGTCGTTACCCGAAAGCAAATCATTGGCATGCAAC
The DNA here is from genome assembly GCF_001552355.1 of Microbacterium resistens NBRC 103078. Lineage (GTDB taxonomy): Bacteria > Actinomycetota > Actinomycetes > Actinomycetales > Microbacteriaceae > Microbacterium > Microbacterium resistens. The sequence continues at coordinate 1,623 of NZ_BCRA01000106.1, forward strand.
GGTGGTCCGGGCAAGGACGAGGTGGGGATGCCCGCCCGGCTCGCCTGCCGCCTGCGGCCGAGACGGATGAGAACGCGCGGCCGACAGGGAAGACCGTCTGCGTCAGCGCTGTGCCGTCGGCTGCGCAGTGACCAACGCGAGGGTGCTCGGATCGTCCGTCTCACGAAGGTCGACCGCGCGCGTGCGCGCCCAGGCGAGCAGACCCCTCCGGCTGCTCGCTCGCGGGCGGTCCTCCGCGAGGGCGCGCACGAGCGCCCCCTTGGCATGCTTGTTGAAGTGGTTCAGGGCGCGGCCGCTCTCGGTGACCACGCGGACGTACGCCGAGGCCACCTCGGTGGGGACGGGGCCCAGCGCCACGTACGCCTCGGACCGCAGGTCCAGGACGAAGGAGGGGGACGCCGCCCGGATCGCCTCTGTGACGGCCGGTGCCCAATGCCGCGTGAGCGGTGCGAGCCCGGGAAGGGAGACGCCGGCGCCCAGACGGTAGGACGGGATCCGGTCCAGCGCCCCCACCGGACCGAACGGCGCGCTGTGGATCCATACGTGGGCGCCCAGCCAGCGCCGGGCCGCCGAGGGCAGCGACGATGCGTCCAGGGCGTCGAAGAGCACGCCCGTGTAGCGATCCACCGCCGGCATGCACGGCGCGGTCCGCAGGCGCGCGTTGTCCTGGACCGCCTCGCGCTGCCGGGGGCTGAGCTTGAGGACCCGCGCCGCCTCGTCCTCGTCGGCGGCCAGTCGCACGAGTGCGTCCACCGCCTCCTCCCGACGACGCCGGAGGGAGGGCAGCGCCAGCGCATCGAGATCGAGGGACGCGCCGGATCCGCCCGGGCGCTTGGTCTCGGACGGCGGAAGCAGGATCTTCACGCGATGGTCTCCTTCTGCGGGTCGATCCCGGCCCCGACGGACGGAGGCCGAGCGGACGGCGAAGCGCCGGCCCCCGTTCTCGGGGACCGGCGCTTCGGACGTGGATCAGGCGATCAGCGCCGCGTTGCCGGCGACGATCGTCAGGACGTTGCCCTCCATGGAGAGGAAGCCGTCCTGCGCGTTCGCCAGCACCTTCGCGCCGTCTTCCTGGGTGATGCGCACCTGGCCCTCGGCGAGGATGGCCAGCACCGGCTCGTGCCCGGGCATGATGCCGATCTCGCCCTCGACGGTCTTGGCGACCACCAGGCTCGCCTCACCCGTCCAGACCTCCGCGTCCGCGGAGACGAGGCTGACGTGCAGGGTTGCCATGATCAGGCGTTCTCCTTCTGGATCTGCGCCCACTTCTCCTCGACGTCGCTGATCGCGCCGACGTTGAAGAAGGCCTGCTCGGCCACGTGGTCGAAGTCGCCGCGGGCGATGGCGTCGAAGGACTCGATCGTGTCCTTCAGCGGCACCGTCGATCCCTCGACGCCCGTGAACTTCTTCGCCATGTAGGTGTTCTGCGAGAGGAACTGCTGGATCCGACGCGCACGGGCGACGATGATCTTGTCCTCTTCCGAGAGCTCGTCGACACCGAGGATCGCGATGATCTCCTGCAGCTCCTTGTTCTTCTGCAGGATCTGCTTGACCGTGGTGGCGACGCGGTAGTGGTCCTCGCCCAGGTAACGCGGGTCCATGATGCGCGACGTCGAGGTCAGCGGGTCGATCGCCGGGTACAGACCCTTCGACGCGATCTCACGCGAGAGCTCGGTGGTCGCGTCGAGGTGCGCGAACGTGGTGGCCGGGGCCGGGTCGGTGTAGTCGTCCGCCGGCACGTAGATCGCCTGCAGGGAGGTGATCGAGTGACCGCGCGTCGAGGTGATGCGCTCCTGGAGCACACCCATCTCGTCGGCGAGGTTCGGCTGGTAGCCCACCGCGGAGGGCATGCGGCCGAGCAGCGTCGACACCTCGGAGCCCGCCTGCGTGAAGCGGAAGATGTTGTCGATGAACAGCAGCACGTCCTGCTTCTGCACGTCACGGAAGTACTCCGCCATCGTCAGGGCGGACAGCGCGACGCGCAGACGCGTCCCCGGCGGCTCGTCCATCTGGCCGAAGACGAGGGCGGTCTTGTCGAAGACGCCCGCCTCCTCCATCTCGCCGATCAGGTCGTTGCCCTCACGGGTGCGCTCGCCCACGCCGGCGAACACGGACACACCGCCGTGGTCCTGCGCCACGCGCTGGATCATCTCCTGGATGAGGACGGTCTTGCCGACGCCCGCACCGCCGAACAGGCCGATCTTCCCACCCTGCACGTAGGGGGTGAGGAGGTCGATCGACTTGATGCCGGTCTCGAACATGGTGGTCTTCGACTCGAGCTGGTCGAAGTTCGGCGCCTTGCGGTGGATCGGCCACCGCTCGGTGATCTCGATCTGCTCGCCCGGCTCGGCGTTGAGGACCTCGCCGATCACGTTGAAGACCTTGCCCTTGGTGACGTCGCCCACCGGGACCGAGATCGGCGCACCGGTGTCGCGCACTTCCTGTCCACGCACGACGCCGTCGGTCGGCTTGAGGGAGATGGCGCGGACGAGGTCGTCGCCCAGGTGCTGGGCGACCTCGAGCGTGATCTCGGACGACTCGTCGCCGATCGTGATCGTGGTCTTCAGAGCGTTGTAGATGTCGGGGATCGAGTCGTGCGGGAACTCGATGTCGACGACCGGTCCGGTGACGCGCGCGACGCGCCCGACGACCGCGGTCGTGGCGTTCTCAGCCGTGGCGGTGGTGGTCATTTCTTCGTCTCTCTCTTAGAGGCTTACTTGCTCGATGCGAGGGCGTCGGCTCCACCGACGATCTCCGCGATCTGCTGCGTGATCTCGGCCTGACGCGCGTTGTTGCGCAGGCGGGTGTAGTCGGTGATGAGCTTGTCGGCGTTGTCGCTGGCCGACTTCATCGCCTTCTGCGTCGCGGCCTGCTTGGCGGCCGAGGACTGCAGGAGGGCGTTGAAGACACGGCTCTGGATGTAGACCGGCAGGATCGCGTCGAGCACCGTCGCCGCGTCCGGCTCGAACTCGTACAGCGGGTAGACCGCGCTGCCCGCCTCCGACTCGTCGGCCTCCGCGATCTCCAGCGGGAGCAGACGGACCGTCTCCGGCGACTGCGTCATCATGCTGACGAAGCGGTTGTAGACGAGGTGGATCTCGTCCACGCCGCCCTCGTCCCCGCCGCGCGAGAACGCCTCGAGCAGCGTCGCCGAGATCTCCTCGGCCGTGTGGAACGACGGCGTGTCCGTGTCCCCGGTCCACTCCGCCGCCGCGGCGAGGCCGCGGAACTGGAAGTAGCCGACCGCCTTGCGCCCGATGAGGTAGAACACCGGCTCCTTGCCCTGCTCGCGCAGGAGCTCCGCCATCTCCAGGCCCTCACGGAGGATCTGCGAGTTGAACGCGCCGGCGAGGCCGCGGTCGCTCGAGAAGATCACGACCGCGGAGCGGGTGATCTTCTCGGGCTCACGCGTGAGCGGGTGGTCGACGTTGGAGTGCGTGGCGACGGCGGACACCGCCCGTGTCACGGCCCGCGCGAAGGGCGAGGACGCCTTGACGCGCGCCATCGCCTTCTGAATGCGCGAAGCCGCGATGAGCTCCATCGCCTTCGTGATCTTCTTGGTCGTCTGAGCAGAAGAGATCTTCTGCTTGTAGACCCGGAGTTGTGCGCCCATATCTCAGACTCCCCCGCGACTACGCGCGACGGCCCTTGACGATCTTCTCCTGGTTCACGTCGTCGACGTCCTGCGCCGCGTGCTCCTCGTGGCCGGGAGCCCCGATGCCGTGGCCCTTGCCGCCCTGGAACTCGAGGATGAAGGCGTCGGTGGCCTTCTCCAGCTCGGCGACGGTGTCGTCGTCGAGGACGTTCGTCTCGCGCAGGGTGTCGAGCACCTTCGTGTTGCGACGGAGGTGGTCCAGGAGCTCGCGCTCGAAGCGCAGGACGTCCTCGACCTCGATCGTGTCCAGTTTTCCGTTGGTGCCGGCCCAGATCGAGACGACCTGGTCCTCGACCGGGTACGGCGAGTACTGCGGCTGCTTGAGCAGCTCGGTCAGACGCGCGCCGCGGGCGAGCTGACGACGCGAGGCCGCGTCGAGGTCCGACGCGAACATCGCGAACGCCTCGAGCGAGCGGTACTGCGCCAGCTCCAGCTTCAGCGTCCCGGAGACCTTCTTGATCGACTTGACCTGCGCGTCACCGCCGACGCGGGACACCGAGATGCCGACGTCGACCGCGGGGCGCTGGTTCGCGTTGAACAGGTCCGACTGGAGGAAGATCTGGCCGTCGGTGATGGAGATCACGTTGGTCGGGATGTAGGCCGAGACGTCGTTGGCCTTGGTCTCGATGATCGGCAGACCCGTCATCGACCCGGCGCCGAGCTCGTCCGACAGCTTCGCGCAACGCTCCAGGAGACGCGAGTGCAGGTAGAAGACATCGCCCGGGTAGGCCTCACGCCCCGGCGGGCGGCGCAGCAGCAGGGACACGGCGCGGTAGGCCTCGGCCTGCTTCGACAGGTCGTCGAAGATGATCAGGACGTGCTTGCCGCCGTACATCCAGTGCTGACCGATGGCCGAGCCGGTGTAGGGGGCGAGGTACTTGAAGCCCGCGGGGTCCGAGGCGGGAGCGGCCACGATCGTGGTGTACTCCATCGCGCCGGCGTCCTCGAGCGCGCCCTTCACCGAAGCGATGGTCGAGCCCTTCTGACCGATCGCGACGTAGATGCAGCGCACCTGCTTGGTGACGTCGCCGGACTCCCAGTTGGCCTTCTGGTTGATGATCGTGTCGATCGCGAGAGCCGTCTTGCCGGTCTGGCGGTCGCCGATGATGAGCTGGCGCTGACCGCGGCCGACGGGGATCATCGCGTCGATGGCCTTGACGCCCGTCTGCAGCGGCTCGTGCACGCTCTTGCGCTGCATGACGCCGGGCGCCTGCAGCTCGAGCTCGCGGACGCCCTCGGTCGCGATCTCGCCGAGACCGTCGATGGGGGCGCCGAGCGGGTCCACCACACGACCGAGGTAGCCGTCGCCGACCGGGACCGAGAGGACCTCGCCGGTGCGGGTGACCTCCTGGCCGGCCTCGATGCCGGTGAAGTCGCCGAGGACGACCACACCGATCTCGTGCTCGTCCAGGTTCAGCGCGAGGCCCTTGGTGCCGTCCGCGAACGTGACGAGCTCGTTCGCCATGACGCCGGGCAGGCCCTCGACGTGCGCGATCCCGTCGGCGGCGTCGATGACGGTGCCGACCTCGGTCGCCGCAGCTCCCGTGGGCTCGTACGCGGCGACGAAGTCCTTCAGCGCGTCACGGATGACGTCGGGGCTGATCGAAAGTTCTGCCATTGTCTTCCCTTTGTATCTGGGTGCGCGGTTCCCCGCGCGAAGTCCGTTTGTCAGCCTGCGAGCCGGTGCCGCAGGTCGGCGAGACGGGCGGAGATGCTGCCGTCGATGACGTCGTCCGCGACCTGCACGCGCAGGCCTCCGACGACGGAGGGGTCGAGGACCACGTTGAGTGCGACCCGACGGCCGTAGCGGCGGCTCAGCACGTCGGCGAGACGGGCGCTCTGCGCATCCGAGAGCGGCGCCGCGGTGTGCACCGTCGCCACGATCCGGTCGCGCTGTGCGGAGACGATCCGCATCGCACGGCTGAGCAGCTGACGCACCCGGCGCTCGCGCGGCTGGCGCACGAGCGAGGCGACGATCAGACCGGTGGCGGCGCTGACGTCGTTGCCGAGGAGCTTGTGCACGAGAGCGCCCTTCGCCGCGCCGTCGCCGAGACGGCTGCCGAGCGCGAGCTCGAGCTCGGGGTTGGCCGCGACCAGACGCGAGACGGAGAACAGCTCCCCCTCCACGTCGCTGTCGGGCGCGGCGATCGCCGCCGCACGCACGGCCAGCTCCTCGATGCCGTCGACGAGGTCAGCGGCGCTGGACCAGCGCTCGCCGACCGCGACGCGGAGCACGTCCTGCACGGGTGCCGACGCACCGCCGAAGACGCGGGCCACGAGGGCCGCGCGCGCCTCGCCGGACGCGGAGGGATCGGCGAGCGCGCCGCTCAGCGGGGACGACTCCCCGATCAGCCGCGCGGCGGAGAACAGCTCGCCGGCGCTGTCGAGGGTGATCCCGGTCGCCGCGGTCAGCGCCTGGCTCGACGCCGCGAGGGCCTGAGTGGTCGCGCTGCCCATTACTTCGCCGCCTCGGACGCCTCGAGGTCCGCGAGGAAGCGGTCCACGACGGCGGTCGCACGGGCGTCGTCGGAGAGGGTCTCCCCGACCACGCCGCCGGCGAGGTCGAGGGCGAGCGTGCCGACCTCGCCGCGCAGCGACACGAGCGCCGCCTGGCGCTCGGCCTCGATCTGCGCGGACGCCGCGGCGGTGACGCGCGCGGCCTCGGTGGTCGCGGCCTCCTTGGCCTCGGCGACGATCTTCTTGCCGTCCTCGCGGGCGGCCTCCCGGATCTCCCCGGCCTCGACGCGGGCCTCGGCGAGCTGGCGGGTGTACTCCTCCAGCGCGGCCTCGGCCTGCTTCTGCGCCTCATCGGCCTTGGCGATGTTGCCCTCGATGGCGGCGGAGCGCTCGTCGAGCATCTTCGTCAGACGGGGAAGGGCGACCTTCCAGACGACGATGAGGATGATGAGGAACCACAGCCCCGACCAGATGATGTCGTACCACGCGGGGATGAGGGGGTTCGGTGCCTCCCCGCCCTCGGCCGCGAGGTTCGTGACAAGAGCGTTCAGCATCCTGTCTCCTTCAAAGGTCGGTGGGGATTACGGGAAGGGGATGAAGGCGACGGCGATGCCGACGAACGCCAGCGCCTCGGTGAAGGCGATACCGATCCACATGAGGACCTGGAGGCGGCCGGCCAGCTCGGGCTGACGGGCGACGCCCTCGATCGTCTTGCCCACGACGATGCCCACGCCGATGGCGGGACCGATCGCGGCGAGGCCGTAGCCGACGGCTCCGAGGTGACCGTTGATCTCAGCGAGAACCGTAGTAGCGTCCACGGGGTTTTTCCTTTCGTTGGGTGGGAAGGCTTGTCGCCGACCCGCTCAGTGCTCTTCTGCGACCGCGAGCTGGATGTAGACCGCGGTGAGGACGGTGAAGACGTAGGCCTGCAGGACGACGACCAGCATCTCGAAGACGGTGAACGCGCCGCCGAAGGCGAGGGTTCCGACACCGAGCGCGGCCCAGCCGCCGCCTGCGGTGAAGAAGAAGAACTGGGTCGCCGCGAAGCAGAGGACCAGGATCATGTGACCGACGACGAGGTTCATCATCAGTCGGAGGGTCAGCGTGACCGGGCGAAGGACGAACGTCGAGATGAGCTCGATCACGGCCACGATCGGAAGCGCGAAGCCGGGGACCCCCTGCGGCAGCAGCGAGTTCTTGAAGAAGCGCCATCCGTGGCGGCGGATCCCCGCGTAGATGAAGGTGACGTAGCTGATGATCGCGAGCGTCAGCGGGACGGCGACGATGGCCGTTCCCGGCATGTTCAGGAACGGGATGATCCCGGTCACGTTCATGAACAGCACCATGAAGAAGATGCTCACGAGGATCGGGAGGAACCGGTCGCCGTCCTTGCGTCCGAGCAGGTCGTGCGCGATGCCGTTGCGGACGACGCCCAGGCCCATCTCGACCAGGCTCTGGAACCGGCCGGGGACGACGCGCATGTTGCGCGTGCCCAGCCAGAGGATCAGGACGACCGCGATGACCGAGAGGAACTGGATGAGGTGGATCCGGTGGATCGGGATGACGCCGAAGACGTTGAAGAGGATCTCGGGGAAGAACTCTTCCATCGAGGGGCCGTGGAACTCGCCGCCGTCAGAGGCCAGTCGTGGGATCAGGGTCGCAGCGAGATTCAACAGCGCGGGCTCCAGCTTCGGGGCACCGGTCAGTACCGGGGCGACGATGGTCGGGGTGGATCACGGCGCAGCGCTCGCGGTCCGCGAGCGGGCACGTGTCAAGACTATCAGAACCGGGAGTTTCCTGAATCCGCGGCCCCGTCCGCCGAACCGGGCGCGCGGTCCTCGGGGACCTCGGTGGGCAGCTGCGCATCGCTGACGTTCGGCAGACGCATCCGCAGCAGCACGATCACGTCGACGACGAGCGACATCAGCACCCCGGCGACGATCGACAGGAAGAACACCATCGGCGAGATCCAGGGCTGCCCGCGCAGGACGAGCATGACGACGACGAACAGGCCGAGCTTGAGCAGCCACCCGCCGAGCACGATCGCGAAGAAGAGCTGGACGTAGAGCGCGTCGCCGTACCAGCGGTTGGCGATCAGGATGCTCAGCGCCGTGATCGCGAGGAACACCACGGCGAGCAGCACGCCGACGAGGCCGCTCCAGACCCCGGAGGCGCCGGCCACGAGCCCGCCGACGGCGGCGGCCACGGCGGCGAGGACGACGGCCGCGACGGCGGACCAGATCAGGGTGCGCCGCAGGATGGGCGTGCTGGACACGGGGCTCGGGCTCATCGGGGTTCCTCGGGTTCGGGGTCGGCGGCACGGGGCTCGGAGGCGGCGAGGGCGCGACGGCGGCTGGGGAGCAGCGTCACGGTGAGGCAGGCGGCGACGCCGAGGACGCCGAACAGCACGCCGAGAAGGTAGTCGCCGTACCAGCCCTCCCGCGTGCCGATGTACATCAGCAGCACCGACAGCGAGATGATCGCCGTCCACGCGTAGAAGATGAGGACGGCGTCGCGGTCGCGGTGGCCGAGATCGAGCATGCGGTGGTGCAGGTGCTTGCGATCCGGGGAGAACGGGGACTTGCCCGCACGCATGCGCCGCAGCACGGCCAGCCCGAAGTCCAGCAGTGGCAGCAGCACCACGACCACCGGCAGCAGGATCGGGATGAACGCGCCGAGCAGCTGGGAGCGCCCGATCTGGTCCGGGGCGAGCATGGACGGGTTCAGCGAGCTCGTCAGCGAGATCGCCGAGGTCGCCATGAGCAGGCCCATGACGAGGGCGCCGGAGTCGCCCATGAACAGCTTCGCGGGGCTCCAGTTGGTCGGCAGGAACCCCAGGCAGGCGCCGATGAGGACCGCGGCGAGGAACGAGGCGAGGTTGAAGTAGCTGGACTGGCCCGTGTCCCTGGCCAGGATGTAGGAGTACGCGAAGAAGACGCCGTTCGCGATGAGGCACACCCCCGCGACCAGCCCGTCCAGCCCGTCGATGAAGTTGATCGCGTTCATCACGATCACGATCGCGAACATCGTGATCGCGATGCTCACCCAGCTCGAGCCGACGATCGGCTCGCCGATCGGGAGGAAGAGGATCTGGAGACCGCCGACCACGGTGATGAGCCCCGCAGCGACGAACTGCGCGCCGAGCTTGATCATCCAGTCGAGGTCGAACAGATCGTCGATCACGCCCACGACGGCGATCAGCAGCGCCGCGCCCAGCACCGCCCACATCGTCTGCGGCTGCGCCCAGATCGTCGCGAAGAAGGGGTTCGCGGAGGAGGCCCCGAACGCCGCGGCGATCCCCAGGAAGATCGCGACGCCTCCCAGACGCGGCGTCGGCGTCGTGTGCACGTCGCGCTCGCGGATCCCCGGGTACAGCTTGAAGCGCAGGCTGAGCTGCCACACCGCCCACGACAGCGCCAGCGTGATCGCGGCCGTGAGGATGATCGTGAAGAGGTACTGCTTCACGCGGGCTCTTCGAGGAGGTCGCCCAGCACGCGCGCCAGCTCGTCACGCGAGACCGCGCCGTTGCGCAGCACCCGCACGCGGGCGTCGTCGCCCCCGGGGCGCACGAGCGACGTGGCGTCGACGATGGTCGAGGGCACGCCGGTCGCACTGGGTCCGTGGTCGAGGTACACCGAGACGCTGTCGCCCAGCATCCGCTCGGCCGCGGCGGCCTCGACGGCCGCGTCCTTCCCGGTGAGGTTCGCGCTGGACACCGCGAGCGGCCCCGTCTCCTCCAGCAGCTCGAGGGTCACCCGGTAGTCGGGCATGCGCACCGCGACGGTGCCGTGGGTGTCGCCGAGATCCCACGCGAGGGACGGCTGGGACGGGAGCACGATCGTCAGCCCCCCGGGCCAGAACTCGTCCACGAGGCGCTGCACGGGTTCCGGGATGGTCTCGACGAGCGCCGCGAGCGCCGCCGTCGACCCGACCAGGACGGGCGGCGGCTGGTCCCTGCCCCTCCCCTTCGCGTCGAGCAGCCGCTGGACGGCGGCGGGGTTGAAGGCGTCGGCGCCGACGCCGTAGACGGTGTCGGTGGGGAGCACGATCAGCTCACCGCGGCCGATGGCCTGGCGCGCACGGCGCATGCCGGTGAGGAGCTGATCCGCGTCGCGGCAGTCGAAGACGGGGGACATGACCCCGTCATTCTACGGGGCGACGCCCCGGAATCCGCTCAGGGGCGGATGGCGGTCGTCGCGCGATCCCGCTGCGTGAGGTCGCGGTGGGTCGCCGCCGCCCGCCAGCCGTCATCCTCCAGCAGCGCGCGGATCTGCGCGCCCTGCAGCTCGCCGTGCTCGAGGACGAGCAGTCCCCCGGGATGCAGGAGGGTGAGCGCGCGCCGGCTGATGACGCGGACCACGTCCAGGCCGTCCTCTCCCCCGTACAGCGCCAGGGCCGGGTCGTGCAGCCGCACCTCGGGGTCGCGGGGAACGGCGGCGTCCGGGACGTACGGCGGGTTGGAGATGACCACGTCGGCCCGACCCGCCAGCTCCTCGAACGCATCGGCGAGATCGGCCTGCACGAGCGTCAGGTTCTCCTGCCGCTCGGTGTTGCGTCGCGCCCACGCGTGCGCCTCCGGCGACACCTCCGCGGCGAAGACCCGGGCGTGCGGCACCTCCGTGGCCATCGCCAGGGCGATCGCGCCGCTCCCGGTGCCGAGGTCGATGCCGATCGGTGCGGGCACGGGTGCCGCCCGCAGCGCATCGATCGCGAACTGCGCGACGGTCTCGGTCTCGGGCCGAGGGACGAACACGCCGGGTCCCACCGCGAGCTCGAGGTGCCGGAACGGCGCACGGCCGGTCAGATGCTGCAACGGCTCGCGACGGGAGCGGCGCTCCGCCAGGGCGCCGATCTCCGCGGCGGCAGGGCCCTCGATCTCGTCGCCGCGCAGGGCGGCGGCCTGCACGGCGCCCCGCCTCCAGCCCGGTGCGCCGTGCCCGCCGCCGAGGACGTGGGCGGCGATCAGCTCGGCGTCCACGACGGGATCGGGCACGCCCGCCTCCGCGAGCTTGCGGGCGGTTTCGCGCAGGATGCGGTCGAGGGAGTGCGGCACGAGCACCCAGCGTATCCGCCCTGCGCCGGAAGCCCTCCGCCATGGGGCGTCACACGTCTCCCGTCGGTGAGGCCGCTCGCCTAGGCTGACACCGCGCCCGCCTCCGCGGGCGCCCGTCGACGAAAGGGCAGCCATGGCCGGCATCCACTCCGACATCACCACCGCGTTCGGGAACACTCCCCTGGTGCGGCTGAACCGCGTGACCGAGGGCCTCGACGCGACGGTCCTCATCAAGCTCGAGTTCTACAACCCGGCATCCAGCGTGAAGGACCGCATCGGCATCGCCATGATCAACGCCGCCGAGAAGTCCGGGGCGCTGGCACCGGGCGGGACGATCGTGGAGTCCACCAGCGGCAACACCGGCATCGCCCTGGCGATGGTCGGGGCCGCACGCGGCTATCGCGTGATCCTGACCATGCCGGCGTCGATGTCGAAGGAGCGCCGGGTCCTCCTCAAGGCCTTCGGCGCCGAGGTCGTCCTCACCGACCCGACCAAGGGCATGGCCGGAGCCATCGAGGTCACCAAGCAGATCGTCGCGGACACCCCCGGCGCCGTCTGGGTGCGCCAGTTCGAGAACGCCGCCAACCCGCAGATCCACCGCGAGACCACCGCACAGGAGATCCTGCGCGACACCGACGGCGCCGTGGACGTCTTCGTCGCCGGGGTCGGCACCGGCGGGACCGTCACCGGGACCGGCCAGGCGCTGAAGGCGGCGAAGCCCGATGTGAAGGTCATCGCGGTCGAACCGAAGGACTCCCCCGTCCTCACGGAGGGACGCCCCGGGCCGCACAAGATCCAGGGCATCGGTCCCAACTTCGTCCCGGACGTGCTCGACCGCGAGGTGCTGGACGAGGTCATCACCGCGGACTTCGACGAGTCGCTGCGCGTGGCGCGCGAGCTCGCCGCCAAGGAGGGCCTGCTGGTCGGCATGTCGACCGGCGCCGCCGTCTCCGCCGCCCTCCAGGTCGCCGCGCGCCCGGAGAGCGCCGGCAAGACCATCGTCGTCGTCGCCCCCGACACGGGCGAGCGCTACCTGTCCACCGCTCTGTTCGAAGACCTCCGCGACGAGCCGAAGGACTGAGCCGGGTGGGGGCTCTGGCGCGGATCCGCGAGGACATCGCGGCCGCTCGTCTGCGCGACCCGGCCGCCCGGGGGCCGGTCGAGGTCGCCGTGCTCTATCCGGGGCTGCACGCCGTCTGGGCGCACCGGGTCAACCACGCGCTCTGGCGACGGGGGCTGCGCTTCCCCGCACGCCTCGGCTCGCAGGTGGCGCGATGGCTGACGGGTGTGGAGATCCACCCCGGTGCCCGGATCGGACGGCGATTCTTCATCGACCACGGCATGGGCGTCGTGATCGGCGAGACCGCGGAGATCGGCGACGACGTCCTGATCTATCACGGCGTCACGCTCGGCGGGCGCACCCGCAGCGCCGGCAAGCGGCACCCCACACTCGGCGACGGGGTCGTCGTCGGGGCGGGGGCGAAGATCCTCGGGCCGATCACGATCGGGGCGCGAACGGTGGTCGGCGCCGGGGCCGTGGTCACGAAGGACGCACCGGCCGATGCGCTCCTCGTCGGGGTTCCGGCCGCGCCTCGCGCACGGCGGCCCGATGGCGAGGCCGCGGCGCTGCTGCGCGCGCCCGAGTACACGATCTGACCGGGCGTCCGGGCGGACGACGCGTCAGTCGTCGCCGCCCAGCGCGGACAGTCGCGCCTCCTCGTCGGCGTGGATGGCGGACTCGATGATCGGGTCCAGCGCGCCGTCCATCACCTGGTCGAGGTTGTACGCCTTGAAGCCGGTGCGGTGATCCGCGATGCGGTTCTCCGGGAAGTTGTACGTCCGGATCCGCTCCGACCGGTCCATCCCCCGGATCTGCGAGCGGCGCGCATCGGATGCCGCGGCCTCCCGCTCCTCCTGCTGACGCGCGAGCAGCCGCGCCCGCAGCACGCGCATCCCGGCCTCGCGGTTCTGCAGCTGTGACTTCTCGTTCTGCATCGACACGACGATGCCCGTGGGCACGTGCGTGATCCGCACCGCGGAGTCGGTGGTGTTCACCGACTGCCCTCCGGGCCCGGACGAGCGGAACACGTCGATCTTGAGATCGTTCTGGTTGATCTCGATCTCGTCCGGCTCGTCCACCTCGGGGAAGACGAGGACGCCGGTCGTCGAGGTGTGGATCCGCCCCTGCGACTCGGTGGCGGGAACACGCTGGACGCGGTGCACGCCGCCCTCGTACTTCAGGTGCGCCCACACCCCCTGCGCGGGGTCGGACGAGGATCCCTTGATGGCCACCTGGACGTCCTTGTAGCCGCCGAGGTCGGACTCCGTCCGCTCCAGCAGCTCCGTCTTCCAGCCCTTCGCGGCGGCGTACTGCACGTACATGCGCAGCAGGTCGGCGGCGAACAGCGCCGACTCGGCACCGCCCTCGCCGGCCTTGATCTCCATGATCACGTCACGGGCGTCGTCCGGGTCCCGCGGGATGAGCAGCCGTCGCAGGCGCTCCTGCGCCTGAGACAGGCCCTCCTCCAGGGCGGGGACCTCCGCGGCGAAGGCGTCGTCCTCCCTGGCCAGCTCCCGGGCCGCGGCGAGGTCCTCCCCCGCGGCGACCCAGTCGTCGTGCGCCTTGACGATCCGGCTCAGCTCCGCATAGCGGCGGTTGACGCGCTTGGCGCGGGCCGCATCGGCGTGCACGTCCGGGTCGGAGAGCTCCCTCTCCACCCGGGCGTGCTCGTCGCGCAGCGCCGAGACCTGTTCGAACATGACGGCTCCGGCCGGGTCCGGGTCAGCGGATGTTGTTCTCGTGACCGTGGCTGTGGCCGGCCGCGGGCGGCGCCGGGATCGACTTCTGCATCTGCACGAGGAACTCCACGTTGGAGCCGGTCTCCTTCAGCTTGCCGAGCACGACCTCCAGCGCCTGCTGCGGGTCGAGACCCGCCAGGGCGCGGCGCAGCTTCCAGGTGATCTTCACCTCGTCGGGGCTCAGCAGCATCTCCTCGCGGCGGGTGCTGGACGCGTTGACGTCCACCGCCGGGAAGATGCGCTTGTCGGCCAGCGCGCGCGACAGCCGCAGCTCGCTGTTGCCGGTGCCCTTGAACTCCTCGAAGATGACCTCGTCCATCTTGGACCCGGTCTCGACGAGCGCCGTGGCGAGGATGGTCAGCGAGCCGCCGTTCTCGATGTTGCGCGCCGCGCCGAAGAAGCGCTTGGGCGGGTACAGGGCGGCCGCGTCCACGCCGCCGGTGAGCACGCGCCCGGACGCGGGGGTGGAGATGTTGTAGGCACGGCCGAGGCGCGTGATCGAGTCGAGCAGGACCACGACGTCACGGCCCAGCTCCACGAGGCGCTTGGCGCGCTCGATGGCGAGCTCGGCGACGGTGGTGTGATCCTCCGCCGGGCGGTCGAAGGTCGAGGCGATGACCTCGCCCTTCACCGTCCGCTGCATGTCGGTGACCTCTTCGGGCCGCTCGTCGACGAGGACGACCATGAGGTGCACCTCGGGGTTGTTCTGCGCGATCGCGTTCGCGATCTGCTGCAGCACGATGGTCTTGCCCGCCTTCGGCGGAGCGACGATGAGACCGCGCTGCCCCTTGCCGATCGGAGCGACCAGGTCGATGATCCGCTGGGTCAGCTTCTCCGGCGCCGTCTCCAGACGCAGGCGCTCCTGCGGGTAGAGCGGGGTCAGCTTGCCGAACTCCACGCGGGTGGCGGCGTCGTCCACCGACAGCCCGTTGATCGAGTCGACCTTGACCAGCGCGTTGTACTTCTGCCGGCCCTGCTGCTCGCCCTCGCGCGGCTGCTTGATGGCGCCGACGACGGCGTCGCCCTTGCGCAGGTTGTACTTCTTGACCTGGCCGAGCGAGACGTAGACGTCGCTCGGGCCGGACAGGTAGCCGGTGGTGCGCACGAACGCGTAGTTGTCGAGGACGTCGAGGATCCCCGCGATCGGGATCAGGACGTCGTCCTCTCCGATCTCGGTCTCGAACTCGTCGTTCGTGCCGCCGCCGCGTCGCTTGTTGCGCTGGCGGGTCCGGGACGAGGCGGACTCTTCGGACGACTCGTCGGCGTTGCCGTTCTGGCCGCCGTTGCCGTTGCGGTTGCGGTTGCGGTTGCGCGAACGCCCCCGCGACCGGCCGCCCTGGTCCTCCGCGTCGCCGTCCTCCTGCTTCGGAGCCTCGACCGGCGCCTCCGCCTCGGCCGGGCGCTCCGCCGACTCCTCCGTGGCCGCCGCCGCGCCGCGGCC
>NZ_BCRA01000107.1 GCF_001552355.1 Microbacterium resistens NBRC 103078
CGAGGACGTGCTCCGCGACGAACGTGCGGCGGGGTGGCAGGACGCCGCGCAGCAGATGATCGCGATGTCCGCCGACGCCCTGGATCGCGCGGCCGGTGCGGCAGCGTCGGCGTTCGCGGCCTGGAACGAGCGGAGCCGCCGCGGCCGCGACGACGACGACGAGGACCGGGGGCGCGGGCGGCGCCCGCGCTGAGACGGAGGAAGGCGACGGGGCCTCGGTGGGGGAGGGGGATCCGAAGCCCCGCCGCCGGTCTAGTGGATCACACCGCCGGGTGATCGGGGATCACGCCGCGCGGTGCGGTTGTTCGCGCTCGGCGATCAGTTCTGCGGGACACGCGCCTCGGCGATGACCTCGCCGTACTCGGTCTCGCCCACCGGGGTGAAGCCGACCCGGTGGAAGAACGCCTCGGGGCCGTTCTCCCCGGCCTCGTAGATGACGTCGACGTGGTCGAAACCGCGCGCCCGCGCCTCCGCGATCAGGTTCTCGACGGCGAACCGGCCGACGCCGCGACCCTGGTCGTCCGCGTCGACGTTGATCCGCCACAGCACCGAACGGAAGTGCTCCTCCGGGGCCTCGGGGTCGAAGTTGGCGCTGACGAACCCGACGACCTCGTCGCCGTCCAGGACGACGCGCTGCCAGGAGGTCTGCGGGTTCATCACGGTGGCGGCGATCCCGTAGGACACGGGGGCGAGGAACTGCTCCTGGCCCGGCTTCAGGGACAGGTTGTTCACGGCGACGATCGTCGAGGCGGACAGTTCGACCAGGCGCAGTTCCGTCATGGACCCAGGCTAACCCCTCCCGGTCCGCCGGAGACAGGGTTGTCCGAACTCGGAGGAAGTTCATGCCGGGGGCCGCTCAGGTATCTTGGTATCGAGACAAATGACCTCGTGAGACGGAGAAGAACCCGGTGACCGACGACGCCATCATCTACACCTATACGGACGAGGCACCGGCTCTGGCCACGGCCTCGCTCCTGCCGATCGTCCGTGCCTTCGCGCACCAGGCCGGCGCCGACCTGGAGACCCGCGACATCTCGCTCGCCGGGCGCATCCTGGCCGCCTTCCCGCAGCAGCTCTCGCCGGAGCAGCAGGTCGGCGACGCGCTGGCCGAGCTCGGCGGGCTCGCCACCCTGCCCGAGGCGAACATCATCAAGCTGCCGAACATCTCCGCGTCGATCCCGCAGCTGAAGGCCGCGATCGCGGAGCTGCAGGAGAAGGGCTACGACGTGCCGGACTACCCGGACGAGCCCGCCACCGTCGACGAGAAGGACGTGCGCGCGCGCTACGACCGGATCAAGGGCTCCGCGGTGAACCCGGTGCTGCGCGAGGGCAACAGCGACCGCCGTGCTCCGCTGGCCGTCAAGAACTACGCCAAGAAGCACCCGCACCGCAACAAGCCGTTCGCCGAGGGCTCGAAGACCCGCGTCGCGACGATGGGCCACGACGACTTCAAGCACAACGAGCGTTCCTGGGTCGCCGCGCACGACGACGTCCTCTCCTTCCGCCACATCGCGAAGGACGGCACCGTCACGATCCTCAAGGAGGGGCTCAAGGTCCTCCCGCGCGAGATCATCGACGCCACGTTCCTCTCCGCGAAGGAGCTGGACGCGTTCCTCGCCGAGACGCTTGAGGCGGCCAAGGCCGACGACGTGCTCTACTCGGTGCACCTCAAGGCCACCATGATGAAGGTCAGCGACCCGATCATCTTCGGCCACGTGGTGAAGGCGTTCTTCGCGGACGTCTTCGACCAGTACGGCACGCAGCTCGCCGAGGCCGGACTCAGCGCGAACGACGGTCTCGGATCGATCCTGGCGGGTCTCGCGAACGTCGCGGGCGGCGAGGAGATCGTCGCGGCGTTCGACAGCGCCATCGCCCAGGGCCCGCGCCTGTCCTACGTGAACTCCGACAAGGGGATCACCAACCTCCACGTGCCGAGCGACGTGATCGTCGACGCATCCATGCCGGCCCTGGTCCGCAACGGCGGGAAGCTCTGGGGCAAGGACGGCGAGGAGGCCGACACGATCGCGGTCATCCCCGACTCGTCCTACGCGAGCGTCTACCAGGCCGTGATCGACGACGTGATCGCGAACGGCCCGCTCGACCCCGCCACCATCGGCACGGTCCCGAACGTGGGTCTCATGGCGCAGGCAGCCGAGGAGTACGGCAGCCACGACAAGACGTTCGAGATCGCCGCGGACGGCATCGTCCAGGTGCTCGACAGCGAAGGCACGGTCCTCATCGAGCACGAGGTCGGCAAGGGCGACATCTGGCGCGCGACGCAGACCAAGCACATCCCGGTCATGGACTGGGTCAAGCTCGCGGTCACCCGCGCCCGCGCCACGGGCGCTCCCGCGGTGTTCTGGCTCGACGCCAACCGCTCGCACGACGCGCAGATCATCGCGAAGGTGCACCAGGGTCTCGCGACGCTCGACACCAAGGGCCTGACGATCACGATCCTCGCTCCGGAGGAGGCGACGCGGTACACGCTCGCCCGCATGCGTCACGGCCTGGACACCATCTCGGTGACCGGAAATGTGCTGCGCGACTACCTCACCGACCTGTTCCCGATCCTCGAGGTGGGCACGAGCGCCAAGATGCTCTCGATCGTTCCGCTGCTCGCCGGCGGCGGGCTGTTCGAGACCGGCGCGGGCGGCTCGGCTCCCAAGCACGTGCAGCAGCTCGTGGAGGAGAACTACCTGCGCTGGGACTCGCTGGGCGAGTTCTTCGCGCTGGCCGCCTCGCTGGAGCACTACGCGGATCGCACGGGCAACGAGAAGGCGCGGATCCTCGCGACCACCCTCGATGCCGCCACCGGCACGTTCCTCGAGGAGGACCGCTCGCCCGGGCGCAAGCTCGGCACGATCGACAACCGCGGCAGCCACTTCTACCTGGCCCTCTACTGGGCGAAGGAGCTGGCGGCGCAGACCCAGGACGCCGAGCTCGCCGCGGCCTTCGCCCCGGTCGCAGAGTCCCTGAGCCGGCACGAGGACGAGATCGTCTCCGAGCTGGTCGCCGTGCAGGGCAAGCCCGCTGACATCGGCGGCTACTACCGCCCTGACGCGGACAAGGTCGATGCGGTGATGCGCCCCTCGGCGACGCTGAACGGGATCATCGACGCGCTGGCCTGAGCCGCCGGACACGAGGAAGGGCGGGGGCTTCGGCCCCCGCCCTTCCTCGTGTCTCCGCACCGCGCGCGGCGGTGCGGAGGGCGATCAGTAGTGGACGTTCACCTCGACGCCCTCGGGCGACCAGTTGTACAGCCACTGGGCCGCGTCCTCGGGCATGCCCACGCAGCCGTGGCTCATGGGCGTGCCCCAGTTGCTGTGCCAGTAGACGCCGTGCAGAGCCTCGTCGCCGTTGAAGTACATGACCCACTTCACGTCGGGCTGGAAGTAGTAGGGCGCCTTGGTGGTGTCCTTGTTGCCCATGTCCTGGCTGGAGAGCTTCCAGTTCACGGCGTAGTTGCCGGTCTGGGTGGCGAACTCGTCTCGCCCGGAGGACACCGACCAGGAGTTCACCGCGTTGCCGTTCTCGACCGCGGTGACCGTCTGGGTCGCGAGGTTGACGTCGATCACACGGTGCCGGTTGTCGGCGGTGAACGGCACCTCCTTGACCGGGAGGGTGAAGACGCCGTTCGCATCCTTGGCGAGCTGGTTCGCGAAGTCCGCCGCGACGTGGGACGTGTCTCCCAGCTCGCGGCCGTTGACCCCCTCGGTGACGGTGTCGAGGACCTCGCCGGCGGAGTTCACGATCGCCTCGGCGTTGACCGGTGCACGGTTGACGACTCCGGGCAGGGAGTCCACGGTCTGCTGGATCGCGGCGCGGTCCACGTCCACCTGGAGCTCGCCGTCGACCGCCGACACGGACAGCCAGCGGGCGGCGACCTCCGGAGCCACGGGCACGGTGCGCTCGGTGCCGACGTAGAAGCCGACGGTGCCGAGCATGGCGTTGAGCGAGTCGGCGAACGCCTGGGCGTCCTTCTGGGTGACCGGGGGCTCCACGGTGGTGGGGCCGGCGTCGAAGGTCACGCCCTTGTCGCCCGCGGCGACGGCCTCGGCGAATGCGGCCGACAGCGCGGGCACGTCGATGCCGGTGCCGTTCTCGCCGGGGGTGGTCGTGTAGGTCTTGGACGCGGGATCGAAGACGACGGAGGCGTCGACGGCGGCCGTGTACGAGGAGGGGACCTCCGCGCGCAGCACCCGGTCGGTCGTGGCCGGGTCCAGCTCGACGTCGCCGGCGACAGGGTCGGGCAGCCACGACGTGACGTTCCACATCGGGTGCGCGGCGAAGGCCGCCTCCGCGAGACCCTGCGCGTCGATGCGCGCACCGAGGTCGGAGCCGCTGACGGTGATGTCCTTGTCCGCCCCGGTCAGGGTCACGTCGATGTCGGAGACCCGGGCGCTGAGGGCCTCGGCCGCGGCGCCCACGGTCATGCCGCCGATCGGGACTCCCGCCACGGTGACGCCGGGGGCGATGAGGATCGTGGAGGCGGCACCCGCGCCGAGCGCGAGCACGCCCACGCCGAGCCCGATCCACAGGCCCAGGCGTCGCTTCTTCCGCGGCGGTTCGGCGGGCGCCCACTCGACGGGACGGTCGCCGCCCGATCCGGCGGTGCTGTCGGTCGACGCGCCGTCGGCGGCGGAGGATGCCGACACGGAATCACCGACCCGCGTCGCGTCGGTCGCCGGCTGCTGCTCGGTCGCGAGATCCGTCATGTTCACACCCCCCGTGGTCCCCTGACCACTTCTTGCTCATGGTACGCGACCGTGGTAACGGAAAGGCAACGGAAGGCTGAGTCGTCTCGATGCCGCGACGGGCTCCGAAAGCGGCGTCGCCCCCGGGATCACGGGGATCCCGGGGGCGACGGGGCCAGGCGCGCTCAGCCGGTGCAGACGTCGGTGAACGCCTTCGCGTTCGCCGACAGCTCGGTCAGCACGTCGCCGATCCCGCCCAACGCGGACGGATCGTTCTCCGCAACGGCCTTCTCCACGAGCCGGGTGAGGCGGAGATAGCTCCCGTGCACGGCGGCGCCCGCATCGGCGACGTCGCCGTCACCGGCCGCGGTGACGGCGGCTCCGAGCCGGTCGGCGAGAGCGCGCACGGTGCCGACCGCCCCCTGCGGGTCGGTCACGGCATCGGTCATCAGCCCCTGCAGCGCACCGCTGCCGTCGGCGAGGACCGCGCCGATCTCCGCGCAGGCGTCGGAGACCCCGGTGGCGCCGGGATCGGGTGCGGCTCCCGGCGCCACCTGGCCGGCGCACCCCGTGAGGCCGAGCACGGCCCCGGCGACCAGAGCGAGGGCGGTGAGACGACGAGTCATGCTGTGGCGTCCGCGCTCAGGCGGGGTCGACGACGGCGAGCGCGTCGATCTCCACGAGCATCTCCTCGCGGGGGAGGCCGGTGAAGACAGTCGTCCGCGAGGGAAGGACGCCGCTGGTGGTGTGGGCCGTCACGAACGCCCCGTACGCGTCGTTCATGATCGCGAAGTCCTCGCGCTTGGTGAGGTAGACGCGCAGCATCACGACGTCGTCGAAGCTCGCCCCGGAGGCCTCGACGATGGCCTTGACGTTCTCCAGGGTGCGGGTGGTCTGGGCGGCGACGTCTCCGGGGTACAGGTACTCGTTCGTCGCGGGGTCGACCGGGCCCTGGCCGGACACCTGGACGATCGGCCCCTTGCGGACGCCCTGGGAGAACGTGTGGGCGGGAGCGGGGGCGGCGTCGGTGGAGACACGGGTCTTGGCAGTCATGGCCTCCAGCCTAGGTCGTCGACGCGCGGGACACGGACCGCGGCCGCGGCCGGATAGCGTGGTGCTGTGAGCCTCGACACCCCCCGTCCCCGGGCCGCGGACGCATCCGCGCGCCCGCAGAGCCTTCCGCTGGATCCGCACGACACGGTGCCGCTGAATCTGAGCGCGGTGCTCGCCGCGGAGGGGCGCACGCGCGTGTACCGCGGCGCGACCGTCGTCGACGGCACCGGGGCGCCGCGCGTGGTGGCGGACGTGTTCGTGGAGGGGGAGCGGGTGGTGGCGGTGCGTCCGCCGGCGGCCGATCCGGACGCGTCGACCTCACCCGAAGGGCTGCCGGTCGGCACCGTCGAGGTCGAGGCCGCCGGGCTCGTGATCGCGCCGGGCTTCATCGACATGCACGCGCACAGCGACCTCGCCGTCACCGCGGGCGCCGCGCACACCGCCAAGCTGCTCCAGGGCGTGACGTGCGAGGTCATCGGGCAGGACGGGCTCGGCTACGCCCCGCTCGACGAGGCGTCCGCCCCGATCGTGGCGGCGCAGATCGCGGGCTGGAACGGTCGGCCGGAGACGGTCGCGGCGCGCTCCATGGACGCGTTCCTCACCGAGATCGACGCGCGGACGGCGGGCGACGTCGCCGTGCTCGTGCCGCAGGGCAATCTGCGGATGATGGTCGTCGGACACGAGAACCGCCCGGCGACGGCGCAGGAGCTCCGCCGGATGGGCGAGATCCTCGAGGAGTCGCTCGACGCCGGGGCGTTCGGCATGTCGAGCGGCCTCACCTACACGCCGGGCATGTACGCCGACACCGCCGAGCTCGAGCACCTGTGCCGGATCGTCGCGGAGCGCGGCGGATACTGGGCGCCGCACACGCGCAGCTACGGCGCGGCCGCCTTGGACGCCTTCGCCGAGGCGCTGGACATCGGCCGTCGGACGGGATGCCCGATCCATCTCACGCACGCGACGATGAACTTCGCCCCGAACCGCGGCCGCGCCGACGAGCTGCTGGCGCTCGTGGACGCCGCGCTCGCGGACGGCGTCGACGTCACGCTCGACACGTATCCCTACCTCCCGGGCGCGACGACCCTCTCCGCTCTGCTGCCGAGCAGGCTGGCGGCCGGCGGGGACGTCGTGGCGGCGGTCGCCGCCCTCGACGACGCCGGGCGCGAGGCGGTGCGCGTGGAGCTGGAGGAACAGGGCTCCGATGGGTTCCACGGCGAGCGGGCGGACTGGGCGGCGATCGAGGTCTCCGGCACCGCGTCTGCGGACCTCGCCGGGCTCGTGGGGCGGACCATCGCCGAGATCGCCCAGAGCGAGGGGCGCCGGGCGGTCGACGTCGTCCTGGACACCGTCGTCGCCGACGGCGGCGCGACCGGGGTGCTCATGCACATCGGCGACGAGGACAACGTGCGCGCGATCATGCGCCACCCGCGGCACACCGGCGGCAGCGACGGGATCCTCGTGGGCGCCAAGCCCCATCCCCGCGGGCACGGCACGTTCCCTCGCTACCTCGGCCACTACGTCCGGGAACTCGGCGTGCTCACGCTCGAGGAGGCGGTCCGGCACCTGTCGGGCACCCCGGCCGAGCGGCTCGGGCTGCACCGCGGCGACGCCCCGCGTGGGGTGATCCGCGCCGGCGCCACCGCGGACCTGGTGCTCTTCGACCCCGACACCATCGCCGCCGGCGCGTCCTTCGACGATCCGCGCGCAGCGCCGGTCGGCATCGTCGAGGTGCTGGTCGGCGGGGTGCCCGTGGTGCGCGACGGGGCGCCCACGGGGGCGACCCCAGGGCGTGCGCTGCGGATGGCGCCGCCCGCCCACCGCGCGACCGTCCCGCTGATCGACGCGGTCGGCATCGACCCGCAGACCGAGCCCTTCCGGTGGACTCCGTCGACGCCGGTGCGCGCGGGCGACGCCCTCGGCGGGATCGCCCGCATGCTCGAGGGGACGCAGCCGCGCCCGGAGGCGGCGCCCATCGTGCTCGTCGTCGACCCGCAGGTCGGCGCCGATGCCGAGCGGAACGGGCGCGTCGGGGAGGAGGCGTTCCGGATCACCGTGGCGGCGTCCGGCGTCGAGGTCCGCGGGGCGACCCCCGCGGGGGTGTTCCGCGGCGCGACGACCCTGCGCCAGCTGCGGGATCCCGACACCGCCGAGGGACGGATCCCCGCCGGGACCTGGGAGGGGGCGCCGGCGTACGCGTGGCGCGGACTGATGCTCGACGTCGCGCGTCACTTCCGCCCCGCCGCCGACATCCGTCGCCTGCTCGACCAGCTCGCCGCCCTGCACCTGAACGTGCTGCACCTGCACCTGAGCGACGACCAGGGATGGCGGTTCGAGGTCCCCGGGTACCCGCGGCTCACCGAGGTGGGCGCCCGGCGCGAGGCGACGCAGCGGGGGCACGGACCGGAGGCGACGGTCGAGCCGGGCGTGCACGAGGGATTCTTCACCACCGCGGAGCTGCGCGAGCTCGTCGCCTACGCCGCGGAGCGGTTCATCACGATCGTCCCCGAGGTGGAGCTGCCCGGTCACGTGCAGGCTGCGCTCGCGGCCTACCCGGAGCTGGGCAACCTCGATGTGGCCCCGGCGCCGGACGGCCCGTGGGAGCGGTTCGGGGTGAACCCCCGCGTCCTGGCCCCGACCGAGGAGGCGCTCGCCTTCGGGCGCGCGGCGATCGACGCTCTGTGCGACGTCTTCGACTCGCCGTGGATCGGGATCGGCGGTGACGAGGTGCCGACCACGGAGTGGGCGCAGAGCCCGGCGGCGCAGGCGCGGATGGCGGAGCTCGGACTGACCGGGCCGGCCGCGGTGCAGCCCTGGTTCACCCGCGCCTTCGCGGATCACGTCCGGACCCGAGGGCGGAGCGCGCTCGCATGGGACGAAGTCCTGGAGGGAGAGGTACCGGACGGCACCCGGGTGCTCGCGTGGCGCGGTCCGGTCGCGCTCGCCGACGCCCTGCGGCGGGACATCGAGGTGGTGGCGTGCCCGGACCTCGAGGTGTACCTCGACTACCGCCAGTCGGAGTCCCCGGACGAGCCGGTGCCGGTCGGTCCGCCGCTCACCCTGGAGCACGCCTACACTCTGACCCTCCCGGAGGGGGTGCAGGGCGGCCAGGCGAACGTCTGGACCGAGCACCTGCCCACGCGCGACCGGGTGGACTTCGCCGTGTTCCCCCGCTTGCTGGCCATCGCCGAGCGGCTGTGGCGCGGCGGGCGACCGGGGGAGTACGCCGGGTTCGCCCGCCGTGTTCCCGCGGCGCTGCGGCGCCTCGCCGCCGCCGGCGTCCGGTATCGCCCGCTGGACGGCCCGACGCCGGATCAGCGGAGGCCCGGCGTCCCCGGCAAGCCCATCAGCGTCGAGCGCCGGGCGGAGATCGTCGCCGGTCTCGTCGCCGGGATCCTGGAGCGGGCGGCCGCGGAGGAGGAGCCCGCGCGCTGGCCCGGGGACGGACCCATCCAGTAACGTTTCGATAACCCTGCGCGAATCGCGGGAGGTCAAGGTTGCGCCACTTTTGTTCGTAAGGTCTACTAACAAACATGCCCGTGTCGGATGATCAGCACCCTTCCGGGAACTCGGTTCCCGGACAGGGCTCGGTCGCGCGCCCATCCGTCGCAGGAGGCGTCCCGGATCCGGTCTTCGCCCCGGATCCGCACGCGTTCGGATCCGCCCGTCAGCTGCGCCCGCGAGGCAAGGTGCTGCCGGAGCACGCGCGCGGGCACAACCGCTCGCTCGTGCTGCAGACCCTGTACCACGCGGGCGCGATGAGCCGGGCGGACCTGTCGCGCGTGACCGGACTCACGCGCGTCACGATCTCGGACCTCGTCGCGGAGTTCATCGCCGACGGCATCGTGGTCGAGAAGGGCATCCGTGAGACCACCGGCCCCGGAAAGCCCCCGATCCTCGTCGACATCGACCGAGGAGGACACCGCATCGTCGGGCTGGACCTGTCCGGCCCTGGCGTCTTCGAGGGCGCCCTGCTGAGCCTGGACGGCGAGGTCGTCGTGCGGCGGGAGGTCCCGCGGCCGGAGGGAGGGGAGGCCGCGTACGAGGCCATCCGCGCCCTCGCGGAGGATCTCGTGGGTCTCTCGGAGGTGCCGATCCTCGGTGTCGGCGTCGGGGCGCCTGGGATCGTCCGTCCTGACGGCGTCGTGCTCAGCTCGCCGAACCTGGGCTGGACGGACTTCCCGCTGGAGCGACTGCTCGGCGCCGCGCTGGACCTGCCCGTCCTCGTCCGCAACGACGCGAACGCCGCCGTGCTCGCGGAGTACACGTTCGGGGCGGCGCGGTCGGACATGCTGCTGGTGAAGATCGGGCGCGGTGTGGGCGCCGGGCTCATCTCCGGCAGCCAGCCTCTCGTGGGCAGCCGCTTTGCCGCCGGTGAGATCGGTCACGTCGTGGTGGGCACCGACGGCGGACCGCGCTGCGTCTGCGGCAAGGACGGGTGCCTGGAGGCCTGGCTGAGCGCGACGAATCTCCGCGCCCGGCTCGCCGAGGCCCCCGACGACGACGCGCAGTACGGGGTCCTCCGGGACGCCGGCACGCGCCTGGCGGTCGGGATCGCCCCGATCGTGGCGGCGCTGGACCTCTCCGAGATCGTGCTGTCCGGTCCCGCGGAGCTGCTTGACGGCATCCTCCTGGACGCCACGCGCGCGACGCTGCACGCGAGGACGCTCGCCGGGGTGTTCGACGACATCGTCATCCGTCTCACGGCCCAGGAGGACATCGTGCTGCGCGGCGCCGCGGTCATGGTGCTCTCGGGGCAGCTGGGAGTGTCCTGACGTGTCGGATGCCCGTTCGCACCGCGACCGCGTGGTCGCGCACTGATGGCCGCGTCTGCGCAGACCGGCTCCAAGGAGGATGCCCGGTCGATGAGACTCGGTCTTGACGTCGGCGGTACCAAGACGGACGCCGTCGCGCTCACCCCCGACGACGCCGTCGCGGCGCGCGTGCGGATCCCCACCGGGTGGGGCAAGGACGCGGTGGTCTCCACCGTGCTCGCGGCGGTCGACCGCCTCGCCGACGAGGGCGGCTTCGCCGCGTCCGACGTCTCCTCCGTGGGAATCGGGATCCCGGGCCTGGTCGACGCGGAGGGCGGGCGGGTGCTGCACGCCGTGAACCTCGGGGTCGAGGAGCTGGATCTGGCCGCTGCGGTCGGCGCCGCCCTGGGCGTCGCCGTCGCGGTGGAGAACGACGTCAAGGCAGCGGCGCTCGGAGCCGGCGCGCTCCGCGGCGACGCGCGGTCGATGGCCTACCTGAACCTCGGCACGGGCGTCGCGGCGGGGATCGTCGTGGACGGTCGCCTGTGGCGCGGCGCGCGCGGGACCGCCGGCGAGGTCGGCCATCTCTCCGTCGACCCGCAGGGTCGCGTGTGCGGCTGCGGGCAGCGCGGCTGCATCGAGACGCTCTGCGGCGGCGGTGCGGTCGCCAAGGCCTGGGGGCGACCGGGTGCGCTCCCCATCCGGGACGTGTTCGACGCCGCCGAGCAGGGCGATCCCCTCGCGCAGGAGCTGAGGGAGGGCATCGCCTACGGGACGGCTTCCGCGATCCGCGCTCTCGTGCTCGGCGTCGACGTCGACACGGTCGTCATCGGCGGCGGCATCACAGCCCTCGGGGACCGGCTCCGCGACGACGTCGTCGCGCGCCTGCGTCAGGAGGCCGCCGTGTCACCGTTCCTCCGGTCGCTGCGGCTGGATGAAAGGATGGAGCTGTTGCCCTCCGGATCCCCGGCGGCGGCCTGGGGAGCCGCGCTGATCGGTGCGGCGCACGTCACGAGCGGAACCGTCGGTGCCGCGCAGAGTCATCACGAAGAGGGAGCACAGGTCCATGGCTGAGGTCGTCATCGTCGAGAGCAAGGAGCGCGCCGGCGCGCTGGTGGCCGACGAGATCGCGGAGCTGATCGCCTCCCGCCCCGATGCCGTGCTGGGCCTGGCGACCGGGTCGACGCCGCTTCCCGTGTACGAGGCGCTGCGCGCCCGGCTCGCAGGCGTCGACGTGTCCCGCGTCCGCGGCTTCGCGCTCGACGAGTACGTCGGCCTGGACCCGGCCCACCCCGAGAGCTACCGCTCCGTCATCACCCGCGAGGTCGTGGAGCCGCTCGGGCTCGACCCGGCGCTCGTGCATGTGCCGAACGGCGCCGAGGACGGCATCGCGCACGCGGGTCCCGACTACGAGGCGCGGATCGCCGAGGCGGGCGGCATCGATCTGCAGCTGCTCGGCATCGGGACCGACGGGCACATCGGCTTCAACGAGCCGGGTTCCTCGTTCGCGTCCCGCACCCGGGTCAAGACGCTCACGGAGCAGACGCGGGAGGACAACGCGCGCTTCTTCGACTCGCTGGACGACGTGCCGATGCACTGCATCACACAGGGGCTCGGAACGATCCTGGAGGCGCGCCACCTCGTCCTCCTCGCCTTCGGCGAGGGCAAGGCGCAGGCCGTGGCCGACGCGGTCGAGGGACCGCTCTCGGCGTTCCTGCCCGGGTCCGCGATCCAGCTGCACCCGCACGCCACCGTCGTCGTGGACGAGGCGGCGGCATCGAAGCTCAAGCTCGCCGACTACTACCGGTGGACCTTCGCCCACAAGCCCGCCTGGCAGGGGATCTGACCCGCGGGATGCGGCTGATTCTCGGTCGTTGAGCGAGGAGCGCAGCGACGAGTCGAAACGCCCTCACCCGGGGTGCGGTCCGCTGCGCGATGGCCTCGTCCGTCGCGCAGTCCCCCGCCGTCTTCGGTCGGCTCCCGCCAGGCCCGATGCCAGCGCGTCGGACGAGACCATCGCTCCGCTCGGCTCCCGGTCGTCCCCTGCTGGTCGTTGAGCGAGGAGCGCAGCGACGAGACGAAACGTGGTGACCCGGGTCCGCGGGGTGGGTGCGGCCGCTGCGCGATGGCCTCGTCCGTCGCGCGGTCCCCCGCCGTCTTCGGTCGGCTCCCGCCAGGCCCGATGCCAGCGCGTCGGACGAGGCCATCGCTCCGCTCGGCTCCCGGTCGTCCCCTGCTGGTCGTTGAGCGAGGAGCGCAGCGACGAGACGAAACGCGGTGACTCGGGGGCGGGGCGTTTCGTCTCGCTGCGCTCGCTCAACGACCGACAACACCTCTTCCGGTCGTTGAGCGAGGAGCGCAGCGACGAGACGAAACGCGCTCACCCGGGGCTGCGGGGCGTTTCGTCTCGCTTCGCTCGCTCAACGACCGACGCGGCGAGGAGCGCAGCGACGAGACGAAACGCGGTGACCCGGGGCTGGGGCGTTTCGTCTCGCTGCGCTCGCTCAACGACCGACACCCCTCCTCCGGTCGTTGAGCGAGGAGCGCAGCGACGAGACGAAACGCTGGAAGGCGTCAGGACCAGGCGAGGGGGAGCAGATGCTCCTCGCTGAGCGGGGCGAGGGGGAGGGCAGACGCCTCGTCGGGAGTGATCCAGCGCAACTCCGCGAGCTCCGCCTGGACGGTGACCTGCGTCTCCTCCGCGCGCAGGGCGAACGCCGTCGCGACCACGCGGTGACCCGGCTCGTTCGCCGCGGCGGAGACGAAGACCCCGAGCGGGCGCAGCTCGTCGAGGGAGACCCGGAGACCCAGCTCCTCGTCCAGCTCGCGCGCCAGGGTCTGCGCCGCGGTCTCGCCCGGCTCCGGCTTGCCGCCGGGCTGCATGAACCGCTCGGTGCCGTTCTTGCGCACCACCAGCGCGCGGCCGGCTCCGTCGGTCACCACCGCCGCGCTCACGTGGATGTCAGGCATTCGTTCCTCCTCGTGCGGCGAAGACCTTGCCCGGATTGAGGATCCCGGCCGGATCGAACACGCGGGCGATCCGGCGCTGGATCTCCCACTGGTCCTCGCCGAGCTCGTCGGCGAGCCATCTGCTCTTGAGGGTGCCGATCCCGTGCTCGCCCGTCAGCGTCCCGCCCAGGCGGATCGCGGCGCGGAACAGCTCGTCCGCCGCCTGCCAGATCCGCGGCGGAACCTCGGGGCCGTCGAAGATGAAGTTCGGGTGCAGGTTGCCGTCGCCGGCGTGAACGACCGTGGGGATCGTGAGGCCGTAGGCGCGTTCGATGCGGGCGATCTCGTCGAACATGGGCGCGAGGGCGCTGCGCGGCACCGAGACGTCCTCGATGAGGGTCGTGCCGAGGGCCGCCATGGCCGGGTGCATGGAGCGGCGGATCGCGAGGAGGCGTTCGCCCTCCTCGGGATCGTGCGAGACCGAGACGGTCCCGCCCGCGTCGCGAAGGACAGCGGCGATCCGGCCCGCCTCGCCCGCGGCGGCCGGGCCGTCGGTCTGGATGGTGAGCTGCGCGGTGCCGGGGGCGGGGTCGTCCAGACCCAGCAGGCGGTGGACGGCGGCGAGACTGGCGGCGTCCATCAGCTCCATGATGGCGGGCTGGACGCCCGAGGCCGTGACGGCGGCGGAGGCGACGGCCCCGGCGCGGATGTCGGCGAAGGTCGCCGCGACGGTGCAGGGCGAGCCGGGCACCGTCCGCCGCAGCTTGAGGGTCGCGCCGACGACGACGCCGAGCACACCCTCGGAGCCGATCACGAGAGAGGTGAGGTCGAGGCCGGTGACGCCCTTCACGCTGCGGTGGCCGAGGTGCAGCAGCCGGCCGTCGGCGAGGACCAGGTCGATCGCGAGGACGGCGTCCCGGACGACGCCGTACTTGGCGCACAGGAGGCCGCCGGCCCCCGTGGCGATGTTCCCGCCGACGGTCGAGATCTCACGGCTCGCGGGGTCCGGTGCCCACCAGAGGCCGTGGGGGGCCAGAGCGCGTCCGAGGTCGCCGCCGAGGATTCCCGGCTCGACGACGGCCAGCAGATCGTCCGGGCGGATCTCCAGGATCCGGTTCATCCGGAGGGTCGACAGCGAGATCTCGCCGGGTCCCGCCCCGGCGGCGCCCGCGAGCCCCGTCCCGGCGCCGCGCGTCACCACGGGGGTGCCGGTCTCGTGGGCGATCCGCAGCGTCTCCTGGACGTCCGCCACGGACTCCGCGTGCACGACGGCCAGCGGCGCGCCGGGGGAGGAATGTCCCGAGCGATCGGCGCGGGCGGCCTCGAGGCTCGCGGGGCTCAGATCCACGCGCGCGCCCAGTCGTGCGCGCAGCCGCGCCACCACGGCGTCCGCGCCCGAGGACCCCTCGACGCCCATGCGCTCAGTCCAGCGCGCGTCGACCGGCGACGAGGCCCGCGGCGACGGCGACCACGCCGAAGCCGAGGCCGATCCACGTCTGCCCCAGAGACCACCAGGCGATCGTGACGCCCGCGTAGACCGCGAGCTCGACAGCGGCACGGAGGAACGGGTGCACCGCCAGCACCGGGCGCGGCGACAGGAACAGCGCCCACACCAGGACGACGATCGCGGGGGCACCGATCGCCGCCACGATGTTCCAGGGCAGGGACCACGCCACGAGACCCCAGAGGACCAGCGACCCCACGGCGACCAGGAGGATCACCACGCGGACGATGTCGAGAGGGGTGACGCGGGCCGTCATGCCCGCAGCGGGCGCGGTCGACGGTGTGGCGGACATGGTCTCCATCCTACCGCCGGACGGATCGGCCGCAGACGCGGCCGCGGGGTAACGGGGATGAGCTCTGCGTCACGGGTCCGTGGTGCGCACGGGCGCGGGAAGCGCCGTGAGCGTCGCGGGTGTCTCCACGGATCCTGCGGGCGCCGGCTCGCCGGTGAGCACTGGCGTCTCGGCGCCCTCCGGCGGGTCGTCCGCGGGCACCGCCGGGGCCGGCTCCGCGACCTCGGGCTCCTCGACGGGAGCCGCCGGTTCGGGGTCGGGGGCGATGAGGGCGGGCGGATCCACCGGCACGGTGTCCTCGGCCGGCGCGGCCGGCGGGGCGTCGTCCTCCACGGGGTCCGACGGTGCCGGATCCGGTGCGGGAAGCGGGGGCTCGTCCGTGACCGGTCCCTCGGAGCCCGGGCCGGTCTCCTCCGTCGGCGGCGTGGTCGGCTCGGTTCCTGCCGATCCGGCGAGGGCGAGCAGCCGCGACAGGGTCGTCACGGTCGGCGGTCCCTGCTCGTCTCCGTGGGTGTATCGGAGATCCACCTGAGCGTTGACCAGAAGCTGGAGGAGGCTGGGACGCAGCTCGACGGATCCGGTGCCGTCCTCGCCGAGCACCGTCGAAGAGGTCCCCGCGGTGCGGCCGTCGATGTACGGCTGCACTGTCGCGCCCGGGGCGCCGGACACGGTCACAGTGATGTGCGTCACGATGTCGAGGTCCAGGGCGACTGACGCGGACACGATGGTCGGTGAGCCGTCGGGAAGGCCTGGCTCGGGCGTCGGCGTGGGCGTCGGCTCGGGCGTCGGCTGCGGGTCCACCGTGGGCGTGGGCGTGGGCGTGGGCGTGGGCGTCGGCGTGGGCTCGGGTGTTGGTGTCGGCGTGGGCTCGGGTGTCGGCGTCGGCGTCGGCTCAGGGG
>NZ_BCRA01000108.1 GCF_001552355.1 Microbacterium resistens NBRC 103078
GGGCCGGACAGCGCCGGGCATTCCGCCGCCGGTCCGGACGGCGCCGGGCCGGAGCGCGCCGGCTACACGGGCGGCCTGCTCGAGCGCCCTCCCGTGTCCCCGTTCTGACGCCCTCCCGCGGATTCCGCACCCACCCGCGGAGGATGAGCAACCAATCATCCGCACGAGCACGTGTTCTCCGCTCCCGACGCGGACATCGCGCATTCCGGCGGAGACCACGCCCTCCCGGGGACAACGCACCCTCCGGCGGAGAACCGTGCCCCGCGCGGACAACGCGCGCTCCTGCGGACAACGCACACTCGCGCGGAGGGTGGCCACCTCACACGTCCGCATGAACAGGCATCGTCCGCCGCAACGGCGTTCGGGCATCGACGTCCGTGGGCCCGTGGGCTCAGGCGCGAGGACCCGCGTCGCGGGCACGTCGGACGTCGCGGTGGTTGGCGCGGACGTATACCGCCAGTTGGATCCCCAGGACGAGCATCAGGGCGGCGAGCACGAGCCCGAGCGTCAGCCGGGTGCCGTCGAGGAGGCAGAGCACCGCGCCTACCCCGGCGACCGCTCCCCCCAGGAGGCCGGCGAGGAGGTTGGGGCCGCTGATCGCCGCGACGTCCGGGTACCGGCGGCCGATGGTCCGCGCGAGCCCCGCCACGATCAGCGTGAGCACGCCGATGACCGCGCTCACGAGCGCGGTCGCGCGGATGGCGATGCCTCCGGACCACCCGGCGAAGGCGACGGCGGCGACGCCCAGGATGAGCACGCCGACGACGAACCCGCCCGCCGCGCGCCGCCGCGCGCCGCTCGCGACCCCGGCCGGATCGTCGGCGGGGTCGCGAACGCCTCCGGCAGCGGTCATGCCGACGCGAACTTCGGCCAGGTCTGGATTCCGGACGAGGTCCCCTTCAGCGTGCTCCGCGCCGAGGCGGCCTTGCTGTACATGACGGCCAGCGCAGCGCCGAGCGCCCCCAGCGCGATGGCGATCGCACCGAGCGCCGTCGGCGGAGCCAGCGGGATCCCGACGACCGTGACGGCCTCCCCGGTCGCCGTGGTGAAGCCGACGATGACGGAGATGATCGCCGCCACGACGCCCGCCCAGAACGCGACGATCGCGACCTGCAGGTCGTCCATCATCGACGCGATCTTCTGCGCGTAATCGGTGTCGAGGGACTTCATCGCGGCCTGCTGGAGCGGGACGCGCTGGCGGTACTGCTCGGCCCCGAACTCCTGCCAGCGGTCGTCGGCGGCGAGCATGCCGCGGTCGACGTTGCGGCTGGCCTCGGTCGCCGGGCCCCCGACGCTCTCCTTCCATCCGTTGGCCGCCCCGCTCAGCATGAAGGGGTTGCCGACGTAGGAGAGCTTGTCGACGAACCAGTCCCAGAACTCCTGGACGCGCTCGACGAGCCAGTTCCAGCCCTCGATCACGCGGTCCACGACCCACTGGAAGACGCCGGGCACGTGCGACAGGGTGTCGTTGATGACGCGACGCAGCTCTTCGAACTGTCGCTGGAGCTGTTCGAGCAGTCTTCTCGCCTCGGCTGCGGGATCCATGTCCTTGTTCCTCTCTCCTGATGACGGTCGGGCGCTACTGCACCGGCGCCCACATGCCGCCGAACTCGTTGATCGCGGCGTTCTCGTCGGCCTCCAGGTCCGTGCGGATGCGGCGCAGCGCGGTGGCGGCGCACGCCGTCTCGCCGGCGCCCTCTCGAAGGAGGCGCAGCACGTGATCACGGACCTGCACGTACTCGTCGAAGACGTCCATCGCGGCGAACGAGAACGCGCCGCGGTACACGTCGATGCCGTTGAGCGCCGTCTCGATCGCGCCGAGCTGTTGCGCAGCCCCGTCCCATTTCGACGCGTCCTCCGTCAAGGCGTTGAACTCGACCAGTCCCATGTCCTGTCCTCCCTCTCCCTGCTGCCGATCTCGTGCTTCGTGCTTCGTGCCTGCGGGTGCCGCCGTGGTCCTGCTACCGTCCGAGCAGTCTCTTCACGAGTGCGTCCGGATCCTCCGCGAGCGCGGCGAACTCCGCCAGCGGCGTGCCCTCGAGCGCGCCCGCCGCCGTCGCCGGCGGGATCTGCTCGACCGCCGCGTCGATCGCGGCGTTGATCTCCGTCGCGATGCCGCTCGCCCTGGTCCGCCCGAGCCACTGCGGGCTGAGGACGAGCCGGACGAGGTGCCCGGCTCCATTGACGGTGGCGGTCACGTGCCCCCCGTAGGTGGATCCGTCGTACTCGGCCGTCGCCCGGTGCCCCACGGCCTCGGCGGCCTCGGCGAAGCCGGCGCTGAGCTGCTGCAGGATCTCGGTGACGTTGTGCATGACGGCGTGGATGTCAGGACGCTCCGCCCCGGCGGCGAACGCGTCCTCCACCCGGGAGGCGACCGAGGATCCGAGCGGCGGGAGCGGGGTCGCGCGCGTGGGCTCCGGCGCCTCGGCCACGCTCTCGCCCCAGGCGCCGAGCGCCGCGTACGCGATCTGCGCATAGGTCGCCACGATGGCGGCGCCGAGGGCCTCCGGCTCGTGCGCGTCCTCCCAGCGGTCGCCGAGGTGGACGCGGATGTGGTTCTCCGAGCGCCGGGCGACGACACGGATCGCACCGGACGGATCGCCGGCCTCGCCCTCGTCCTCCGGAGGCGTCCCCTGTGCGAACCGCTGCCTGCCGAGATCGATCTCGTCCCGGAGGTCGTACAGCCTGTCGATGTCGTCGGTCACGTGCGCCGCTCCCCTTCTCGCTGCCTCTGGCCGATCCTCTCCCGAGGACCGACGCCGCGTCGATGGGGCGAATTCCCCATCCGCGGCGTCGTCGCCGTGCGCAGCCGAGGGGAGGGGCGGTCACGCGCTCCGGATGAGTCGCAGGGTCAGGTCGCCGAGCCGGAACGCTCCGTCCACGACGACGCGTTCGCCCCCGCTCAGCGCCTGCCAACCGCCGGAGGCATCCTGGACGCCCGAGCCGTTCGTCGAGCTCAGGTCGGTGAGGTGCCAGCGCGTGCCGTCGTGCTCCAGGCGGGCGTGCGTCTTCGACACCGTCCGCGTGGCGTCGGGGACCGCCAGCGGCTGATCGCCCGCCGTGCCCGCCGGTGCGCGACCGAGCACGATCCGGGGCCCGGGGAGGGGCAGCCGGGTGCCGTCGTCGAGGACGAGGTGCCAGGACACCGGCGCGGGGTCCGGGACGACGGGAGCGCGGGCGGGGTCCGGGACAGCAGGAGCGGGCGCGGGGCCCGGGGCGGCAGGAGCGGGCGCGGGATCCAGGTCCGGGTCCTGCTCCGGCGCGGCGGGCACGGAGGCGGACGCTCCGGGACGCTCGATCGGCACGTCGTCGATCAGCGTCGGCTCGAGCGGGGCGGGGATCGGGATCGCGTACCCGGAGGCGTCGCGGGCGAGCGTGGTCCGTCGCGGGTCCGGGAGCGTGCGGATCCCGCCCGTCCGCGGCTTCGCCGGGTCGTGGGGCGGCGCGGTCTCGGCGGCGGGAGCCTCCGCCCGGGCCAGCAGCGTCGCCCACAGCGGCGGGAGGAGCACGCCCAGGACCGTGAACCCCGCGCCCCGGCGAAAGCGCACCGTGATCCGGTGGACCGCGACGATCCTCAGGTACAGCCCGTAGAACTGCACCAGCGGGATGAAGAAGAACACCACCGACCAGGCCGGCACGCCGCCGCGGGCGAGGATCTCCGCCTCGTTGAGGACGGGGACCCATCCCTTCCATCCCTCGCCGCCCAAGCGCGGGAAGAGCCGGGAGAGCGCGACCGCGTACCAGACGAACAGCGCGGCGGCGACGAGGACGCCGACGGCCGCACCGGCGACGAGGGCGACCGGTGGGAGGCCGAGGTCAGGCATCCGGTCCCCGGCGCACGAGGACGCCGCCGACCGAGCCGGCGACGTTCGCCAGGAGGAGGGACATCAGCATCAGGGCGCCGGCGGAGAGCATGCCGATGACGCTGCCGCGCAGCCCCGCCAGCAGCAGCGCGACGCCGCCGCCGCCGATCCCGACGCCGAGCACGACGACCGTGAGGATCCGCACGGCGCGGCGCGTGGCCAGGGCCGCCGGGCGCAGACGCGGCAGCGGCACGGCGATCGCGCCGAGCAGGAACATCAGCACGGCCAGCACGCAGGACACAACAGCAGCGCCCAGGAACGCCGCATCCACCGTCACGCCCCAGAAGAACAGCGCGGCGACGATCGCCAGCGTGACCGTGCACACGAAGCAGGTCGCCCCCGTCGTCCGCGCGCGCGCCGCCAGGGACGACGACGCCGTCTCGCTCTTCTGCGACATCCGATCCCCTCCGTCGTCCTCCGCGTCGCCTCGACCCTAGTGAGGCCCGCGCCGCTCGCGCCGATGCCCCGCCGTGTCACGGCGGCGAGGCGTCGCGGCGCTCAGCCGAGGGTGCCGGCGTCGATCACGAACCGGAAGCGCACGTCCGAGGCGAGGACGCGCTCGTAGGCGGCGTTGACGTCGTCCGCGGCGATGAGCTCGATCTCGGCGGCGATGCCGTGCTCGGCGCAGAAGTCCAGCATCTCCTGGGTCTCGGCGATCCCGCCGATGTTCGACCCGGCGAGCGAACGGCGCCCGGAGATGAGGTGGGACACGTCGAAGCTCATCGGCTCGGGCGGGGCGCCGACGCACACGAGCGTGCCGTTCGTGTCGAGCAGCCGCAGGTACGCGTCGATGTCGAGCGGCGCGCTGACCGTGTTGAGGATGACGTCGAACGAGCGGCGCAGGCCGCGGAAGGTCTCGGGATCGCTCGTGGCGAGGTAGCGGTCCGCGCCCAGGCGCAGCCCGTCGTCCTTCTTGCCGAGCGACTGGGACAGCACCGTGACCTCGGCGCCCAGCGCGTGCGCGATCTGCACGCCCATGTGGCCCAGTCCGCCCAGGCCGATCACGGCGACGCGGCTGCCGGGCCCGACGCGCCAGTGCCGCAGCGGCGAGTAGGTCGTGATGCCGGCGCACAGCAGCGGCGCGGCCCGATCGAGCGGGATCGCGTCCGGGATCCGGAGGACGAACGCCTCGGTCACGACGACCGACGTGGAGTACCCGCCCTGCGTGACGGTCCCGTCGCGGTCGATCGCGCCGTACGTGCCGACCGCGCCGCGGCGGCAGTTCTGCTCCTCGCCGCGCAGGCACCCGTCGCACTCGCCGCACGAGTTCACCAGGCAGCCCACGCCGACGCGGTCGCCCACGGCGAAGCGCGTCACGTCCGATCCCACGGCCGACACGACGCCCGCGATCTCGTGGCCGGGAGCGAGGGGGTACTGCTGGTCGCCCCAGTCGCCGCGGACGGTGTGGATGTCGGAGTGGCAGATGCCGGCGAAGGCGATCTCGATGACGACATCGAGCGGACCCGGTTCGCGGCGTTCGATCGTCGTGCGTTCCAGCGGAGCGCCCTCACGGGGCGCGGCGAATGCGGTGACCTGGGGCATGGCTCCACGTTAGCGGGCACGGCGCGCTCGGGACCCGGCGCGGCCGCGATTCAGTCCGCGGCGCGCCAGCAGCCCTCCAGGTGGTCGTCCACCATCCCGGCGGACTGCATCAGGGCGTACATCGTCGTGGGCCCCACGAAGCGGAACCCCCGCGCGCGCAGAGCCTTGCTCATGGCCTCGGACTCGGGCGTCACCGCGGGCACGTCCGCCATCGTCCTCGGGCGCGCACGGGGCCCGGGGGCGAAGGACCACATGAGCGCGTCGAGCTCGCCGTCGGCCATGTCCCGGACGAGCGCGGCGTTCGCGATCGTCGCCTCGATCTTCGCGCGGTTGCGGATGATCCCGGGATCGGCCATCAGCCGCTCCACGTCGTCGGGGCCGAAGGACGCCACAGCCTCCGGTTCGAACCCCGCGAACACCTCGCGGAAACGAGGACGCTTGCGCAGGATCGTGATCCAGGAGAGTCCCGCCTGGAAGCCCTCCAGCGCCATCTTCTCGAACAGCGCGCGGTCGCCGCGCAGCGGCCGCCCCCACTCCTCGTCGTGGTAGCGGCGGTACTCGGGGTCGTCCCCGGCCCAGGCACAGCGGGGGCGGTCGTCGATCGGTGCGGTCACCGCTCCAGCGTAGGGGCCGGCGCCGACACCGCCGGCGGGCGCCGGGGGTCGCGGATCACTGGGTCGTCTGCACGACCGACAGCACCCCGGCCCGCCCGGAGACGATGCACTTGGCCAGGTAGAGGGGCGCGCCCGCCACGGTGGCCGTCTGCGTGAGGATGAGGACGGGGTCGCCGGCCTTCAGGCCGAGCAGCTCGCCGCGCGAGCGGCCGACGACGTTCACGGTGATCTCGCACCGGCCCGATCCGAAGACCACGCCGCGGGCCAGGAGCGCGGCCATCAGGCTGGACGGGTCATCCGCCGCCTCCGGCACCGCTGCGGCCACCTGCGGGCTCGCATCGCTCAGATAGCGTCCGGCGGGCAGGTGCTCCTGGAGGATGGCGATGGGCTCGCCGGCGCGTTCGACCACGCTCTCGCGGAACCACGTGTTGGCCTCGGCGTCGAGCCCGAGGTGACCGGAGACGTAGTCGGTCGTCGGCTGGACCACGAACTCGAGCGGGCGCACCGTGATGTCCTCGCCGCCCTCGGCGAGCGCGGCCTCCAGCGGGCGCAGCTCCTCCAGGCCGACGGTCGGCAGGTCGTCGGCGACGAACCGGCCCACACCGCGCCGGGTGACGATCAGGCCGTCCTCCTCCAGGAGCATCAACGCCTCGCGGACGACGGTGCGCGACACCCCGAGCGCGACGCCGAGCTCGGTCTCCCTCGGCAGCATGGAGGCGAGCGGGAAGACCCCGCTGCGGATGCCCTCCGCCAGCCGGGAGTAGACCGCGACCCGGAGCGGCTGGCCGACCGGTGCGGTCAGCGGGCGGTCCAGGAACGGTGCGACATCCGTCATCGGTCCTCCTCCCGAGCGTCCTCCCGGCGTCCGGCATGGCTCCGGGGCCGGCGGTGGTCTCGCGGTTCATCCAATCACAGTCCGCGGTGGTTGCAGATGTTGTACCCGAGAGGTATAACATCATACCCATTGGCGGGGATCGTCCCGCCGGGCCGCCGCGCACGCGGCCCTCCCCGACGAAGGAGTCACCGTGCCGACCTCCCCCGAGACCCTCGCCCCCGCACCCACCGGCGGACTGCGCGGCGGGCGCGCGTTCGCGCTCGTGGCGACGCTCATCCTGACCGTGGTCGCCTTCCAGCTGAACTCGAGCATGATCACCCCCGCGCTCCCGGACATCGCCGCACAGCTGTCCGCACCGATGGACGCCGTCTCGCAGGTGTCGTCGCTGTTCTTCCTCGCCGGAGCGGTGGGCGGCGTGGTCCTCGCCCGGTGGAGCGACTTCATCGGCCGCAAGCGCGCACTGCTCATCGTGCTCGTCCTCATCGCGCTCGGCACGGTGCTGTGCATCGCCGCGCCGAACCTCCCCCTCCTCCTCGTCGGCCGCGTGCTCCAGGGCGCCTCCAGCGCCGCCTTCCAGATCGCGTACGTGATCCTCGCCGAGACGCTCCCGTCCGCGGTCTTCCCCACGGTGCTCGGGGTC
Source organism: Microbacterium resistens NBRC 103078 (assembly GCF_001552355.1). GTDB lineage: Bacteria > Actinomycetota > Actinomycetes > Actinomycetales > Microbacteriaceae > Microbacterium > Microbacterium resistens. The sequence continues at coordinate 7,495 of NZ_BCRA01000108.1, forward strand.
CTCACCGCCATCAACGGCGGCGTCGGCGGCGTCGACGGCTGGATCGGCGGGCTCCTCGCCGACGCCTTCGGCTTCCGGTCGCTGTTCGTCGTGATCCTGGTCGTCGCCGTCGTCGCGATCGGATGCGTCGTGCTCGCCGTGCCCCGGGACGGCGAGCCGTCCTCCCGGGGCCGGATGGACTGGTGGGGCGCTGCGGCGCTGTCGGCGGGGCTCATCTGCATCACGTACTTCGTGTCCCAGGGATCCGCGCGCGGGTGGCTGGACACGGTCACGCTGCTGTTCCTCGCCGGGGCGATCGCCGCGTTCGCGGTCTTCGTGGGCATCGAGCGCCGCCGCCGCACGCCGCTCATCGCCGTGCACCACCTGCGCTCCCGCCAGGTCTGGCCCGTGCTCGCCACGACCGTGCTGACCCTGTCGAGCGTCTTCACGGTCATCAACTTCACGATCGTCGTGCTCAGCCAGGACGCGGAGGCCGGGTACGGTCTGCCCGCCTCGACCTCGGCCCTCCTCTACCTCGCGCCTCCGGCCCTGATCGGCCTGGCCGCCGCCCCGCTGTCCGGCTGGCTCGCCGGGCGCATCGGGTGGATCCCCGTGCTGCGGGTCGGCCTCGTCGCCTGCGTCGTGATCCTCGCTCTCGTCGCGCTGTTCCCGCACAGCCCCTGGACCGTGTTCGCGCTGTTCGCCCTGCTCGGAGTGACCTACAACGGCGTCGTGCTCACCACCACGAACGGCCTCGGCGTGCTGCAGTCCCCGGACGACGCGCCGGCGATCCTGCCGAGCATGAACAGCACCGCCTTCGGCTTCGGCGCGAGCCTCGGGTTCGCGATCGTCGCGCCGTTCGTCGCCTCCGGCGGCTACGGCCTGGCACTGTGGATCTCTGTCGGCATCAGCGCGCTGGCGCTGGTCGCGAGCCTGTTCCTGCAGCCCAAGTCGGCCTGACCCTCCCCACCCGAGTTCCGAAGGAGAACCGATGACCACGTCCGCCCGCCCCCTCTACTTCGACTGCGACACGGGGATCGACGACTCCCTGGCGCTGGCGTACCTGCTGGCATCGCCGGAGATCGCGCTCGCGGGGATCGGCACCGTCAGCGGGAACACCAGCGCCGCTCAGGCCGCCCGGAACACGCTGGGCCTGCTGGCGCTCGCGGAGCGGACCGACATCCCGGTGGCCGTCGGTCGTCATGACTTCCTCGCGCACGCCTATGACGGGGGCGCGCCGCACGTGCACGGCGACGACGGCGTGGGCCACGTGGCCCTGCCGGCGCCGGTGCAGGAAGTCGACGCGGCCAGCGCCGCCGAGCTGCTCATCCGCCTCTCGCACGAGCACGCCGGCGCGCTGGAGGTCGTCGCCGTGGGTCCGCTGACCAACCTCGCCTCGGCGCTGAGCCTGGACCCGACGCTGCCCGAGCGCGTCGCCTCCGTCACGCTGATGGGGGGTGCCGCACTCGTCCCCGGCAACATCTCGCCCGTCGCCGAGGCGAACATCGGCAACGACCCGGAGGCGGCCGCCGCCGTGTTCGCCGCCTCCTGGCCGGTGACCGTGGTGCCGCTGGACGTCACGATGGAGAACGTGTTCGAGGACGCCCACCGCGAGCGTCTCCTGGCCTCCGACTCGGCGCTGGCGCGGAGCGTGGGGGCGATGCTCGACTTCTACATGGACTTCTACGTCTCCGCCTACGGCCGCCGCTGCAGCGCGCTGCACGACCCGCTGGCCGCCGCGATCGCCGTCGGAACCGTCACGGCGACCCGCTCGCCCGCCGTCCCCGCCCTCGTCGACCACTCCGACGGCCCCGGGCGCGGGCAGACGATCTTCGATCTGCGGTCGCAGCGGGCGGGTGCGCTCGACCACGAGGGAGCGAACGTCCGCGTGGTGCTCGCCACCGACCGCCCGTTGCCGGACCACCTGGCCGACCGCGTCGCCGGCTGAGCGTCCCGACTCCCTCAGAGCATCCGGTCTCCCGCACGCGAGACCCCCTCGCATCGCCGAAACCCCTCCGCAGATACGTATCTGCGGAGGGGTTTCGACGCGTGGAGGGGGTCTCGGCGGCCCCGAGGGAGGGATCCCGCCCGGGCTACTTCCGCTTCGCAGCCTTCTTCAGCGCCTTCTCCGAGATCGGCGCCTCGCCGGACGCGGCGAGCGCCGCGTAATGCGCACGCGCCTCGTCCTGGCGCTGCTGCTCGATGCCGGACGCGATCGGAGCCCGCACGTGCTCCGGCTCATAGCCGAAGGCGTTCACGAGATCCAGCGCGTGCGGCCGCAGACGCGTGCAGAGACGGTCGATGTAGCGCGACACCGCGGCGGCGCGCTGGGCGGAGAGACGCCCGTTGATGAGGTACCAGGCGAGGTGCTTCTCGATGAGCTGGAGCCCGAACAGGTCCCGCAGCCACGTGAGCACCGCCTTCGTCTCGGCGTCCTGGATCCGGTGCACCGCGTCGGTGAACGCCTCCCACTGGAGCAGCTCGCCATGCGCGCGGGCGGCCTCGATCAGCTCGGCCTGGTTCTCGTTGAACAGCTTCTCGCCGAGGACCTTGTCCTTGCCGGCGGGGCGCAGCCGCCCGGCGATGTCGGCGACCATCTGCTGCACACGGTCGGCCAGCAGCTCGTGCTGCTGCTCCTCGCGAAGCCCGTTCTCCACCGACCGCGCCGTGGAGCCGAAGTCCGCGACCGCCTGCCCGAAGGCCCGCAGGCCCGCACCGTGGAAGACCTTGCCCGCCGTCTGGCCCACCGCGAACTTGGCCAGCGCGGCCGCGTCCTTGCCCTGGAACTGCTTCGCGTAGTCGGTGAGCAGGCGCTTGCCGACCAGCTGCAGGAGGACGTTGTTGTCCCCTTCGAAGGTGACGTAGACGTCCAGATCCTGACGGAGCCCGACGAAGCGGTTCTCGAACATAAACCCTGCGCCGCCGCAGGCCTCGCGGCACTCCTGCAGCGTGTCCAAGGCGTGCCACGTCGACAGCGGCTTCAGGGCCGCCGCGAGCGTCTCCAGGTCCTCCCGGTCGTCCGGGGTGTCCGTCGCGCCGGAGAAGACCCCGTCGAACTTCTGCAGGAACTCGTCGTGCGCGAACAGCTGCGCATAGGTGGTGGCCAGCCGCGGGAGCAGGCGGCGCTGGTGCTTGCCGTAGTCGAGCAGGACCGTCTCCTGCCCGTCCGCCCCGTCGAACTGACGGCGCTGCGTCGCGTAGGTGATCGCGATGTACAGCCCGAGCGCCGAGGCCCAGGACGCGGCGCCGTCCAGCGACACCCGTCCCTGGACGAGCGTTCCCAGCATCGTGAAGAAGCGCCGTCCGGGGCTGTCGATCGCGCTGGAGTACGTGCCGTCGGGGGCGACGTCGCCGTAACGGTTCAGCAGGTTCGTCCGGGGGATGCGCACGTGGTCGAAGGACAGCCGCCCGTTGTCGATGCCGTTGAGCCCGCCCTTGAGGCCGTCGTCCTCGCGGCCGATGCCGGGCAGATCCACGCCGTCCTCGCCGCGCAGCGGCACGTAGAAGCAGTGCACACCGTGGTTGACGCCGTTCGTGATGAGCTGCGCGAAGACGGTCGCCGCCACCCCGTGCAGCGCGGCGTTGCCCAGGTACTCCTTCGTCGCGCCGCGGAACGGCGTGTGGATGACGAACTCCTCGGTCTCCGGGTCGTAGGTCGCCGTCGTGCCGACCGCCGCGACGTCCGAGCCGTGACCGATCTCGGTCATCGCGAACGCGCCGGGGATCGACAGATCCATGACCCCGGGGAGCCAGCGGTCATGGTGCTCGGTCGTCCCGAGCTGCAGGATCGCGGAGCCGAACAGCCCCCACTGCACCCCCGACTTGATCTGCAGGCTGGGATCCGCCGCCACGAGCTCCTCGAAGCCCGCGATGTTCGCGCCGTTGTTCTCCTCGCCCCCGAAGCGCTTCGGGAACGCGCGGTGCACAGCGCGGTTCTGCACGAGCAGATGGAGCTGGCTGAGCACGCGCTCGCGGTGCTCGTCCTTGGCCAGGGAGTCGTCGCGCCAGAACGCGGGATCCTTGATCATCTCGCGGGCCTGACGGCGGGTGTCCGCCCAGGTCCCCAGGAGCAGGTCGCCGACCGCCTCGACGTCGATACGGTGCGCGTCGGCGTCTCCGGCGGCGGGGGTGGAAGCGTTCATTCGGACGGCTGCGTCGACCATGAGCATCCTCTCAAGACACGGGTGGGAGATGATTCCACGGTAGGACTCCGACAACACCGACCGAAGTCGGCTGTGGCTTTCGTCCAACGGCCCCCGGCCGCACGCGCCCCCGCGATTGTGCCGTGTCCACAGGAGCCGCTACGCCGCGGCGGGCGGGGGCGCGGCCGGGGCCTTCCCCGCCGCGCGCCAGCGACGCACCCTCGTGACGCGCGCAGACACCGAGAGCAACGCATTCCTTCCATTTAGGTCATCTATTCTCTACCCTGAGAGTAGACAATAGATAACTCAAGGGCGAACTATGACTGATCTCGAGCTCCTCATGTCGATCGCCCGCGCACCGATGCGCACCGCGACGCTCCGCGACGTCTCCCGCGAGGGCGAGAACACCTGGCGAGCGCTCGAACGCCTGGTCGATCGCGGAGCTCTGGTCAGGCTGGCGAGGGGGATCTACACGGCCCCTCCGGACTCCGCCGACGGTCGCTCCTGGATCCCTCCCCTGGAGGCGGCGGCCGCCGCGGTCGCAACCGCGCGGTTCGGCGAACGGACCATCGCCCTCACCGGCGTCTCCGCCGCGCGGCATTGGGCCGCGATCCCCCGGGCGATCGGCGTGGCCACCGTCGCCGTCCCCCGGAGGGGCTATGCCCCCGTTGTCCTGTCCCACGGAGGCTCGGTCCGTTTCGTCCCCCGAAGAAAGTGGGATCTCGACCTCGTCGTCGAGCCCACGGTGCTGGGCGAGGTGCTCGTCACCTCCCCGGAACAGACCCTGTTCGACCTGATCCGGAGCGTCGCGCCGGAGGGCCTGGAGGCGGATGCCCGCGACGCTCTGGCGAGCCTCGCCGCCCGCTCGTCGCCCGACGTCTTCGACGAGATCGTGCATGCGGCACGCCGCGTGCCGCCGGCGGCACGAGAGATGGCGAGCGCGCTCCGGAGGGCACATGGATGATCCGGTAGCCGGTGTCCTGTCCGACGAAGACCGGGAGAGCGTACAACTCGCCTTCGGCGTCGACTCGGCGCAGGTCGTCCGTGACCACATCATCTCGCACGCGCTCGCCGCCATCGCCGCGCTCGGGTCCGAGGACCTGATCTTCTTCGGCGGGACCGCGCTTGCGCGCACGCTCCTGCCGGCTCTGCGGTTGTCCGAAGACATCGATCTCATCGCCGTCCGACACCGCGACGAAGCCGCCGAACGCATCGAACGATCGATCACGAGGAGCTTTCGGCGGACGCTCGGCGCGGCGACATTCACTCCGTCGCTTCGCGAGACGAGAGGCTCGGTGCCCTCGATTCTGGAAGCACGCGCGACCCGGGTGCAGATCCAGCTGCTCTCCGCCACCGGTCGTCCCCCATGGCCGACCGAGGTCGTCTCCATCGAGCAGAGATATCGCGACGCTCCGGCTGCCGCGCTCCGCGTCCTGACCCCTCCCGCCTTCGTCGCCGCGAAGCTCTCCGCGTGGGCGGACCGCGCCGCACCACGAGACCTCTACGATCTCTGGGCGCTGGCCGAGGCCGGACTGTTCACCGAAGAGGCGGCTCACCTCTTCGCACGGCATGGCCCGTACTCGGACATCCGGAGAGTCCCCTTCAGCCATCTGCCCACCCCGGTGCAGTGGGAGCGGGCGCTTGGCCATCAGGGACGACTTCGAACGACGCCGCAGAATGCCGCCGCCGTCGTGGCGTCTGCGCTCGCCGCGCTCCCCCGGTGAGCGGACCCACCCTGCGCCGCCGCTACGCCGCGGCGGGCGGGGGCGCGGCCGGGGCCTTCCCCGCCGCGCGCCAGCGACGCACGACGCCGTCGTGCAGACGCTCCCAGCTGCGGTCGCGGATGAAGATCGAGTCGATCGCGATCATCGTCAGCGAGAACCACGGCAGGCCCATCAGCACCGCGATCCCGATGTGGAACGACAGGATGCCGACGAGCGCCACCAGACGGGTGGGACGCAGCAGCAGCGCCAGCGGGAAGGCGACCTGCAGGATGATGGATCCCCAGGTCATCATCGTCACCGCCGGTCCCCACGCGGTCACCAGGTCGCTGAGGACCGGCCACGTGCCGAAGCGCATGGTGTGCAGCGGGTTGTAGACCGCGTACCCCTCCGACCAGGGGGAGCCCGCGGCCTTGAACAGGGCGCCGGAGGCGTACACGAAGCAGACCTGCGCGGTGAGCGCGACGAGCGCGAGGTTGTGGAACACCGTGCCGAGGATCGCCGGCTGGCTGCCGGGCTCGAACCACTCGCCCTTCCTCGCGCGACGCCGGGCGTCGAGCGACCAGCGCGCCGCAGGATCCGCGAAGAACAGCAGCAGCAGCGCGATCCGGAACATGTTGTCGCCCTGGTCGCCCACCATGTCGTTCGCCTCGATGAAGCCGACCCACAGGCAGAAGAACACCGGAAGCACGATGCGGAACCGCCACCCGAGCACGAACAGCACCGCGAGGACGCCCAGCAGCAGATACATCAGCGTGTAGAGGACGTCATTGCCCATGACGGCGTGGAAGGTGCTGAAGATCCAGATCTTCGGGAAGTCGCTCACCGGCTCGGCCATCTCGCCGTTCCAGGCGGAGCCCGACCCGAACGTGTACAGGCGGGTGCCGAAGTTGGCCGCGAGCAGGCCGAGGGCGGTGACGCCGAACAGGATGCGGGTCACCGCGAGCCCGTACAGCGCCTTCTTCTCGCCGTAGAGCCAGGTCTCGATCCAGGCGAAGATCGCCGCGAGCCCGGTCACGACCATGTTCCACAGGCCCGCGATCATGCTGCCGGCGAAGGTCAGCACGCGAGTGGTCGCGGTGACCTCCGCGGCCGCGCCCGCGGGCTGGATCCCCGGAGCGGGTGCGCCCGCGCCGGGGCTCTCGGTCGGCGTCGGGGTGGCCGGTTCGGTCTCGGCGGGGACCTCGGCGGGGCGCACCGGGGCGGCCGTCGTCGCTCCGGTCGCGACAGCGTCGGCGGTCTCCGCGGCCTTCGTCTTCCTCGCCGCCTTCGCGTTCTTCGCGTCGGACGCGGGGGCGTTCGCGGTCGTGCGGGCATCGGAGGTTCCGCTGGGCCGGCTCATCGCTGCGTCCTCTCGAACTGGGCACGGAACACGTCGCCGAAGGCGGAGCGACTCTGCCCCTGCTCCTCGATGGGCAGTCGCCATCCGCTCGGGGAGAACGACGGGTCGGGCCGCTGGGCACCGGGCGTGTTGCGCTCGGCGAAGGGGACGACGTTCTGCCGGCTGACGCGATACTGCACCTTCCGGACGTCATCGCCCCAGATGGCGTATGCGACCTGGGTGGCGTAGGTCGTCGCCAGGTGCTCCTTCTTCATGTAGGCCTCCGCCAGGGCGGCGTTCTGGTCGCCCTCGAGCTTCTCGAAGGCCCGGCGCATCCAGGCCTCGCCGTCGTCCTTGTCGAAGTCGAGCGCGACCACGGCCTTCTGCTCGTCGGAGAGCTTGTTGAAGGCCGACATCTGCCCGCTCGCGACCTCGCTGGACTGGATGCCCGCCCGCGGAGGGAAGAGGTTGTACCGGATCATCGACAGCTCGACATCGGTCGCGCTGACCCATCCGGTGGTGATCTCCTCGCCGTCCTTCTCGATGACGGCGCGGACGTTGAAGTGGTAGTCGCCGTTGATCGGCTCCGGGGCGAACACGCTCCAGGACTGCCCGAACATCGGGAGCATGTAGGCAGAGAGGACCTGCTGCGTCGGGATCTCCCGCAGCGGCGACGGGGGCGCGATCCAGAGGAACGATGCGAAGACGTGCCAGGCGGTGAACGCGCATGCCCCGAAGGCGATCAGGCGCACCCACCAGGTGGGCTTCGGCCGGGCGGGAGCGGAGCGCGCAGGGGCGCTCGTGGTGTCCTCGGTCATCCGGGTTCCCCTCGTGGATCGGGAAGGTGTGTCAAGAAAAGGTCGGGGTCGCCACCAAGGACGACCCCGACCCTTGCTACCGAATCGTCACTCGACGTCGGCGGTCGCCCGGCGCTTGGCGGCGCCGAGAACGGCGGCTCCGATGCCGAGCATAACCAGCAGACCGCCCAGGGCCAGCAGGCCCAGCGGCACGTCCGCACCCGTCGGAGGAAGCGGCTTGCCGTTGGCGGTGGCGGTTCCGTTCGCCGAGGCGGATGCGCTCGACGTTGCCGAGGCCGTGGCGTTCGACGTGGCCGAAGCCGTGGCGCTCGACGTGGCCGAGGCCGTGGCGTCCGCCGTCGCGGTGGCGCTCGAGGTGGCCGAAGCGGTGGACGAGGCGTCCGCCGTCCCGTCCGGAGCCCCGCGCGCCGACGAGTCCGCCGCCGCAGCCGACGAGGCGTCCGCCGAGGC
>NZ_BCRA01000109.1 GCF_001552355.1 Microbacterium resistens NBRC 103078
GCACACGGGCCGCCCGCGGGCCCGGCATCGCCCGTTCGCGGTAGGCATCGGCCACCGCAGCGCGATAGCGGTCCCCGATCTCGGCGACGCCGCCGCCGACGACGATCGTGTCCGCGTCGATGAGCGCGTTGGCGCTGGCCAGCGCATGCCCCAGGAGACGCGCGCCCTCGGCGATCACGTCGAGAGCGACCGGGTCGCCGGCCACGGCGAGGGCGGCCACCTCCCGCAGGGGCCGTGGGGACCCGGATCTCTCCGCGAAACGGCGCTCCAGCGCGGGCCCGGACGCCATCGCCTCCACGTGGCCCTCGACGCCGCAGGAGCACCGCCGCGTCGCCAGCTGCTCGGGGGCGAGGACGTCGATGTGCCCGAGGGATCCGGCCGTGCCGGTGGCCCCGCGGTGCAGCTCGCCGTCGATCACGACGGCGCCGCCGATCCCCGTGCCCACCGTGACGACGAGCAGCGTCCGCGCCCCGGCGCCCGCTCCGATCCGCGCCTCCGCCACGGCGGCCGCGTGCACGTCGTTCACGACCGTCGTCGGGACGCCGGTCCGCTCGGCCAGGAGCGCGCCGAGGGGGAAGCCGGTCCACTCCCGGATCGCGTCCGTCGCCGAGGCGACGGATCCGGCGGCGTCGATCACGCCGGCCGTGCCGACCCCGATCGCCGTCGGGGTCGAGGATCCGCACGCGGCACGGACGAGGTCGGTCACGGTCTCCAGGATCGCGGTGCCTCCGGCGAGCGCCGGCGTGCGCGCGGTGACGGTCGCCGTCGCTCGGCGCACGTGGTCGCCGTCACGGTCGAACCCGGCGACGGCGATCTTCGTGCCGCCGATGTCCACGCCGACGATCACCGCACCCCTCCGGCCGCCAGCGCGTCGCGGGCGCGGGGCGTCGCGGCGACGAACCGCGCGGTGATGGCGATCGGATCCGTGATCGCCCCGCCCACCACCACGGCGAGCGCACCGGCGTCGAAGGCCCGCGCGACCTGGTCGACGGTCTGGTACCGCCCTTCGGCGATGGTGGGGATCCCCGCGGCGACGAGCTCCGCCACGAGCGCGAGGTCGGGCCCGTCGCCGCGCCCGGCGGACTGGGGCGTGTACCCGGACAGCGTGGTGCCCACCACCGCGGCGCCGTGCTCTCTGGCCCGGATCCCCTCGGCGAGGGTCGAGACGTCGGCCATCACGGGCACGCCGGTCTCCTCGACGATCGCCGCGAGGAGCCCGAAGTCGTCGCCGAGCGCCTCCTCCGTGGCGTCCACGGCGATGAGGTCGGCCCCGGCCCGGGCCAGGCCCCTGGCCAGCTCCAGGGTCGGCGTGATGATGTTGCGCACGCCGTTGTCGACCTTGTGCAGGCCGATGAGGGGCACATCGGTGCGCTCCCGCGCCCGCGCCACGTCCACCGGTCCGTTCAGCCGGAGCCCGCAGGCCCCGCCGAGGAGCGCCGCGCCGGCGAGCGCGGCGATCACGTCCGGGTCCCGGACCGGGCTCGCGTCGGTCGCCTGAACGGACGCGACGAGACCGCCGGCGAGCCGGTCGAGCGGGGAGGAGAGGGGTTGCGTCATTTGAGGGCTCCTGCGCTGGCACCGCCGATGAAGAACTTCTGGCCGATGAGGAAGATGATGACGGCGGGCAGCGTGAACATCGCGCACGCCGCCATCAGCGGACCCCAGGCCACGTCGTTCTCACCGAAGAAGGCGTACAGCCCGATGGACAGCGTGTAGGTCGATTCGTCGTTCAGATAGATGAGGGGATTGAGGAAGTCGGTCCAGGCCCAGACGAACTGGAAGATCGCCGCCGTGACGATCGCCGGTCGCGCCAGGGGCAGCACGATCGTCGCATAGGTGCGGAACTCGGACGCGCCGTCCAGCCGGGCCGCCTCGATCAGCTCGTCCGGCACGGCGAGGAGGAACTGGCGGATCATGAAGATGAAGAACGGCGTCCCGAGGAACGTGGGCACGATCAGCGGCAGGTAGGAGTTCGTCGCGTCCAGCCCGTTCCAGACCAGGAACAGCGGGATGAGCGTCACCTGCGGCGGCAGCATCATGGTCGCCAGGACCAGGATCAGCAGCGGACGGGCGCCCCGCCAGCGCACCTTCGCCAGGGCGTAGGCGACGAGGGGGCAGGACACGACCGTGCCGAGGATGCTCATCCCGGAGACGAACAGCGTGTTGGCGAGGTAGCGCCACACCGGGATCTGCTCGAACGCCTGGGCGAAGTTGTCGAGCGTCCATTCCCGCGGAAGCAGCGTCGGCGGGGAGGAGAACACGTCCGTGGGCGTCTTGAACGCGGTCGACAGCATCACCAGCAGCGGGAAGAGGAACAGCAGCGCGAGCAGCGCGACCGAGACCTGCTGCCGGATCCGCCGCCAGGTGCGACGGGAGCGAGGCCGACGCGCGACGGCGACGACGGGGGAGTCAGCGCGAGCCATCGTGCACCCACTTCCGGGAGGACGCGAGCACGATCAGGCTCACGACGAGCGTGACGAGGAACAGCGTCCAGGCCATCGCGGAGGCGTAGCCCATCTTCAGGAACACGAACGCGTTCTGGTAGAGGTACATCGCGTAGGAGAGCATCGACTGCCCCGGCCCCGATCCCGCCTGGTTCAGCCGTTCCTGGGACAGGATGTACGGCTGCGTGAAGATCTGCAGGAACCCGATGATGCTCACGATCACCTGGAACAGCGTCACCGGCGAGACGGTCGGCCAGGTGACGTTCGTGAAGCGACGCCAGATGCCGGCGCCGTCCAGCTCCGCCGCCTCGTAGAGCTCCTTGGGCACCTCCTGGAGAGCGGCGAGGTAGATGATCATGGTCCCGCCCACCGTCCACAGCGACATCAGGATGATCGCGGGCTTCGTCCAGTCCGGCTCCTGCAGCCAGGCGGGTCCGGTGATCCCGAACCAGGACAGGAAGTGGTTGATGAAGCCGTACTCGGCGTTCAGCAGCCAGCGCCACAGGTACCCGCCCACGACCACCGGCACGATGGAGGGCAGGTACACGAGGGCGCGGTACAGCGGCTGACCGCGCACCGGGGTGTTGAGCAGGTGCGCCCCGGCCAGGGCGATCCCGATCGCGAGCGGCACGCCGAAGACCGTGAGGATCGCGGTGTTGGCGAGCGACTTCCAGAAGACGCCGTCGCCGAACATCTGGACGTAGTTGTCGAGGCCCACCCATTCCGGGGCCTGGAAGAGGTTGAAGTCGGTGAAGCTGTAGAAGGCCGACGCCGCGATCGGGTAGGCGAACAGGAACAGGAACCCGACGATGAAGGGCGCGGCGAAGGCCAGGCCGATGAAGGTCGTCCTCCTGCTGCGCCGGGATCGCGCCCCGGCGTGCCCGCCCCGGGGCCGGGCGGACCCGGTGCCGGGGCGGGCGCGCTCCCGCGACAGTGCGCTGGTCATCGGGGACCGGTCACTTCGCGGAGTAGTTCGCCATGCGCGACTCGACCGTGGCGATCGCCTTCTCCGGCGTCGCGGTCAGCCGCACGACCTCGTCGAAGGCCGTCGCGAGGTCGGTCGCGTACTCGGCGCTGTAGGGCTTGCTGGCCAGCGAGCGCGCGTTGGGCGAGGACGCCGCGTCGGCCCACACGGAGAAGTCCTTGAGGTCGCTGTAGGCGTCGCTGCCGGCCAGCGACGTGCGCGCGGGGAGGTTCCCGAGCGCGAGGCTGAACTTCTCCATCGGCTCCTCGCCGACCAGGTAGGCCAGGAACGTCGCGGCCTCCTCCTTGTGCTGCGAGTTCGCGGGGATGAACAGCGTGCTGGAGGTCACCTGCGTGCTGCCGGCGAGCGCCGGGGTCGCCGCGGGGATCGCCGCGACGCCCCAGTCGAGCTCCGGAGCGACCTTCGCCGCGCTGGCCGAGCGCCACTCGCCGTCGATGATCATGGCGACGCGTCCGCTGAAGAACGGGTCCTGGGCGGACAGGTACTCGCCCTGCCCCGAGACGAACGCGGCCATCTTGTCCGCGCCCACCGGCTCGACCACGTTCTGCTGGTACCACTCCAGCGCCTGGAGGTTGCCGGGCTCTGCGGGCGTGGGGCCGTCCGCGCCGTCCCAGCTGCCACCAAAGGCGAACCCGAGGGTCGTGAGCGTGGTGCTGTCGTTGGCGGACCCGAGACCGAGCTGGGTGATCCGGCCGCCCTCGACCTTGGTCAGCGCCTTCGCCGCCGCGGCGAGCTCGTCCATGGTGGTGGGGGGCGTGATGCCGGCCTCGTCCAGCAGCGTCTTGTTGTACAGGAGCTGGAAGCTGTGGATCGCGATCGGGAGGGCGTAGGTCTTGCCCTCGTAGGTCATCTGCTCCATGGCGCTGGGCACGAAGTCGTCGACGTCGATCTTCTCGGCGGCGATGGCGTCGTCGAGCGGGGCGAGGATGCCCTTCGAGGCCCACGCGCCGACGGAGTTGCCGAAGTTGTCGGAGATGTCGAAGGACCCCTTCGACGACGACATGGACGTGAGCTGCTTCTGCGTGTCGGGGCTGGAGACGCCCTTGACGACGATCTCGTCCTGGCTCGCGTTGAAGTCGGCGATGATCTCCTCCAGCGCCTTGGCCTCCTCTCCGCCCCAGAGGTAGGAGAAGGTGATCTCCGTCTTGCCGTCCGCGCCGGCATCGCCGCCGGAGCAGCCCGCGAGCGCCGCGACGGTCGCGACGGTCACCGCGCCGGCCACGAGGCCGCGCCGCGTCTTGTTCAGGGTGTGGTGCATCGCTGATCTCCGCTCGTCCTTGAGGAACATGAGATTGGAATAGACCAATCAGGGGGTGTTGGAGAACGACATTGACACAGCACAGACCTTGTCGTCAAGATTGGTTCGAACCAAAGGAGGATCTGTGGGCGCATCCGAAGCCGGGACGAAGCACGAGCGCGTACGTCGGCACCTGGAGGAGGTGATCGACCAGGGTCTGGCGCCCCACGAGCGCCTCCCCACCGAACGCGAGCTCGCCGAGGCCCTGGAGGTCAACCGGCAGACCGTCCGCCGCGCCTTGGACGAGCTGGAACGGGACGGCCTCGTGTACCGGCTGCAGGGCGCCGGCACCTTCGTCAGCGCCACCCGGATCAGCAAGACCTTCGAGCTCACCTCGTTCTCGGAGGACATGCGGATGCGCAACATGCGCCCCGGATCGCAGTCCGTCGACATCGCGCTCGCGACCGCCGGACAGACCGCCGGATACGCGCTGCAGCTCAGTCCCGGGGCGCCGGTGGTGCGGATCCGCCGCATCCGCACCGCGGACGACGTCCCCATCTGCCTGGAGGAATGCGCGCTCGCGGCGAGCGCGGTCCCGGGCCTGGAGGAGGGCATCCACGGCGACTCCCTCTACGACGACCTGCGCTCCCGCTACGGACTGACCGCCGTCCGCGCGGATCAGGAGATCCACGCCATCGTGCTCGACGAACAGCAGGCCGAGGCGTTGCAGACCCCCGCGTTCTCCCCCGCCTTCCTCGTCAAGCGCACGACCTACGACGCCCGCAGCCGACCGATCGAGTACGCCGAGTCCGTCTATCGCGGGGACCGCTACTCGTACCAGGTCTCGATCGCCCGTCCCTGACTCCCGGCCCCTGACTCCCGGCCCCTGACCCCTCGCCCTCCGCCCCGCCCGCTCAGAAAGGCCCTCGTGTCCGCTTCCCCCGCCTCCGCCCGTCGCCCCCGGATCGCGCTGCTCCCCCTCGACGACCGGCCCGTCAACGTCCGCCTCCCCGCGGACGTCGCGGCGGTCGCCGGCGTCGCGCTGGACGTGCCGCCGGCCTCGATCCTGCCCTCCTACCGCACGGCAGGAGACGCCGACGCGCTCGGCGCCTGGCTGCGCGAGCGCGCGCAGGATCCGGGCACCGTCCACCTCGTGGTCTCGATCGACATGCTCGTGCACGGCGGGCTCATCGCGAGCCGCACCAGCCACGACTCCACCCGCACCGTGCTCGCCCGGCTCGACGTGCTGCGCGAGATCCGCCGGTCCCGACCGGACCTGCCGATCTCGGCCGTGTCGCTGGTGACCAGGGCGAGCAACTCCTACTCCGCCGCCGAGGAGCCGGAGTACTGGACCGCGCACGGCAAGGAGCTGCACGCCCTCGGCGGCGACGCGCACCGCCTGCTGGACACGAACGACGTGCTCCCTCTGGAGGAGCTGACGCCGGTGCCCGCGCATGTCGTCAGCGACTACTCCCTGCGCCGCGTCCGCAACCACATCGTCAACCTCTCCGCGCTCACGCTCGCCGAGGACGGCACGGTGGGCTTCCTCGCCATCACCGCCGACGACACCGCGCCGTTCGCGGCCGGCAGCGCCGAGCAGGTCTGGCTGCGCCACTGGATGCGGATGCTGCCGTCCGGTCGCGGCGTCCTCATGTACCCGGGCGCGGACGAGGTCGGGGCCGTGCTCGTCGCGCGAGCGCTCGCGACGCTCGCGGGCGCCCGGGCGTCCTTCTCGGTCGCCTGCGCGGATCCGGAGGGGCTGGACCGCGTCCCGCCGTACGAGAACATGTCGCTGGCCGCGTCGGTGAGCCGGCAGATCCGCGCCGCGGGGGCCGACGAGGTCCCCGACGGTGCCGACGTGACCCTCGTCCTGCACGCGCCGGACCCCGATCGACACGACATGTTCCGCGGGCGGCCGGAGGCGATCGACGAGGACGCCGTCGCCGGTACCGTCGCACTCGTGCGCGAGCGGGTCGCGCGCGGCGAGCGGGTGGCCCTGGCCGACGTCCGCTATCCCAACGGCGCGGACGAGGCTCTCGTCCGCGCGCTGTCCGAGGCGGGCCTGCTCGACGCGCTGGAGGCCTTCGGCGGCTGGAACACCGCGGGCAATACCCTCGGCAGCGTGATCGCCGTCGCCGCCGCCGCGGTCACCGGCCGTCGCTCCGGCGGGTTCGATCCCGCCGCCGCCCGGGTCGCACTGCTGACGCGCCTCCTCGACGACTTCGCCTACCAGTCCGTCGTCCGCGTCGACGCCGGTCCGCGGCTGTTCCCGGATCATTACCCGATGGCCGACGACGCGCGGGTGGCCGAGGCGGAGCGCGTGGTGCACGAGGAGCTCACGCGGATCCTCGACGCCGACCTTCCCGCGGGAGGGGTGCGGATCGCCGCGCTCACGCTGCCGTGGCGGCGCTCCTTCGAGGTCGGGCTCGTCCTGGAGTGACGCCGGTCCGTCGCCGGACCGCGAGGACCCGCTCCGGTCACTCGGCGCGGGAGGCGCCCGGGGCCGTCCCCGCGATGGTCTCGGGGTTCGGCGCGGGGTGGGCCGCAGGGCGCACGCCCCGGACGACGAGCCCGGCGATCCCCATCACGACCGCGAGCGTGACGAGGGGGATGCCGACGGCGAGCGCCTGCACGAACACCTGGCCTCCGGCGGCGGCCATCTCCGTCAGATCGCCGTCGAGCACCCGCAGGCCCAGGGCGTAGCGCACCGCGGTCAGCAGAGCGGGGATCAGCAGCAGCCCGGCGAGGACGAGGAGCCAGGTCAGGACGCGCCCGAGAGGACGCAGCCCGCACCAGGCGAGGGCGGCGCCGGCGATCACGGCGGGCAGCCAGCGGAGCAGGAACAGCAGGAGCGGCGGGACGGCCGCGGGTCCGGCCAGCATCACCGCCCACAGCCCGGCCCACGACGCCAGCGGTGCCGCGACGAGCCCGAGGCCGAGGGCGGCGACGCCGACCGAACGGCGGGAGATCGTCCAGAACGCCGCCTGGGCGACGAGCGCGCTGGCGATCGTGCCGCCCAGCAGCCCGGCGAAGTACAGCGCGGCGCGGTCGTCCGCCGCCTCGGATCCGATCCTGAGGCCCCGTCCCACCACCGAGAAGCTCTGCGCGATGACCCCGGCGTGACCGACGAGCAGCCCCAGGGCCGCCGGCCACGCGGCCCACCCGCTGCGGCGGGCGAGGACGTGGATGCCGAGGCCCGCGAGCGCGCCGCCCGCCACCAGCATCGCGAAGATGGCGGTCGACTGGTACTGGCTCACCGGCAGCACCGAGAAGGGCATCTCGCCGGGACCGACGGCCTCCGGCCAGAGGTTCTGCAGGGGGAGCCGTCCGCCTCCGACGACCTGCGGGAGGACTCCGATCATCGCCCCGAGAACGCCGAGGCAGAAGGCCGCCACGCCCGAGCCGCCGGTCGTCGGATGCGGTGCGAACGACGACGGAGGCGGCACGGCGGTCATGTCCGGCATGCTTCCAGAGGTTCCTGGGACGCGCCTGGCGGACCGGGGCTTTCGTCCGCGTCGGCGCCGCGCCGTACGGTGGAGGGATGACGATCACCGCCGCCGCAGACGGCTCCGCACTGGGCAACCCGGGCCCCAACGGGTGGGCCTGGTACATCGACGAGGACACCTGGGCCGCGGGCGGATCCGCGCACGGGACGAACAACCAGGGCGAGCTTCAGGCGGTGCTCGAGCTGCTGCGTGCGACGGCGGGGATCCAGGACGAGCTCGTCATCGAATGTGACAGCCGCTACGTGATCGACTCGGTGACCAAGTGGATGCCGGGCTGGAAGCGCCGGGGCTGGCGGAAGGCCGACGGCGGGCCCGTGCTCAACCGGGACCTGCTGGAGGGGATCGACGAGGCCATGCGCGGCCGCGAGGTGTCGTTCTCGTGGGTCAAGGGCCACGCCGGGCACCCGCGGAACGAGGCCGCCGACGCCCGTGCCAACGCGGCGGCGAAGGCCTATCAGAAGAAGGAGGAGCCGCAGCGCGGTCCGGGCTTCCGCCGCGTCGAGGCCCCGGTCGGTGCCCCCGGCTCCGGGGTGTCGGCTCCCGCTTCCGCCGACGCCGCCGCGGGCGCGGCTGCTCCGGCTGTCGCGGCGTCCCCGCTCTGGGCCGAGACCGCGGATCTGCTCGACGGGCTCGACGCCCCGGTCGTGCCGCCGATCGAACTGCGGGTCACCCTGTCCTCCGACGAGCACGCGCGTCTCCGCGATCGCGCCGACGCCCAGGGGATCCCCCTGGAGGAGGCGTTGCGCCGTCTGATCTGAATCGCGTTTCGTCTCGCGGAGACCCGCACTGAGCGAGCGAAGCGAGTCGAAGTGTCCCTCAACGACCGGCCCCACCACCCACCGACGCGGAGAACCGCGCCTCCCGCGGAGGAAACCCACTCCACCGTCCACCGCAACGCGCGAACACCGCATCCGGTCGTTGAGCGAGGAGCGCAGCGACGAGACGAAACGCGCCCACCCGCACCGAACGACGGCGTCCGAGCGAGACGCACGCGTGTCAGGGGGCGGGCGGGCGCTCCTCCTCCGCCGCACCGGGCTCCGCCGCACCGGCCGCCGGGCCGGATCCCGTCTCGTCGGCCGGGACCTCCTCGGCGTCCACCGGGATGATGTCAATCGCCTCGGTCGCCGCCTGGTACACCTCGGCGAGGCTGTCGTCGACGTCCTCCTCGTCCACCCAGGCGATGTCGTCCGTCGAATGGTCGTACTCGACGGGGACGAGGGCGAAGTCGTCGCCGTACTCCTCCAAGCCCGAGCGGACGCTGTGCCGCACCGCGCGCACCGCGTACTTGTCGCGGAGGATGAGCGGATCGCGCTGCAGGTCGCGGAGGAACGAGATCATCATGAACGCCATGATGATCGCGAAGGGCAGGGCCGCGATGATGGTCACGTTCTGCAGCGACTTCAGGCCGCTGCCCTCCTCGCC
Organism: Microbacterium resistens NBRC 103078; assembly: GCF_001552355.1. Lineage (GTDB taxonomy): Bacteria > Actinomycetota > Actinomycetes > Actinomycetales > Microbacteriaceae > Microbacterium > Microbacterium resistens. Next base: position 9,595 of record NZ_BCRA01000109.1, read on the forward strand.
CGAGACGAGCAGGACCGCGGCGATCACGCCGACGAGCGTCCCCCAGGTCGCGGCCACCCAGCGGGCGGGCTCCGGACGGCCCTGCTGCGACAGCGTCCCCATCACGAGCGACGACGAGTCCGCGCCGGTGATGAAGAAGATCGCGATGAGCAGGATCAGGGCGACGCTCGTCACGAGCGGGAAGGGCAGGTTCTCGAGGACTCCGAAGAGGACCTCCTCCGGCGGGTTCGTCTTCAGCCCGGCGCCGCCGCGCTGCTGGTCGATCGCCGTGGTCCCGAAGATCGCGAACCAGATCAGCGAGATCACCGAGGGCACCAGGATCACGACGGACACGAACTGCCGCAGCGTCCGCCCCCGGGAGATCTTCGCGATGAACATGCCGACGAAGGGCGACCAGGAGATCCACCACGCCCAGTAGAAGATCGTCCAGCTGGACAGGAACGCCTGCGCCGCCTCGCCCTGGGATCCGGATCGTCCGATGAGCTGCGGAAGGTCCCCGATGAACTCCGCCGCCACCGCGGGGATGACGTTGAGGATCAGCAGCGTCGGCCCGACGAAGAAGACGAACAGGGCCAGGAGGATCGCGGCGATCGAGTTGATGTTCGACAGCGCCCGGATCCCCTTGGAGACGCCCGAGACCGCCGAGGCGATGAAGCACGCGGTGAGCACGGCGATCACCATGATCAGGATGCCGTTGCCGATCTCCCCGATCCCGGCCACGATCTCGATCCCGTGACCGATCTGCAGCGCGCCGAGACCGAGGGAGGCCGCCGTGCCGAAGAGCGTGACGATGATCGAGAAGATGTCGATCGTGCGGCCCACGGCGCCGGTCGTGCGGTCCTCGCCAAGCAGCGGCGCGAAGATCGACGAGATGAGCGGCGTGCGTCCGCGGCGGTAGGCGCCGTAGGCGATCGCGCCGCCCACGAGCGCGTAGAAGGCCCACGCCTGCGGGCCCCAGTGGTAGAGCACCTGCGCCTGGGCCTGGTGCATGGCCTCGAGCGTGTTCGCCTCGACGGTGCCCGGCGGCGGGCTCTCGTAGAATGTGAGCGGCTCGGCGGCGCCCCAGAACACCAGACCGATGCCCATGCCCGCGGCGAACAGCATCGAGATCCAGGAGAAGAGCGAGAACTCGGGCTGCTCGTCGTCGCGGCCCAGCGGGATCCGCCCGTAGCGGCTGAACCCCACGAACAGCATGAACACCAGCACGACGGTGGCGATCGTGGTGAAGAAGAACCCGAGGTGCTCCACCACCCAGTCCAGCGCCGTCTTGGTGGTGCCGGAGAGGTTGTCGCCGGCGAAGACGCCCCAGGCGATGAACGCGAGGGTGAGCGTGACCGCGATGCCGAAGACCAGCGGATCCGTCCGGTAGGTGCGCCCGGTCTCCTCGACGGCGACGCCGGGGATCAGGGCCGGATGGACGCTTCGCGGCGGGACGGCGGACATGTCCCGGACGATCTTGCGTGCCGCTTCCGTGGCCTTGTTGGCGGGACGAGCCGGAGGAGCGGGCGAGCCCGGCGGGACGTTCGGCGGCGGGGCAGCGGATCCTCGGACCACCGGGGGCCGTGAGCCCGCCGGCGTGGCGTGAGCGTCGGAGCGCGTCGTTTCCTTCTCGTCCGGGGTGTCCATGGAAATCCATCCTGACACGCGGTCACCGCCGCTCCCAGCCCGGCCGCCGTGGCGGCGGACGGGTGCGGGTCGCGACGTTTCGTCTCGCTCCGCTCGCTCAACGACCGGGAACCCACACACCGTTCCGTCTCGCTCCGCTCGCTCAACGACCGGGAACCCACACACCGTTTCGTCTCGCTCCGCTCGCTCAACGACCGGGAACCCACACACCGTTCCGTCTCGCTGCGCTCGCTCAACGACCGAGCCCACACACCGTTCCGTCTCGCTCCGCTCGCTCAACGACCGGGAACCCACACACCGTTTCGTCTCGCTGCGCTCGCTCAACGACCGGGAACCCACACCGGTCGTTGAGCGAGGAGCGCAGCGACGAGACGAAACGCGCGCATCCGGCCCCGGATCAGGCCGGGGCCAGGACGGTGCTCTCCAGACGGGCGTATCCCGCTTCCATGCCGTCGGCCATGCCGGTGGCGAGGATCATGTCGCGGGTCTCCTTGTCCGGGTATTCGATGAGCAGGGTGATCAGCGTGGCGCCGTTCTCCTCATAGAGGCTGAAGTCGTTCAGCGTCGTGGGGCCCTCGGTGCCCTGCATCCTCTCCGTGGACACTTCGCGGTACGGCGGATCGACGAGCAGGATCTCGCCCTCGAAACCGAACGCCTCGCCGTCCGTGCCGTCGAGCGGGGCCCAGGACATGCGGTGCGCATCGCCGGCGGCAGCGCCGGGGACGCTCTCGGTCATGACCCAGCCGTCCGGCCCGGTCATCCACCGCGGGAGAAGTGCCGGGTCGTGGTGCGCGCGCCACACCAGCTCGCGCGGCCCTTCCACGAGCCGGGTGATCCGCACGTGGGTGTCGTCGAGCAGTTCGACGCGCGTGCCCTTGCCCTGCGCGTACTCCCGGAGGTCCTGCAGGACGGCGTCGAGCTGCGCCATGGCCATCTTCGTCCCCTCGACGGCGCCCATCTCGACCACCTGGTCCAGCGCCTCGACCGAGTCGAAGTAGCTCGTCGTGACCATGCGCGTCCCGTCGCCGGCGGGCTCGAAGGCGAAGGCCATCCGCATCGCCGGGAATCCGTCGAGCGGCGCGCCCTCGTCGTCCACGAAGCTGTCCAGGACCTCGAACCGGTTCGGTGCCTCGATCGCGAGAAACTCCCAGGATCCGGACGACTTCTCCCCACGCGGGCCGTTCATCGAGTAGACGGCCCGGCCGCCGACCCGGTGGTCCCAGGCGGTGAACGTGGCAGGCCACCCGGGAGGGCCCCAGAAGCGCTCGAGCTGACGCGGGTCGCTGTACGCGTTCCACACGCGCTCGACGGGTGCGGCGAAGTCAGCCGTGACGGTCATCGTCAAGGCTTCGGGATCGGTGGTGACGTCGATGACGGGCATGTCATTCTCCTCGGTGGGGTGATGCGGAATCGGATGAGGGGGAGGGCCCGCCGGTCGGGCCGGTGAAGCCCTCGGCGGCGAGCAGGTCGTCGAGGCGCGAGACGCGGGCGCGCCACAGCTCCTCGTACCGGGCGAGCAGAGCGCGGGCGCGGGCGATCATGTCCGGATTGGCGCGGACGAGCCGCTCGCGTCCCTCGGCGCGCTTGATGATGAGCCGCGCCTCTTCCAGGACGGCCACATGCTTCTGGACCGCGGCGAACGACATGTCGTAGTCACGGGCCAATGCGGAGACCGACTGCTCGCGGTCGATGGTCCGGCGCAGGATGTCGCGCCGGGTCGAGGCCGCCAGTGCGTGGAAGACACGGTCGATCTCCGTCTCGTCGAGTTCTCGTTGTGCAACCATTTGGTTGTACGTTATGCCCGCGACCTCCGGGTGTCAAGACCCTCGTCGGACCGGGCTCGCGACGGCGGGGCCGGTCGGCGCACGGGAGAACAGCGCCGTCGGCATCGGGGCGGGTCCGTGACGACCTGTCGTGATTACCCCCCTCGCGATACCGCCGACGGGCGAGGTGGAGAAGGGGATCCTCTCACGTGCACGCCACCCACGAGCGACGCGCCTCCGCCTCGGCGGGGACGTGACGACGTGCGCGCGGTCACCTCGTTCGGTGACCTCGCTCACGCGCGTGGCCGGGACGGGCTCCGCGTCCGCGAACCCGCGAACCCGCGATCCCGCGAACCCGCGGACGAGGCGTCAGAGTCGTGCGGAGATCACGCGAGCCGTCGCGGTCGGATCGACCCGGTGCATGATCGACTCGGGCACGATGACGAGCTCCGCACCGGGGATCTGCCCGGCGGCCCAGTCCGACGCGGCGATCAGGAAGGGGAAGGTCTGCTCACCGCGCAGCACGGTGACGGGACGCTTCACGTCCAGCAGCTCGGCGCTCGGCTGACGCATCCGATACACCAGTCGTGTGTCGTACACCGTGGACTGCGCGAGCGCCGTGAGGGCGGCGAGCATGCCGTTCGTGCGGCCGGCTTCGACCATCTCGCGAGGCAGCCCGACCGCTTCGATCTGGAAGGTCTCGATCGCGTCGCCGGGCCGCCCGTCGCTGACGAGCGCCTGCAGTCGCTCGGCGAGCTCCGGCGTTTGCGCACCGGAGCCGTCGAAATCGATCGGCGGCTCGGAGAGGAACAGCGCGCCGGTCGAGACGCCCTGCGATGCGGCATAGAGCGCGAGCACGGCCCCGGAGGAATGGCCGAGGACGGCATCGGCCCCGCCGGCCGCCGTGATCACCGCCGCCAGGTCGGCCACCTCGTCGTCGGGTGTGGAGCCGGACCGGTCGCCGCTCCCGCCGCGGGCACGGCGATCCCAGGTGACCGCACGGAGACCGGCATCGGCGACCGCCCGGGCGATCGGCGCGGCGTCCTCCGCCCTCGACAGGGCCCCGTTCACGATCACGACGGTTCGGCCGTCTCCGGTCGCCGAGAACTCGATGGGAGTGCCGTCTGCCGACGTTGCGATGCTCATGTTGTCATACAACCACGGGCGTCCGACATCGCCGCGTCGCCGCCCCCTCCGCCACCATCCCGAGGGGATCCCACGTCCGCGGCCGCGGCGCGGCGTCAGACTGAGGGGATGGACGAGACCCTCGCCGAGCTGGACGCCTCAGCCGATCACCGCGACGCCGAACGGGCGTTCCTCGACGCCGGGTGGACGCCGTGCGGGGCCGGGGACTGGGCGATCGCCCTGCGATCGCCGGACGGCGAGCTGACGGTCCGGATCAGCCCGTTCGACCCCACCGGCCCGTACACCGCGGAGCTCTACCGCGCGGCTGCGCACACCCGCCAGGTGCCTCGGCTGCATGCGCACCGACGCCTCGCCGGCGGCGGCGACCTCCAGGTGATGGAGTGGCTCGCCGCCGTGCCGGAGGAGGAGGCGTCGGCGTTCCATCGCGCCGTGGCGAGCGGTGGCGCGCCGGCCGAGGAGCTCGCGGGCATCGTGCAGCGGATCCATGACCGGGCCCGCGCGGAGCTGCCCTGGTGCGGCCCGCTCGACGACAACCCCGCGAACGTCATGCGCGGATCGGACGGGCGACTCGTCGTCACCGATCTCTTCTATGCCGACGGCCCCGCCCTGTACGCCCTCGCGGGCAGCGACCCCGACGCGTTCGTGCAGCGGATCCCCGAGCCCGAGCGCCGCTTCCTGACCGAGATCCCGCTCGCCGCGTCGGGGCCGTGGTCGCGAGCCGACCGCGACGCGATGCGGGAGGGCGTCGCCGCCGCGGACCGGCGCAAGGCCGGCGAGCCTCCCCTCCCCGACACGGAGCGACGGCGCTAGCGCGGCCCGCGGCCGGCGACGCCGGCGAACAGGGCGTGCAGCAGGGGCAGGACCGCTACCTCGATGAGAGTCACTGAATTGATCGCCACCGGCAGGATGCGGCCCGCACTCTCCGCGCCGGGAACCACTGAAGCGGCTCGCGCAGCCCCGAGAACGCAAGATACAGCTCGGGGGAGCTACCGGTCATAGACCTCGCGGCGGTGTCCGGCGCGGACCACCGTCACCACCAGTTGGGTGTCGAAGACATCGTAGATCACGCGGTAGTCCCCGATGCGGATGCGCCATGCCGTCTGCTCTCCGGTGAGCTTCTTCGCGCCGTGCGGCCGGGGATCTCCCGCCAACTCCTCGATCGCACTCAGGACTCGACCGCGTGCTGGTCGCGGGAGCTTCTTCATTTGACGTGCTGCGGCCGTGGTGAACTCTACGCGGTAGCTCACGAGGCCAGATCGGCACGAAGCTCGGCCAGCGAGACTCGTCCGCCGTCATCCTCAGCCTTAGCCTCGCGGTACGCGGCGATGTCCTGTGCCATCTCGAACGCTTCGAGCGCCTCGAGATCGTCGATGCTGACGACGACAGCAGCCAGCTTGCCGTTCCGAGTCACACCGATGCGTTCCCCCGCATACATGGCGCGCCCAAGGATGTCGGAGAGATGAGTGCGCAGCTCCCTGGTGGAGACTTCGGAAGTTACGGTAGCCATTTGTATATAGTACCCCCTATGTAACCTGTGTACACAAAGTGCTCGCACGCTCCCTCGACACGGCATTCGACCGACACGGAGCGACGGCGCTAGCT
>NZ_BCRA01000110.1 GCF_001552355.1 Microbacterium resistens NBRC 103078
GGGCTTCTCCGCCGCGGGCGCCGTGCGCAGGCGTCCCTTCGTCCCCTCCGGGATGTTCAGGTCGGTGTAGAGGTGCGGGCTGGAGGAGTACGTCTCGATCGGCTCGGGCTGGCCGAACTCCAGCGCGCGGTTGATGAGGGCCCACTTGTGCAGGTCCTCCCAGTCGACGAACGTGACGGCGATCCCGGTCTTGCCGGCGCGGCCGGTGCGACCGGCGCGGTGCAGGTACGTCTTCTCCTCGTCCGGGATCGTGTGGTTGATGACGTGCGTCACGTCGTCCACGTCGATGCCTCGTGCGGCGACGTCGGTCGCGATCAGGACGTCCTTCTTGCCGGCCTTGAACGCCGCCATGGACCGCTCGCGCTGCTCCTGACCCATGTCGCCGTGCACGCCGCCGACGTTGAACCCCCGGTCGGCGAGCTCGTCGACCAGCCGCTGGGCGGCGCGCTTTGTCCGGGTGAAGATGACCGTCTTCCCACGGCCCTCCGCCTGCAGGATGCGGGCGATGACCTCGTCCTTGTCGAGCGAGTGCGCGCGGTAGACGATGTGCTTGATGTTCGCCTGGGTCAGCCCCTCGTCGGGGTCGTTCGCGCGGATGTGGATCGGGTTCGACATGAACCGGCGGGCGAGGGCCACGATCGGGCCGGGCATCGTCGCGGAGAAGAGCTGGGTGTGGCGCACCGCCGGCACCTTCTGGAAGATCTTCTCGATGTCGGCGAGGAAGCCGAGATCCAGCATCTTGTCGGCCTCGTCGAGCACGACCTCGGTCGCGTTCGAGAGGTCGAGCAGTCGCTGCCCCGCCAGGTCGATCAGTCGGCCGGGGGTGCCGACGACGATCTGCGCGCCGGCCTTGAGCTGCTCGATCTGACCCTCGTAGGCCTTGCCGCCGTAGATCGCCACGACGTTCGTCGAGCGTCCGGAGGTCAGCAGGTCGATGTCCTCGTAGACCTGGACGGCGAGCTCCCGGGTGGGCACCACGATGAGGGCCTTGACGCCGGGCTCGGGGTCGATGCCGAGCCGCTGGACGACCGGGATGCCGAACCCGAAGGTCTTCCCGGTGCCCGTCTTGGCCTGTCCGATGATGTCCTGGCCGGGAAGGCCCAGGGGGATGGTCTGCTCCTGGATGGGGAAGGCATCCACGATCCCCTTCGCCGCGAGGGCGTCCACGATGTCCTGATCGATGCCGAGTTCGGCGAAAGTCGTCACTGTTGCACAGCCTGTCCGGCGGCCCGTCGTCTTCCTCGGGCACCGCCTAGAGTACGGATCCACGCCGTTCTTCGAAGCACAGGCGCGGGGCCCCGGTCCGACGCCGGAGCGACATAAGCCTACCCGAGGGCCGGCTCCGCGCCGGAGGAGCCGTGTCGCAGAGGGCTCGCGCCGCTTCGTCCGGGCAGGGGGCGCCCGCCGCAGTAGGCTGAGCGCGTGGTGAGGTGGTTCTGGCAGAGGAAGTCCCCGCGTCGCGCGCTCGTGCTCCGCTCCCGGGGCGACCTGGGCGATGCGACCCGGGTGGATTTCGCGGAGCTCGCTCCGGATCTGAACACGTTCCTGGGCCAGGCGGCGTACCTGCAGCTGGGCTATTTCGAGACCCTCACCCGCCTCATCCGCGCGACGCCGGAGCTCGCCGAGAAGGAGGCGCTGTCGCGCGCGGCCGGCGCGGCGCTCACCAAGCACACGCGTCTGGTGGACGTGATCCGCGAGCGCGGGGACGACCCCACGGAGGTCATGCTCCCGTTCCGAGAGCAGCTCGACGCCTTCCGGCGCAAGACGATCGGCGTGCGTCCGCGGGAGACGCTGCTCGCGGTGTACCTCACCGCCGGGATGCTCGACGACTTCTATCTCGCCCTGGCGTCGAGCTACGGACGTGCCGGCGGGCAGGTCATGGACATCCTCGCGGCGGCGGACGACCGCAACGAGATCGTGGACATCATCCAGGCGACGATCTCCAGCGACGAGGAGTGGCGCTCTCTGCTGTCGATGTGGGGGCGGCGCCTGGTCGGCGACGCGCTCCTCGTCGCGCGGGCGGCGCTGCGGCCGCGTCAGCTCGGCGAGGACGACGAGCGTCGCGTCGAGCCCGTCTTCACGGAGCTGATGGGCGCCCACGCCCGTCGGATGGACGCGATGGGGCTCGCCTCCTAGAGGTCGGGCCGCGCCGGTCCCGTGTCGGCGGGATCAGATGCCGAGCTCGGCCCGCTGCGCCGCGTCCGAGCGGGTGCGCGCCGAGGTGAGCACGAGCGTCACGGCGACCCCGAGGACCACGGCTCCGCTGAGCGAGGCCAGCCACAGCCAGACGCTGCTCTCGGCCAACCCCGCCCACTGGGCGAGCGTGTAGACGGCGGCGGCCGTCGCCGTGGTCACCGCGGGGGCGACGGCGACACCGCGCGTCTCGCGCCCGGGGAGGGCGAAGTGGATCGCCACTCCCGCGGCGCAGGCGGCGATGATCGCGAGGAGGATGTACATCGCGATCAGGCGACGAAGCCGACCCGGCGCGACTCCTCGGTGCCGAGCTCGACGTAGCCGAGGTGCGCGGTCGGCACGATGTAGGAGTTGCCCTTGACGTCGGAGAAGCTCACGTGGCTGGAGTTCTGGTCGAGAGCCGCGGCGACCTGGCTGCGGACCTCGTCGGCGGGGGTGCTCGTCTCGAAGCTGAGCTCGCGGCCGGTGTTGATGATGCCGATGCGGATTTCCACGCGTGCGCTCCTTGCAGATCGTGCAGGTCGGTGAGTTCTCGGCCACTCTATCGCGGGGCCGGGTCCCGGGAGCCGGGAACGGGCGGCGTTCGCGGACAGCGATTCCCGCCCCGGCGACGGCCGCCGTCGGGGCGGGAAGGGCCCCGGTGTCGGGCGTCCCGGCTAGCGTGGACGACATGCCCGAAGACCTCCGCCAGCGCGCCGTCGTCACCGCGCCCGTGGACGCCTCGGGAACCGTGATCGGGGCGCCGGGGACGGGCAAGACCACCGCGCTCGTCGACCGGGTCGCGCGACTGCTCGAGGAGGGGACGAAACCGGACGAGGTCCTCGCCCTGACGCCGAGCCGACAGGCGGCGACCGCCCTGCGCGACCGCATCGGCGTCCGCATCGGCGTCGCGACGCCGGGTCCGCTCGCGCGCTCGATCGGATCCTTCGCCTTCCAGATCGTGCGCGGCGCGATGGTCAGGGCCGGGCAGGAGCCGCCGGCCCTGCTCACCGGGGCCGACCAGGACCGCCTGGTGGCGGCCCTGCTGGAGCAGGATGCGGAGGACGAGGCAGAAGGGATCGTCCGGTGGCCGAGCACGCTGAGCGCCACCGTGCGGTCCTCACGGGTGTTCCGGTCGGAGCTGCGTGCCTTCCTCGCCGAGTGCGCCGAGCTGCGGGTCAGCCCGAGCGAGCTGCGGGCGACGGATCGAGCCGCCTGGCACGCCGTGGCCGACTTCCAGACCGGCTACCGCCGCGTCCTCGACCGCGCTCGGTCGAGCCACCGCGACGCCGCGGACCTCGTCGCCGAGGCGTCCGCGATCCTGCGCTCCGCCGATGCCGCGCTGCTGGGGCCTCTCGGCGCGCTGCGTGCGGTGCTCATCGACGACGCCCAGGAGCTCACCGCCGGAGGGGTCGACCTCGTGCGGGCCCTGCGGGAGCGCGGTGTCGCGGTGCTCGCATTCGGCGACCCGGACATCTCCTCGGGAGCGTTCCGCGGTGTCGGTCCGGAGCTGTTCGCGGGACTGGCGGCGGTCCTCGGCGACGTCCATGTGCTGGACGAGCCGCATCGTCAGGTGCCGGCGCTGACGGCTCTCACCCGGACCGTGACGCAGACGATCGGCACCGCGGGACGGATCGAGCACCGTCGCGCGCCGGACGCCCCTGCTCCCGCGGACGACGGCCCCGAGGCGGACCCGCCGGTGACGACGGCCCTCGCTCCCTCACCGCACGCGGAGATCGATCGGATCGCGGTCACCCTGCGGGACTGGCACCTCACGCACGGCATCCCCTGGGAGCGTATGGCCGTGATCGCGCACGACACTCGGCAGATCTCCGAGCTGGAGACGGAGCTGGCGGCCCGCGAGGTCCCGACGCGCGCCGCGGGGGTCCAGCACCCGCTGGGCAGCGAGGCGATCGTGCGCGACCTGCTGGGGGTCGTCCGGCTGGCGCTGCAGCCCGCCGCCGATCGGGACGCGCTGGAGCTCGCCGAGGCGCTGCGGACGCCGTTCGGGGGTCTGGACGGCGTCGGACTGCGCCGCCTGCGCGCGCATCTGCGACATCGAGAGCTCGAAGCGGGGGGAGCCACGCCGGCACGAGAGCTGCTGCGGAACGCGCTCGCGGAACCGGCGCTGCTGGCGCACATCGACACGGCGGAGGCCCGGACGGCGGATCGGTTCGCCGTGCTTCTGCGGGACGTCGCGGCCGCCGCGGCCCGAGGCGAGACGATCCACGATCTGCTGTGGCGGGTGTGGGACGCCTCGCGCGCGCCGGACGGCCGGCGTCTGGCGACGGCCTGGCAGGAGGCGGCGGCGTCTGCGAGCGGAGCCGAGACGGCTCGTGCCCTGGACGCGCTCGTGGCACTGTTCGACGCCGCGAAGCGCTCCGTGGAACGCTCGCCCGAGAACGGCCCGGAGAAGTTCCTGCACGAGATCCTGGAGAGCGACGTCCCCGAGGACTCCCTCTCCGCCCCGGAGCGCGCCGGGACGGTCACCCTGCTCACGCCCGCATCGGCGTTGGGCACGGAGTTCGACGCGGTCGTCGTCGCCGGGGTGCAGGACGGCGTCTGGCCGAACCTGCGCCTGCGGGGCGGTCTGCTGGAGACCTGGCGGCTCGCGGACGTCATCGCGGCGGCGCGCACCGGGGAGCCGGAGCACGTGCACACCACCGTCGACCGCCGACGCGCGGCGCTGCACGACGAGCTGCGGCTGTTCGTGCGCGCGATCTCCCGGGCTCGCCGCCGACTGATGGTGACCGCCGTCGACGACGACGATCGCAGCCCGAGCCCGTTCTTCTCCTTCCTGCCGGCGCCGCGCACGGACGACGACGACCTCCTCGCGCACCCGCTCACCCTGCGCGGGCTGGTCGCGCGGCACCGCCGCACGCTCACGACGACGACGCCGATCCCCGCGCATGCAGCCGCTCGCGCCGAGGCGGCGGGGCAGCTGCGGCTGCTCGCCGAGGCGGGCGTCCCCGGCGCCGCACCGGAGGAGTGGTACGGCGTGCGTCCCGCGTCCACCTCCGCGCCGCTGCGGGATCTGGAGACGACCGGCGTCCGGGTCTCGCCGTCCAAGGTCGAGTCCTTCGAGGAGTGCGGTCTCAACTGGGTGGTGTCGGCTCTCGGGGGCGACACGGTGCTGCCGCCGTCCGCCGGACTCGGCACGATCGTGCACGAGGCCATGGAACGGGTGCCGGACGGCGACCTGGAACGACTGCGCGCGGTCGTCGAGGAGCACTGGCCCGAGCTCGACTTCGAGACGGCGTGGATCGCGCGCAAGGAACGACGCCGGGCCGACCTGTACATCGAGCGGCTGCACGCCTACCTGTCCGCCGTCGCCCGGGACGGAGGCCGGGTGGTCGCCGCCGAGGGCACCTTCCGCTTCGCCGTGGATCTGACCGACCCCGATGCGCCCGTGGTGCGCGCACCGGACCCCGAGCGCGCGGCGCATCAGGCCCTCGTCAACGGTGCGATCGACCGTGTCGAGGTCTACCCGGCCGGGGCCGGGGAGCACGCTGCGGCGCGGGGGCAGCGGTGGACGGAGATGGCCGCGGGAGAAGCAGGGGAGCGCGTCGTGGTGGTCGACCTGAAGACCGGCAAGTACGAGCCGGACACGGAGTCGGCCGTCGCCGCGCACGCGCAGCTGTCGGCCTACCAGATCGCCGTGCAGGAAGGGCTCGTGGACGGGGCGAGCCCCGCTGCGCTTGCGGGCGCGCGGCTGGTGATCGTGTCGAAGACGGTCGGGAAGGCGGACTACCGGGTGGCGCATCAGCACACGCTCGCCGACGAGGCGCGGGAGCAGTTCCTCCTCCGGGTGGCCGACGCCGCCAGGGGGATGGCGGCGTCGAGCTTCACCGCGCAGGTGGAGGCGCACTGCGCCGACACGCAGGTCCGCGTGCAGACCTGCCGGATCCACACCGTCCCGGCGGTGTCCGCGTGAGGCCGGAGGGGGCCCTGCTCCGCGATCCGGCCTGGCCGGACGGCGGCGGCGTCTCCGCCGTCGAGATCGCGGCGGCACTGGGTCTTCCCACTCCGACGCCGGCGCAGCAGCGGGTGATCGAGGCGCCGCCGGTGCCCGCTCTGGTCGTCGCCGGTGCGGGCAGCGGCAAGACCGAGACGATGTCGGCGCGCGTCGTGTGGCTGGTCGCCAACGGGCACGTGCGGCGTGACGAGGTGCTCGGGCTCACCTTCACCCGCAAGGCGGCGGGTGAGCTGGGGGAGCGCATCGGCGCCCGCCTCGCCGTGGTCGACGAGTTCGGTGTCCGCGGTCTGCTTCCGCACGTGCCGGAGATCGTCGCGGGCGATGCGTTGCGGCGCGTCCAAGAAGCCGCGCCGGGGCGGCAGCGAGCGCTCGTGCGCAGCCACGTGCTGGACGAGCTGGCCGAGCGATTCGACACGGGATGGGATCCGACGGCGCCGCGCGCGATCGAGGACCTGATGATCCGCCCTCGCGTCTCCACGTACAACGCCTTCGCCGACGCGCTGGTGCGCGAGCACGCCGCGCGCATCGGGCGGGACCCCGAGGCGGCGATGCTCAGTCAGTCCGCGTCCTGGCTGATCGCGCGTCACGTGGTCCTCCGGGCCGAGCTTCCGGGGCTGGAGGAGATCGACCGGTCGGTGACCGGGGTGATCGACGCCGTGCAGAGGCTGGCCGGCGACGTCTTGGACCACCGGGTCGATCTCGATCGGATGGAGCAGCTCGCCCTCGACCAGGCCCGCGCGTTCGAGCCGTACCGGGCGCGTGCCGAGGTCGAGACGGCCGTGACCAACCTGCTCACGATGCCCGTGCTCGTCCGGCTCGTGCGCGACTACATCGCCGAGAAGGACCGGCGCGGGGTCCTGGACTTCGCCGACCAGGTCGGCGGCGCCTTCGACATCGTGGAGGCGGCCCCGGAGGTCCGCGCGGAGCTGCGGGAGCAGCATCGGGTCGTCCTGCTGGACGAGTACCAGGACACCTCGGTGATCCAGACGCGGTTCCTGTCCGCGCTCTTCCACGACTCCGCCGTGATGGCGGTCGGCGACCCGCATCAGTCGATCTACGGATGGCGCGGGGCGAGCGCCGACAACCTGTACGCCTTCGGCGGCGCGTTTGCCCGGGAGAGCCGCGCCGCGACCTACAGCCTGATGACGAGCTGGCGGAACGACCGGCGGATCCTGGACGCCGCGAACCGGGTCCTCGTCCCGCTGCAGCGCCCGGGACTCGACGTGCCCGGGCTCGAGCCGCGTCCCGGCGCGGGAATCGGGGACGTGCAGGTGCGCTTCCCGCTCACCGTGGACGACGAGGCGGCGGAGGTGGCCGACTGGTTCGTGGCGCGTCGCGCCGCGCACGCCGCCGGTGCCGGTCCGGGCTCGCCGGGCGAGGGCCCCGCTCCGCACACCGGCGCGATCCTGTTCCGCTCGAAGCGCCACATGCAGACCTTCGCCGCCGCGCTGGCCCAGCGGGGCGTGCCGCACCGCATCCTGGGACTGGGCGGGCTCCTGTCCACACCGGAGGTCGTCGACGTCGTGTCGGCGCTGCGGGTGATCCACGATCCGACCTCGGGCTCGGCTCTGATCCGGCTTCTCGTCGGCCCTCGCTTCGCGGTCGGCGTCGCGGACATGGCGGCCCTGTACGACCTCGCCGTCACGCTGGCCGAGCGCGACGGCGCCTACACGCCCCTGCCGGAGGAGGTCCGACAGCGCCTCCGCGCCTCGCGCGGAGCCGACGAGGCGGTCTCGATCGTCGACGCCGTGGATGTCGTCCGCTCCCTGCCGGACGACTACCGCCTGCTCGCCGGGATCAGCCCCGAGGGTCGGGCTCGTCTCCGAGAGGCGGGTGAGATGCTCGAGAGGCTGCGCCGGGCCGCCGGGCAGCCGATCCCCGAACTCATCCGCGCCATCGAGCTGGAGCTCCGGCTGGACATCGAGCTCGCCGCGAACGAGTCCCGAGGGCCCGCTCGGCTCGCCGGGACGCAGCTGCGGGCGTTCGGCGACGAGGTGCGCGCCTTCCTCGCCGCGGACGAGCGGGGGAGCATCGGGAGTCTCCTGGCCTGGCTCGACAAGGCCGAGAGCACGGACGAGCTCATGCCGCGGCCGGAGCCGCCCGAGCCCGGCGTCGTCCAGCTGTTGACGATCCACGGGTCGAAGGGGCTCGAGTGGGACGCGGTCGCCGTCGTGCGGCTGGTCGAGGACGAGCTTCCCGGGCGGGTGACGGATGCGCAGGGCTGGTTCGGCTTCGGTGTCGTGCCCTTCCCGCTCCGCGGCGACCGGGACGCGCTGCCCCGGTTCGACTGGGACCCCGAGGCCGCGAGGGAGGCGGCGGGGCCGGACGCCCGCGCTCAGGACAAGGCGGCGCTGGACTCCCTGGCGAGCGGCAGCCGGGACCCGGATAAGCGCGGCGCCCTCCCGAGGTTCAAGGACGCGTACCGCGAGTACCAGCGTGCCGAGGAGCGTCGTCTCGCCTACGTGGCGTTCACGCGGGCGCGGCATGACCTCCTGCTGTCGGGATCGCACTGGGCGGGTCAGAAGACGCCGCGGACGCCCAGCCCGTTCCTGCGCGAGGCGATCGACGCGCTCGGGCTGAAGGAGATCGGCGAGACGGATCCGGACGAGAACCCCTACGACGGAACCGGTCTCACCCGATCGTGGCCCCTCGACCCGCTGGGCGATCGGCGTTCGCGCGTGGTCGACGCGGCCGAGGCCGTGCGGGCGGCGGCGGACGGCCCGGCCCCCGCACCGGACCGCGTGTTGCAGCGGCTGCTCGCGGAGCGGGAGGCGCGACGCCGCGGCACTGATGCCGACGCACCCACCCGCGTCCCCGCGTCGCGGTTCAAGGACTACGTGACGGACTTCTCCGGCACCGTCCGGTCGTTGACGAGGCCGATGCCCGAACGACCGTACCGGCAGACACGACTGGGGACGCTCTTTCACGCCTGGGTGGAGCACCGGTCCGGTCTCGTCGGGGCCGGCGCCTCCACCGATGATGCGCTCTGGGAGCAGGACGCCGAGGAGAACCAGGGCGACGAGATCGGTCGAGCGGACGCCGCGGACCTGGCACGACTGCGGGAGATCTTCGAGCGGTCCGAATGGGCGCCCCTGCGTCCGATCGCGGTCGAGACCGAGATCGACTTCGCGCTCCCGCCGTCCGCAGGCGATCCCGGCCGCATCGTGATCTGCAAGCTCGACGCCGTCTACCGCCGGGAGGACCGCGGCGGTCGGATCGAGATCGTCGACTGGAAGACCGGGCGCCCGCCCGCGACGCCGGCGGAGCGGGAGGAGCGGATGCTCCAGCTGGCGCTCTACCGTCTCGCCTACCACCGAAGCACGGGGGTGCCGATGGCGGACATCGACGTCGCCCTGTTCTACGTGGGGGACGACCTCGTGATCCGCGGGGACCGGGTCTACTCGGAGGAGGAGCTGCTCCAGCGCTGGAACGCGGCGCGCGCAGCGCGCTGAGCCTCCTCCTCGTCGGAGGAGACGGCGGCCGCGGGCGAGGAGGAGGCACGATCGTCCGCGGGACCGTCGTCCGGCCGCAGGCCTGCGGCGTCGAACGCCTCCCCGTCCAGATCGATCGGGGCCGTGTCGTCCGGATCCGCCCCGTCCGTCCCGGGCACCGTCCGATCCGCCGCCGGCGACTCCCCGGTGTCGTGCCGCGGTCCGAAGGCGGCGGTGTCGTCCGCGGCGATGCCCGCGAACGCGCTCGGATCGTAGGCGTCCGTCTGCATCGAGGTGTCCACCTCGGCGGTCGCGGTGGCCGGCACGCTCTCGAGCGCGACCATGGCCTCGTCCACGCCCGCCCCGGGACCGCGACGGGGCACGAGATCGTCGGTGCGGATCCCCTCGGCGAGCGAGTCCAGCAGCTGCGCGGCGTCGTCGACGATGTCCGGACGCCGCGTCTCGTCGCCGTGGAGCAGCCAGCGGGCGAACTCGAGCTCGGCGAGCAGCCGGGAGCGGACGCGCAGCGCCGGATCCGGGGAGCGCAGCGTCGCGGAAGCGTAGGCGGAATGGACGTCCTCCCGCGCATCCGGGGCGGACGCCAGCCATGCGAGATCCGCCGCGGGGTCGCCGATGCGCAACCCGTGCCATCCGATCACGCCGGAGACCTCCGGCCCGAAGTCGGGGTCGTCCTCGAACAGGAACGAGCCGGCGTGCGCGCCGCCGAGCACGACGGCGGACTCGAACCGCCAGACGTCGTCGGTCTCCACCGCCTCGCGCCAGCGCACGGTGAGCCGCGCCGAGACCCGTCCGGTCGCCGCGGCGCGGTCGACGAGCTCGCGGATGTCCTCGCGGACCTGTTCCGGCGTGCGCTCACCGAGACCGGCGGCCCGGACAACGGACAGCGGCAGGGCGTGGATGCCGGCGATCGCGGCGCCGATCGCCGTCGCGGCGCCTCGCCCGGCGGGGATGTGGGCGGCCTCCACCTGGAAGCCGGGGACGAGCGAGGAGACCAGCGCCCGCGCCTCGCCCACGCGCGTCTCGCCCAGCGCCTCGGGGACCGCGAAGGGGAGCATCTCCCGCGCGCCGGCGGTGAGCGCGCGCAGGGCGATCGCCTCTGACGCCAGTTCCGCGCTCGTCTCGTCGTCGCTCGCGACGCGGATGGCGACCTCGCGTCCGTCGGCCAGCGTGGCGACGGCGGAGTCGAAGCGCCCGTCGCCGTCGGCGGACAGCGCGCGGGCGCCGACGACCTCGGCTCCGGGCACGGCGGCCGTGACAGCCGCGGCTAGAGTGAAGGGAGAGCGAGCCATGCCACCAGGGTAGGTCGGCGGCACCGCCCGCCGGGCCGCGCCACGCCTGGAACGCCAGCCCGCGGAGAGGGAACGGATGAACGAGGCGCACGCCGTCCTGGACCGTGCCGGTGCCGAACGGGACCGGCCCGAGATCCTGGAGCAGCTGCGTGCGGAGACCGCGACCCGGGTCCTTCCGGTCCGCGCGGGCCGGGCGCCGCTCTCCGCCGACGGCCTGCGACTGTACCCGGCCACGGATCCGGCGTTCGCGGGGGATGACGTCGAGTGGGCGCTGCTCGGGCGACGCGCGGACGGCACCGCCGTGCTGCTCGCGGCTCTCGACCGGGACGCCGCGCTCGACCACGACGGGTCCTGGGCGGACGTCCGCGACGCGGCGGCGCGTCTGTCAGCCGAGGAGACCGAGATCCTCGTCTCCGGGGCCGCGCTCAGCGGCTGGCTGCGCGAGGCGCCGTTCTGTCCGGCCTGCGGCACCCGTGCGCAGCTGCGGCAGGCCGGCTGGTCGCGCCGCTGCCCGGCGTGCGGGCGCGAGCACTTCCCGCGAACGGACCCGGCGGTGATCGTGGCGGTGGAGAGCGCGGACGGCGACCGCCTCCTCCTCGGCGCGAACGCGAACTGGCGAGGGGCCTTCTACTCGTGCTTCGCGGGCTTCGTCGAGGCGGGGGAATCGCTGGAGACGACCGTGCACCGCGAGATCCTCGAAGAAGCCGGGGTCAGGTTGCGGGACCTGCGCTATCGCTCGTCGCAGCCGTGGCCCTACCCCCGATCGCTCATGATCGGGTTCCGGGCGACCGCGGTCGACGAGAGCGCGGCGCACGGCGACGGCACCGAGATCATCGACGTGCGCTGGCTCACCCGCGCCGAGGTCGGTTCCGCTCTCGCGGGAGACGGACCTGTCGGGCTTCCGGGGCCGGCCTCCATCGCGCGTGCGCTGATCCGGGACTGGTACGAGGAGCGCGCGTGAGCGCGCTGGACGGGCTCGACGAACGACAGCGTGAAGCCGCCTCGGTGCTGCGTGGGCCCGTGGCCGTCCTGGCCGGCGCGGGCACCGGGAAGACCCGGGTCATCACGCACCGGATCGCCCACGGCGTCGAGACCGGCGCGTACACGCCGTCCCGGGTGATGGCGGTCACCTTCACGGCCAAGGCCGCGGGGGAGCTGCGCGGGCGTCTGCGCGCTCTGGGCGTCGAGGGCGTCGCCGCGCGGACCTTCCACGCCGCCGCGCTCTCGCAGCTGAATTACTTCTGGCCGTCACTCGCCGGAGCGCCGGCGCCCGGCATCATCGACAACAAGGTCCGTCTCCTCGCCCAGGCGGCCGATACGCTGCGCATCCGGCCGGACACCGCGACGCTGCGGGACGTCGCCTCGGAGATCGAATGGCGCAAGGTCTCGATGCTGTCGATCGACGAGGCAGCGGCTCAGGGGCGGTCGGTCGGCCGCCTGGACGCGACGGCGCTCGCCGAGCTCTCCCGGGCGTACGAGGCGCTCAAGGACGAGCGGCGCCGCCTCGACTTCGAGGACGTGCTGCTCGCCTGCGCGGGCATGCTGGAGGCGGAGCCGAGGGTCGCCGCCGCGGTGCACGAGCAGTACCGTCACTTCACCGTCGACGAGTACCAGGACGTGTCCCCGCTGCAGAACCGTCTGCTGGAGCTGTGGCTCGGCGACCGGCGGGACCTGTGCGTGGTCGGGGACGCCTCGCAGACCATCTACTCCTTCGCGGGCGCGGACCAGCGCTTCCTCCTCGAGTTCGAGCGACGGCACCCGGACGCCGTCGTCGTGCGCCTGGAGACGAACTACCGTTCGGACGGTCCGGTGCTGAGCGCCGCGAACGCCCTCATGCACGGTCGCCCGGGCGCGCTCGAGCTGGTCGCCGCACGGGCGACGCCCACGGCCGAGCCTCCGACGGTGACCGCCTTCGACTCCGACGCGGAGGAGGCCGCGGCGATCGCCGCGGCGATCGGGGCGCGCGTGGCCCAGGGCGAGCCCGCCGAGGACATCGCCGTGCTGTATCGCGCGCACTCCCAGTCGGCGCCGCTCCTGCAGGCGCTCGCCGCCGAGGGGATCGCCGCGACGGTGCTCGGAGGGCGCCGCTTCTTCGACATGCCGGAGGTCCGACAGGCGGTCCTGGCTCTTCGCGGAGCGGCGGTCGCCCCGACGGAGCACGGCTTCCTTCCTGCGGTCCGGGACGTGCTGCGCAGCCTCGGGTTCCGTGACGACCCTCCGGAGGCGGGTGGCGCCCTGCGTGAGGTCTGGGAGGCCCGGCGCGCCCTCCTGCAGCTGGCCGAGGACGCGCCGCCCGGGGAGACGCTGCGCAGCTTCAGCGACGCGCTGCTGGCCCGTGCGAAGGATCAGCACGAGCCGACGCTGCGCACCGTCACGCTGTCCACCCTGCATGCCGCGAAGGGGCTGGAGTGGCCGCACGTGTATCTGGCCGGGTGGTCCGAGGGGCTGCTGCCGATCTCGTACGCGACGGGGTTCGACGCCATCGACGAGGAGCGCCGACTCGCCTATGTGGGGATCACGCGGGCCGCGCGTACCCTCGCGGTGACGTGGTCGCGATCGTCGGGACGGGCGGAGCGGCGGCCGTCGCGATTCCTCGCGGAGATCGGCACCGGCACTCTGCGTGAAACCGCACCGAGCGTGATGCGCGGCGGCCGTCGACGCCGATCCTGACGATCCGGCTCGACCGGTTGCGGATCGCGTCCTCGCGTTCCGCGAGGAGCTCGGCCGCGATCTCGGCGGCATCCGCGATGCGCGCGAGCGGGATGCGTCCGGGATCGTGGGTGAGCAGCTGGGTGTGCACGGCCGCCCACGAGGGATCGTGCTCCCGGTCCGCGGCGTCTCGGCAGGACAGGCACGGGGTGCGTCCGGGAACGACGAGCGGGCCGGCCGTCGCTCCGCCGGCGTCGAACGCGATCGGCAGGTGGACCCGGTCGTCACGCAGATGCGCGACCGCGCCCGCTGCGGGGGTCGCGCCACGGCGCAGCAGGAGGATCGGGACCGCGTCGGCGTCGTCGTCGATCGTCACGGCCTGGTCGGCGAGCGCCTCGATCATCCGCAGCTGGGCCCACGGGTCGAGGAGGGGAGCGGCATCGAGGCGCACCGTCACGCAGGGCCTCGGTGCGATCAGAACGGGCGCCAGCTGCGTGCGAAGCCGCCGCGCGGCCTCACGGGGCGCCCCGCAGCCGTGGGCCACGACGTCGAACGAGATCTCGGGAACTCCGCGGGCGAGCTCGTGGAGGAGCCGCTCGGCCCAGGGCTCGACCGCGTCCAGCCGGACGATGCCGTCGACGCCGAACTGCGCCGAGTCGGCGTCTCGCCACAGCAACGGGTGCGCGGGGTCGAGTCTGATCTGCGGCATGCTCCGAGTCTGATGCTCGGGGCTTCGCCGCAGGGCCGAGGCAGACGATCCGTGGAGAACCGGGGGTCTGCGCGTGCGGGGGAGGAGGAGTCAGACGGGCTTCTCGCCGCCGCTGCCGTCGTGCGGGTCCGTGCCGTCCCGCCCGTCGTCGACGGGCCCGTCCTGGCCCTGGTCGACGTCGGGATCGCCCGGGCCGGTCTCGGGCCGGGCGGGGGAGGATCCGGCCTCCTCGGACGTCGCCGCGTCGGAGTCCGCGCCGGAGAAGTCGTCCCCGTCCAGGAGCCGGGCCAGGGCCTCGTCCATCTCGTCCGGCTGCGGCTCCTCACCGCGGGCGCGGGCCTGGAGGCGGGCGACGAGGGCGGACGGATCGTCGATGTCGGAGGCGTCGGGCATCAGGTCCGGATAGTCCCACAGCGCGTCCCGCTCGGCGATGCCGACCGCGTCCGTCACCGCGCGCCACATCGCGGCCGCCTCGCGCAGGCGACGCGGTCGCAGCTTCAAGCCGACGAGAGCCCCCAGCGCGTCCTCGGCGGGACCGCCGGCGGCGCGGCGGC
>NZ_BCRA01000111.1 GCF_001552355.1 Microbacterium resistens NBRC 103078
CGCGACTCCTGCGCGAGGCGCTGCGCCGCCTCCGCGTCGCCCGCCGCGGCGCGTCGCTCGATGGCGCCGAGATCCATCTGCAGCCGGACCAGACGCTGCTGCGGGCCGTCGTGGATGTCCCGTTCGAGCCGCCGGAGGGCCAGGTCCTCGGCCTGGATCGCGGCACCCCGGGACGCGTCCAGCTCCGCGACCTCGGCCTCGTGGTCGTCCGCGTCCCAGCGGCCGAGCATCCCGGCGGTCGCGGCGTGGTGCAGGCGCACGAGCCCGCGCAGCACGAGCGGAAGCGTGACCAGGAACACCAGCCCCACCACCAGGTACATCATCGAAGCCCACAGGTGCGGATCCGGATCGGGATCGATGCCGCCGAAGAGGTGCTCCACGGCCCAGCCGACCCACACCTGCTCGGAGTTGCCGTCCGGGATGAACGAGGCCCAGAACCAGTAGGTCGGACCGCCCAGCGCCATGGCGAGCCACGACACCCCGAGTCCGAACGCGAGGATCGCGATGACGGGGCGCACGAGGACGGCATGCACGAGGGCCATCCAGTAGTGGCCGTTGCGCAGCGGCTGGGTCAGACCCGCCCATCGTCCCTCCCCGCGCCCGCGCCGCCAGTCGGGAGCGGGGAACGCCGGCATCCCGACCCACCGCTGCAGCGCGGTGTCCGCGGCGGCGAAGCCACGGGAGAGGAAGAGGGAGGCCACCATCAGCGGGACGCCGATCACGAGGACCAGCGTCCCGACGCCGAGCAGGAACACGCTGACGCTCAGCCCCATGGCGAGGATCGCCAAGGGCAGCGAGAGGATCGCCAGGTAGACGGCCGCGCGCGGCGCCATGATCCACGCCGCGGCGTAGCCGCGCGAACGTGCCGCGGGTGCGGCCGGCGGATCGGACAGGGGCCTGGTCATCGTCGCCTCCGGGGCGGGTCGGGTGGTGTCCTGCAGGGTCATCGGGTCCTCCGGTTCCGGCCGGACGACCGCGGCGGTCGTCCTCCGTCCAGGATCCCGCGGGCGTATCCGCGTCCGCCATGCGGTGGCCGCCCCGAAGGATGGTGGGGCTATCCCCCGTATCCGGGGTCGAGGTATGTCGCCCGACCCGCCAGCAGCGTCGCCTGCACGGGCATGCTCCGCAGCTCGGCGGCCGACGCGGACGACGGATCGAGACCGCACAGGACGAGATCGGCGTCCGCTCCGGGCCGGATCCGGGCCGGAGACTCCCCGTCCGTGCCGGTCCCTCCGCGGCCGCTGGCCGCGAGGGCCGTATCGACGTCCAGCCGCTCCTCGGGGTGCCAGGCGGGCCGGTCGTCGTCGGTGCGGTGCACGGCCGCAGCGACCGCCAACCAAGGATCGAGCGGGGCCACGGGCGCATCGGAGCCGAACCGCAGGGACGCCCCGGCGCGATGCAGGGAGGCGAGGGGGTAGGCGAGGGCGGTCTGCGCGGCCCACAGCGCATCCGCGGCATCGCGATCGTCGACGGCGTGCTGCGGCTGCACGCTCGCCGCGACCCCGAGGCGCGCGAAGCGCGCCAGATCGGCATGACGCACGAGCTGGGCGTGCTCGATCGTCCCCGTCGCCCCGCTGAGCGCGAACGCGTCGAACGCCGACGACAGCGCCACGTCCCCGATCGCGTGGACGGCGGCGTCGATGCCCGCGCCGGCGGCGCGGACCAGCATGTCGCGGAGCTCTTCGGGGGCGACGGTGAGCACCCCGTGGTTGTGCGGGTCGTCCGTGTATCCCGCCGAGCACGCGGCGGTGCGCGTGCCCAGGGAGCCGTCGGAGATCACTTTCAGCGGGCCGCGTCGGACGAGGCCGAGCGGATCACCCTCGATCCCCGATCCGCTCGTCCATCCCTCCGCGATCGCGCGGTCCAGGTGATCGGGGTAGACGGCGAACGCGACCCGGTGGGCGTCGAAGCCCGCGGCCAGTCGCCGCGCCCAGGCATCCTCGTTCCAGGCCATGTCGAAGTCCACGATCCCGACGACGCCGCGCGACGCGGCGCGGCGGGCCGCATCGGCCACCGCGGCGTCCGCGAGGGCGGGCTCGGCCGCGTTCAGCCGACGAGAGATCTCGAACGCGTCCGCCTCCCGGAGCAGTCCGTCCATCGTGGGCGCGAACCCCTCGCGACCGAACGCCGCGGAGTTCAGCCACACGCTGTGGACGTCGGCGTTGATGAGGTACGTCGGCACGTCGCCGGTCGCGGCGTCGAGGAGCCCCAGGTCCGGAGCGTCCGTCCACCGCACGGCACGATAGCCGCTGCCCACGCGCCGGCCGTCCGGAAGCACCGCCGCGCGGGACATCCGATCGGCGGCCTCACGCGCGGATCCGACGTCGCCCAGCGGCTCGCGCTGCGCCGCGAGCGCCCACTGCACGGTGTGGACGTGATGATCCCAGAGGCCGGGCACGACCCAGCTCCCGTCACCGTCGAGGATGCTGCCGCGGGCGAGGCGGCTGAGGTCGAGCGCTCCCGTCGGCGCCACATCGGCGATGCGCCCGTCCGCGATCAGAATGTCCACCGGCTCGTCCGTGGGAAGCAGGCTCCGCTCGGCGGTCGCCACCCGGACGGCCCGCAGCGCCCCGACGAGCGTCACGATCCGGCCCGCGCCGCGCGTGCCGCCCTGCGCGCGTCCTGGGCGCGTCGCATCTCGGCGGCCAGCGCCGCGTTCGCGAACGGACCGGTGCCCGACAGCTCCGCGATCACGTTCTCGATGACCTCGTCCGGACGGTTCTGACTGAGCTTGCGTTTGGCCGTCACCCGCGTGGGCGTCAGCCGGAAGCCGACCGTCCCCGCCTCCAGCCGGCGCACGAACGCGTCGTCGTTCGGCGGGGCCCACATCCCTCGCGGCTGCGGAAGGGCCCCCTCGAACCGATCGACGAGACGCTCGAGCACACGCAGGTTCTCCTCCGTGGACAGGATCTCGGGGATGCCGGAGAGGTGGACGGCGACATAGTTCCACGTCGGGACCGCCGCGGTGTCCCCGTACCACCCCGGGGACACGTAGCCGTGCGGTCCCTGGAACACGATCGTCAGCTCCTCCCGCCCGAGTCCGAGGACGAGGTCGTCTGGGCGTCCGACGTGGCCCAGCACCGTCAGGTCCTCGCGCTCGGGGTCGAGGAGCACCGCGTAGTGGGACGCGGTCGTGCCCTGTGCGTCCCGGCCGACGAGGGTCGCCCACGGGTGGGCGTCGATCACCCGGCGCAGCTCCGCCGGGTCGGTCATCGCGAAGCTGGGGTTCTGACGCACTCCCTCAGCCTAGGCCCCCGGATGCGGAGCGGATCAGCCCTTGGCCTGCTTCACGACGGGGATCGCCTGCGTCTTCCAGTCGTCGTAGCCGGGGTCGCCCGCCATGAACGACTCGATCTCCCCCTTCGAGGCGCGCAGCTTCGGATCGTTGTCCAGGTACTTCTTCGTCTCGCGCGCGATCAGCGGCGACAGGATGAGCAGCCCGATGAGGTTCGGCACCGCCATCAGCCCGTTCATCACGTCGGAGAAGGACCAGACGACGTTGAGCTGGACGGTGCACCCCACGAACACGACCAGGGAGAACAGGATGCGGAAGGGCATCACCGCGCGTCGTCCGATCAGCCGCTCGATGTTGCGCTCCCCATAGTAGGACCACCCGAGGATCGTCGACGCGGCGAACATGACGAGCCCGATCGTGACGATGTAGTGCCCCCACTCTCCGGGAAGCCCGTGGGAGAACGCCTGGCCGGTCATCAGCGCGGGGCTGATCTGCTCACCGGTGGCGGGATCGATCGCCTTCCAGGTGCCCGTGGCGACGATGACGAGCCCCGTGCACGTCACCACGATGATCGTGTCGATGAAGGTCTGCGTCATCGACACCAGACCCTGGCGCACCGGATGGCTGGTCTGCGCGGCCGCCGCCGCGATCGCCGCCGAGCCCATCCCGGACTCGTTCGAGAAGATTCCGCGCGCCACGCCGAACTGGACCGCGATGATGATCGCCGATCCCGCGAAGCCGCCGACCGCGCTCGTCCCCGTGAACGCCTCCGAGAAGATCTGCGCGAAGGCTCCCGGCAGCGCGCCGACGTTCGCGATGAGGATGTACAGCGCGCCGAGCACGTAGAAGATGATCATGATCGGCACGAACCCCGCGGTCACGCGTCCGATCGACTTGATGCCGCCGACGAGGACGAGCAGGGCGAACACGGTGAGCACGACGCCGGTCACCCACGTGGGCACGGCGAAGCTCGCCTCCAGGTTGGTCGCGATGGAATTGCCCTGGGTCATGTTCCCGATGCCGAAGCAGGCGAAGACCGCGAAGACGGCGAACAGGAGCGCCAGGGTCTTGCCGAGGGGTCCCCGGATGCCGCGCTCCAGGTAGTACTGCGGGCCGCCGGACTTCTCCCCGGCCGCGTCCGTCGTCCGGAACCGCACGCCGAGGAACGCCTCCGAGTACTTCGACGCCATCCCGAGCAGGCCCGTCACCCACATCCAGAACAGGGCGCCCGGTCCCCCGATCCCGATGGCCGTCGCGACGCCCACGATGTTCCCCGTCCCCACCGTGGCCGCCAGCGCCGTCGTCAGCGCCTGGAACTGCGAGATGTCTCCGTCGGACCCGGGGTCCTTCCGAGTGAACAGCCCCAGGCGCAGCGCCGATCCGAGACGCAGGAACTGGATCCCGCCGAGGCGGATCGTGAGGTACAGCCCCGTGCCGAGCAGCAGCGGGATGAGGAAGAACGGCCCCCAGATGAGGCCGCCCAGGAAGTCGAGCGCGGATTGCAGGCCGGAGAGATCCATGGGGCTCCTGTCGGTGCGTCGGTGCAGCGGACCCGTCCACTTTAT
Organism: Microbacterium resistens NBRC 103078; assembly: GCF_001552355.1. Lineage (GTDB taxonomy): Bacteria > Actinomycetota > Actinomycetes > Actinomycetales > Microbacteriaceae > Microbacterium > Microbacterium resistens. The sequence continues at coordinate 4,801 of NZ_BCRA01000111.1, forward strand.
GCAGCAACGCGGCCGAGATCACCAGCGCGGGGTGTCCCCGGCGTGTCCGCCGACGTCCGTCACGCCTGGCAGGAGGGGCACCAGTAGAGCTTGCGCGCGCCGATCTCCTCGAGCACGATGTCCGTTCCGCAGACGCGGCACGGCAGGCCGGCCCGGTGATACACCCAGTGCCGATCGTCGCGATGCGCCATCGCCGCTCGGTACTGCTCCGGGGTGAGGTCGTCCATCGTCATCATTTGCCCGGTCTCGACGCCGATCGCGAGCAGCCGGACCCAGTCGCGCCAGAGCGCGCGCACGACGTCCTCCGGGACGGCCCTGCCGGGCGTGTGGGGGTTGAGCCGCGCGCGGAAGAGCATCTCGGCCCGGTAGACGTTGCCGATGCCGCTGACGACCGCCTGGTCCATGAGCAGCAGCGCGATGGGCGTGCCCTTCTTCCGCACCGCCGCGACGAAGCGCTCTTCGCCCTCGGCCGGGTCGCCGACCAGCGGGTCCGGGCCGAGCTTCGCGACCGTGGCGAGCATCTCGTCGGGTGTCTGCAGCACGCAGGCGGTCGGCCCGCGCAGATCGGCGCACGTGACGTCGGTGAGCAGGCGCAGGCGCACCTGCCCGACGACGGGCGGCGGCCACTCGTCCCCTTCGTCCGCCAGTCCCCTGGTCTGCTCCGACATCCGGACGTGGACCCGGGTCTTCCGCGGTGCGCCGATCGAGGAGAGCGAGTTCTCCCCGGCGGTGTCGAGGATGGGAGCGTCGAGCTCGGAGTCGAGCTCCGTGCCCCGCTGGTTCGTCTGCCCCATCCGCCCGTTCGCCGAGGCGATCGTGGGATCCACGAGGATGTCGCCGGCGAAGTCCCAGGCCCCGTAGAGACCCAGGTGCACGCGCAGCCACAGGTCCCCCTCGGTCTCGAGGAACATCTGCTTCCCCACCGCTTGGACGCTCTCCACGACCCGGCCGTCCAGCAGCGCCGCCCCTTCGGCGAATCGCCCTTGCGGGCTCGAGGCGGAGACGGGCTTGCCGACGAAGTTCCGGGCGAACTGGCGGGCGATCCGGTGGACGGAGTGACCCTCGGGCATCAGGCGCGCGGGTCCGGGAGCAGCGAGCCGTCGCGCTCGAAGTCCGCGATCTGACCGATCCGTCGGACGTGCCGCTCGTCACCCGAGAAGGGAGTCGCGATGAACCGGTCGATGAACTCCGCGACCTGCTCGAAGGTGTGCTGTCGAGCGCCGATCGCGATCACGTTCGCGTCGTTGTGCTCGCGCGCGAGCTCCGCGGTCGCGATGCTCCACACGAGGGCGGCGCGGATCCCCTCGACCTTGTTCGCGGCGATCTGCTCGCCGTTGCCGGAACCGCCGAACACCACGCCGAGCGCCTCGACCCCGGCGCGCTGGTCCGCGATGGTGGCCTGAGCCGCGCGGATGCAGAAGGCGGGGTAGTCGTCGAGCGCGTCGTACTCGACCGGACCGTGATCGACCACCTCGTGACCGGCCGCGGAGAGGTGGTGCTGCAGCTGGGTGGAGAACTCGAGACCGGCGTGATCGGTGGCGATGTGGATGCGCATGGGCCAATCCTACGGAGGTGTCAGGGGGCGATGCCCGCGGCGGCAGGGCGGAAGCCGAGGCGCACGTTCTCGCAGTCTCCCGGCCGAGACACGTCGTACCACGGACCGAGCTCGGTCAGGTGCGGGCGCTCGGCCGCCGGGGTGCCGTGGACGCGCTCGAGGACGAGGTCCACGAGACCGGAGACGAACGCCGGATGCGTGCCGGGCGTGGGCGTGCGGATCATCCGCAGCCCTGCCTCCGCGGCGCTCTCCATGGCCTCGGTGTCCAGGTCCCAGAGCACCTCCATGTGATCGCTGACGAAGCCCAGGGGCACGACGACCACGGCCCGGGCGCCCCGGTCGGGGAGCTCGGCGATGACGTCGTTGATGTCCGGCTCCAGCCACGGCTGGGTCGGCGGGCCGGAGCGCGACTGGAAGACCAGCTCCCACGGCAGGGTGCCGGCCTGCGGGACCGTCTCGGCGAGCGTCGACATGATGTGCGCCGCGACGGCACGGTGCTGCGCCTCGTACGCGCCGCCCTCGCCCCAGTCGCGGTCCCGGGGGCCCGAGCGACGCGCGTCGTCGACGGGGATGCTGTGCGTGGAGAAGAGGACCGCGATCGCCTCGGGAGCGATGCCGTCGCCGAGCAGGGTCCGCACCGCCGCCTCGACGCCCTCCTGGAAGGGGGCGACGAACCCGGGGTGGTCGAAGAAGAGGCGGACCTTGTCCGCGGTGAGCACGCCGCCGAGCCCGGACTCGTCCATCGCGATGGCGATGTCCTCCCGGTACTGACGGTCGCTGGAGTAGGAGCTGTAGGCGCTGGTGGCCAGGACCAGGAGCGTGCGGTGTCCGTCCTGCGCCGCGGCGGTGAAGGCCTCGTGCAGGTACGGGCCCCAGTTCCGGTTCCCCCAGTAGACGGGCAGGCCGAGGCCTCGGCGGGCGATCTCCGCCTCCAGGGCCGCCTTGAGCTCCCGGTTCTGCGCGTTGATCGGGCTCACGCCGCCGAAGTGCCGGTAGTGGTGCGCGACCTCCTCGAGGCGCTCGTCGGGGATCCCCCGCCCGCGCGTGACGTTGCGCAGGAACGGGATCACGTCGTCCTGGCCCTCCGGTCCGCCGAAGCTCGCCAGCACGACGGCGTCGTAGTCGACCGGCACCTCCACGTGCGCGGGGCCGGAGCGGGCCGCTTCGGAGGCGTGCAGGACGGGGACGGCTGTCTGAGGCGTGGCGGGATCGATCACGTCCTCCATGCTCCCACCTCACACCTTTCACTCAGCCGAGGATGGCAGTGAACGTGCGCTGGCGTAGGCTGTCAGGGTTGCCGTCGCCGCCAGCAGCGTGAAACCGCGGCAGATCCCCTCACCCCATGGGAGACCGAGTAGTGCCTGGAGAGAACCTCACCCGTATCGAGGCGCAGGAGCGCCGCGAGATCGTCGACACGCAGTCGTACGAGATCTCGCTGGATCTGACGAAGGGGGCGGAGGTCTTCGGATCCCGCAGCGTCGTGCGCTTCACCGCCACGCCCGGGGCCTCGACCTTCATCGACCTCATCGCCCGCGAGGTCCGCGAGATCACGCTCAACGGCGAGCCGGTCGACGTGGACTCCGCCTTCGCCGACTCCCGGATCCGGCTCACCGGTCTCGCGGCCGAGAACACGCTGATCGTGGACGCGGACTGCCTCTACACGAACACCGGTGAGGGCCTGCACCGATTCGTCGACCCGGTGGACGGCGAGGTCTACCTGTACTCCCAGTTCGAGGTCCCCGACTCCCGCCGGGTCTTCGCCGTCTTCGAGCAGCCCGACCTCAAGGCCACCTTCCAGTTCACGATCACGGCCCCGGCCGCGTGGAAGGTCGTGTCCAACTCCCCCACCCCGGAGCCGATCGTGCACGACGCCTCGACCGGCTCCGGCACCGGCGAGAAGCCCGCGGTCGCGACCTGGGGCTTCGAGCCGACGCCGCGGATCTCCTCGTACATCACCGCCATCATCGCCGGCCCGTACGAGGCGACGTTCTCCGAGCTCACCAGCGCCTCCGGCCGGGTGATCCCGCTCGGCGTCTACGGACGAAAGAGCCTCTGGGAGCACCTCGACGCGGACTACATCTTCGACAAGACCCGCGAGGGCTTCGCGTACTACGAGGAGAAGTTCGGCGTCCCGTACCCGTTCGCGAAGTACGACCAGCTCTTCGTCCCGGAGTTCAACGCCGGAGCGATGGAGAACGCCGGGGCGGTGACGTTCACCGAGACCTACGTGTTCCGCAGCAAGGTGACCGACGCCGTGAAGGAGCGCCGCGTCGTCACCATCCTCCATGAGCTCGCCCACATGTGGTTCGGCGACCTCGTGACCATGAAGTGGTGGAACGACCTGTGGCTGAACGAGTCGTTCGCCGAGTGGGCGTCGACGATCGCCACCGCCGAGGCCACGGAGTGGCGCGAGGCGTGGACGACGTTCAACGCCATGGAGAAGACCTGGGCCTACCGTCAGGACCAGCTCCCGTCCACGCACCCGATCGTGGCCGAGATCAACGACCTCGACGACGTGCAGGTGAACTTCGACGGCATCACCTACGCCAAGGGCGGATCCGTCCTCAAGCAGCTCGCCGCCTGGGTGGGCATCGAAGCCTTCTTCGCCGGCGTCTCCGAGTACTTCCAGAAGCACTCCTGGGGCAACACGGAGCTGAGCGACCTCCTCGTCGAGCTCGAGCGCACCAGCGGACGCGACCTGTCGACGTGGTCCAAGAAGTGGCTGGAGACCGCCGGGGTCAACACGCTCTCCCCGGTGATCGCCGAGGCGGCGGACGGCACGATCTCCCGATTCGCCGTGACCCAGACCGCCCCCGCCGACTACCCCACCATCCGGCCGCACCGGCTCGGCATCGGCTTCTACGACCTCGACGAGGCGGGCGCGCTGGTGCGTGTGCACCACGTCGAGGTGGACGTCGACGGCGACCGGACGGAGATCCCCGAGCTGCAGGGACGGAAGCGTCCCGCGCTCGTCCTGCTGAACGACGAGGACCTGGCCTACGCGAAGATCCGTCTCGACGAGCGCTCGCTGGAGACGGCGATCGCGCACCTCGCGGACATCAGCGACCCGCTCGCCCGGTCGCTGGTCTGGGGCGCCGCCTGGGACCAGACGCGCGACGCGGAGAGCGCGGCCTCGGACTACCTCGACCTCGTGCTCGGCAACATCGGCCGCGAGACCGAGTCCACCACCGTCCGCACCACGCTGGCGCAGCTCCAGACCGCGGCGTCGCTGTACGTCACGCCGGAGAACCGCGTCGCCGCCCGGACGCGGGTGGCGGACGGGCTGTGGGAGCTCGCGCAGGCGGCCGCTCCCGGCAGCGACAGCCAGCTCCAGTTCGTCGCCGCCTTCGCCAACGCGCTGGTGACGCCCGAGCACGCGGACACCGTCCGCCGGCTGCGCGACGGCGATCTGACCCTGGACGGGCTCACGATCGACACCGACCTGTCCTGGCAGCTGCTGGCGGGGCTCGCCGCCGCCGGTGCCGTGGACGCCGCGGACATCGACGCCGCGCTGGCCGCCGACAACACGTCGAAGGGGGCCGAGTTCGCCGCCCAGGCGCGGGCCGCGCTGCCCACGCCCGAGGCGAAGCAGGCAGCCTGGGCCGCGCTGGTCGAGAACGACGACCTGTCGAACACCCTCGTGCGCTCGTCCGCTCTCGGCTTCACCCACCCGTCCGGCGCCGCACTGCTGCGTCCGTTCGTGGCGTCGTACTTCGACAGCCTGCTGCCGCTGTGGGAGGGCCGGACGTTCCAGGTCGCGAACTACCTGATCGTCGGGCTGTACCCCAAGGCCCTCGCCGACGAGGAACTGCGTAGCGCGACCCGCGCCTGGCTCGCCGCCCACCCCGACGCCGCGCCGGCGCTGCGCCGGCTGGTCCACGAGAACCTCGCGGACGTCGACCGCGCCCTCGCCGCGCAGGCCCGCGACGCCGATCAGGGCTGAGCGCCGTCGACGGGGCCGGGCGATCCGTCGTCCGGCCCCGTCGTTCTCCCTCGTGATCCTCAGTCTCCGCCGAGGTGGCCGGAACTAGGATCGTGACGATGCACATCCTCCCCACCGCCCCCTCGACGGAAGACGTCACCGAAGAGGCGCTGACCCTCTGGCAGCAGTTCCTCAAAGGCCTCGGCGAAGCCGGAATGAACCTCCTCTGGTGCGTGCTCGCCATCGCGGGCTGCGTCCTCGCCGCGTACCTGCTTCGCCTCGTGATCCGGAGGGTCGTGCGCCGGATCGTCGACGGCGCCAAGAACAAGGCACGCGTCACGGACACCCAGGCCCTGGAACGGTCCCCGCTCGCCGACATGCGCCTCGTACAGCGCACTCGCACCCTCGGCACGATCCTGCAGAACATCGTCAACGTGATGCTCGGCATCGTCGGGATCATGATCGTCGTGACGATCCTCGCCCCGAACCTGCTGGGATCCCTCACCCTCCTGACGGCCGCGGCCGGCGCCGGTCTCGGCTTCGGCGCGCAGAACATCGTCAAGGACGTGCTCAACGGCCTCTTCATCGTCGCGGAGGACCAGATCGGGATCGGCGACGTCGTCGACCTGGGGCTCGCCACGGGCGTCGTCGAGTACGTGAGCGTGCGGGTGACGCAGGTCCGCGACGTCAACGGCACCCTCTGGTACGTGCGCAACGGCGAGGTCACCCGGATCGGCAACATGTCGCAGGGCTGGGCCCGTGCGATCGTGGACGTCGGGGTCGCGCCGGACGCCGACGTCGCCGCCGTCGAGGAGGCGATGCTCTCCGCCGCCCAGGGCCTCGCGAAGGACCCGAAGTGGCGCACGCGGATCGTCGAGAAGCCCGAGCTGTGGGGCCTGGAGGCCGTCGACGGCGAGGCGCTGGTCGTGCGCATCGTCATCAAGACGCGGGCGAACGCCATGGACGACGTGGCGCAGGAGCTGCGTCGTCGGCTGCGCTCCGCGATCGCCGAGATCGGCGTCGCGCTCCCGAGCCTCGCCTCGGTGCAGCTCACCGGCCCCGAGGGCGCCCGGCGGGTGCGCGGTGCGAACCCGCCGCAGACCCGGCCCACGGCGGTGACGGGCGTGCCCGAGCGGGGCTTCTGGCGCCGGCGCAAGCCCGAACAGGACCCGACGCCCACTCCCCCGTCGCCGACCAAGCCGCCGGCCCCTGCGCCGAAGAAGGGGTCGGGGCACGCGAAGGGCCGTCCGGCGCGCCCGGACGCCGACACAGCTGACGGCACCGACGACGGCCGCGATCAGGAGAAGCCATGACCCTCACCTTCTACGAGGAGGTCGGCGGCGCGGACACGTTCCGCACGATCGTCGACGTGTTCTACCGAGAGGTCTCGCAGGATCCGGTCCTCAAGCCGATGTACCCCGAGGAGGATCTGGGGCCCGCCGCCGACCGCCTCCGGATGTTTCTGGAGCAGTACTGGGGAGGTCCGACCGCGTACGGGGAGCAGCGCGGGCATCCCCGGCTGCGGATGCGGCACATGCCGTTCCGGGTCGATCCGGACGCGCGCGACCGGTGGCTGCGCTGCATGCGCACGGCACTCGACGAGGCGAAGCTGTCACCGCTGCACGACGCGACGCTCTGGGACTACCTCGAACGCGCCGCGTATGCGATGGTGAACACGATGGAACCCGCGGGGATCGGTCCGCAGGCCGCCGGCCGGCCGACCCTGGAGACCCGCGCCGCGCAGAGGCCGACGGAGACCCCATGACCACGACACCCGCCATCCGCTCCACCGACGTCCTTGTGATCGGATGGGGGTTGGCGGGTCTGGTCGCCGCCGCCGAGGCCGTCTCGGCCGGGCGGCGAGTGGTCATCGTCGACCAGGAGCCGCGCACGAACCTCGGCGGACAGGCGTGGTGGTCCTTCGGCGGGCTCTTCCTGGTCGACTCGCCCGAGCAGCGCCGCATGGGGATCCACGACTCCCTGGACCTCGCGCGGCAGGACTGGTTCGGCACCGCGGGGTTCGACCGGCCCGAGGACGAGTGGGCGCGGCGCTGGGCCGAGGCGTACGTGCAGTTCGCCGCCGGCGAGAAGCGCGCCTGGCTCCACGAGCGCGGCGTGCGCTTCTTCCCCGTCGTCGGGTGGGCCGAGCGGGGCGGTTACGGCGCCACCGGGCCGGGTAACTCCGTCCCGCGCTTCCACATCGTCTGGGGCACCGGCCCAGGGATCGTCGCGCCGTTCGCGGACACGGTCGCCGAGGCGGAGAAGCGCGGTCACCTCACGGTTCTGCCCCGCCACCGCGTGACGGGCCTGGTCGTCACGGACGGCGCCGTGACCGGTGCGCACGGAGACGTCCTGGCCAGCTCGCCGTCGGCGCGCGGCATCCCCTCCTCTCGCGACATCGTCGGCGCCTTCGAGATCCATGCCGGCGCGACGGTCCTGGCGTCGGGGGGCATCGGCGGAAACCACGACCTCGTGCGGAGGATGTGGCCGGCGTCGCTGGGCGCGCCTCCCGCCGACATGCTCACCGGGGTGCCGGCGTACGTGGACGGATCCGGGTTGCAGATCGCCGCGGACGGCGGCGCCCGGGTCGTCAACGGCGATCGCATGTGGCACTACGTGGAGGGGATCCGGAACGTCGATCCCGTCTGGCCCGGCCACGGCATCCGCATCCTCCCGGGACCCTCCTCGCTGTGGCTCGACGCGACCGGCGCCCGGCTCCCCGTTCCCCTGTATCCCGGGTTCGATACGCTGGGCACGCTCGCGCACCTGCGCGGCACCGGCTACGACCACTCGTGGTTCGTGACGTCGCAGCAGATCGTCGAGAAGGAGTTCGCGCTCTCCGGCAGCGAGCAGAACCCGGACCTGACCGGCAAGGACGTCGCGCTGCTGCTGCGCTCGCGGGTCGGGAAGGGGCCCACCGGCCCGGTCCAGGCGTTCCTCGACCGCGGCGAGGACTTCGTCGTGGAGGACGACCTCGGACGCCTCATCGCCCGCATGCGGGAACTGCCGGGAGGCGACGCCCTCGACCCGGATCGGGTCCGCGACGAGGTCGTGGCCCGCGACCGCGAGATGTCCAACGACTTCACCAAGGACGCCCAGATCGCGATGCTGCGCTCGGCGCGCGCCTATCGCGGCGACCGCCTCATCCGCACGGCCGCGCCGCACCGTCTCCAGGACCCCGCGGCGGGCCCGCTGATCGCCGTGCGGCTGCACGTGATCACTCGCAAGACGCTCGGCGGGGTGCAGACCGATCTCGACGGCCGGGCCCTGGAGGCCGGCGGCGCGGCCATCCCCGGCCTGTTCGCCGCGGGCGAGGCGAGCGGCTTCGGCGGCGGGGGCGTCCACGGCTACCGCGCCCTGGAAGGGACGTTCCTCGGCGGATGCCTCTTCTCGGGCCGTCAGGCCGGGCGGGCCGCCGCACGCTGAGCGAGGAGCTCGCGGGCCACGTCGGCCACGTGCTCCGGGGTGATGCCGTGCCTCGCCAGGATCTCCTCCCCCGCGCCCGACTCGCCGAACGTCTCGACGCCGACGACGCGTCCGTCCCGACCGACCCAGCGATACCAGCCGTCCCCGCGACCCGCCTCGATCGCGACGCGTGCGGACACCGACGCAGGAAGGACCTCCTCCTGCCACGCCGGGTCGCTCTGCGCGAACCACTCCAGGCTCGGCAGCGACACCACGCGGACCGCGACGCCGTCGTCCGCGAGCATGCGGGCGGCCGCCACCGCGACCGCCACCTCGCTGCCGGTCGCCAGGAGCGCCAGGTCGTCCCCGGCGTCGTGCTGCCAGCGGACGTACCCGCCGGAAGCCGTGAGCCGCGACGCCTCCGCGCCGCCGGGCAGGGTGGGAAGACCCTGCCGCGAGAGAACCAGGGCGGCCGGCCCGGACGGGCGGACGAGCAGGCGGCGCCAGGCGCCGATCACCTCGGCGGTGTCCGCCGGACGGATCACGGCGAGTCCCGGCACCGTCCGCAGCGACGCCACCTGCTCGACCGGCTGATGCGTCGGCCCGTCCTCCCCCACGGCGACCGAGTCGTGCGTGTAGACGTACACCGTCGGCAGCCCCATGAGCGCGGCGAGGCGGATCGCGGGGCGCTGGTAGTCGCTGAACGCCAGGTATGTGGAGCCGAACGGCCGCCAGAGGCCGTGGAGCGCGATACCGCTCAGGATCGCCGCCATCGCATGCTCGCGGATGCCGAAGGGGAGGAAGGCTCCGCCCGGGGCCGCGGCTGAGACCGCGTCGCCCGGGATCGCGACGTTCGTGGACTCCGACAGATCCGCCGATCCGCCCCAGAGCCCACCCCACCGCTGCAGGGCGGCGATCACCTGCCCGTTGGCCTTGCGGGTCGCCACCGGCTCCCCCTCCTCGGGGAAGCGGAGCCCGTCCAGCACGGCGAGGGCCTCCGCGGCGTCGGGGTCGCGCGCGCCGAGCACCGTCGGCACCGCCGAGGAGGCCGCCAGGCGG
>NZ_BCRA01000112.1 GCF_001552355.1 Microbacterium resistens NBRC 103078
CGGTGCACCCGCGGCGGCGGGCGCGTCCGCACCGCTGCCGGCCACGGGCGGCCCGGGGACGTTCGCCGCTCCCGCCCTCCCGTTCACGCCGCCGCCCGACCTGCTCACACCCCCTCCGCCCGGCGTGGCTCCGCCCGGTCAGCGCCTGCGGCGGACCGGGCCGTGGGTGGCGATCGCGATCGTGCTCGGCGTCCTCGCACTCACGCTCCTCGGCCCGCTGCTGCTGCTCGTCGTCCCCCTCCTCATCGCGCTCTGACGCCCCCTCCGCGTCAGGCCAGGCCGAGCCGTACGAGCTCCGCCGGCTCGAGCATGCGCGAACGGATCAGGAACCGCATCCCCGTCGGCGCCTCGACGCTGAACCCGGCGCCGCGCCCCGGCACCACGTCGATCGTCAGGTGCGTGTACTTCCAGTACTCGAACTGCGCCTCCGACATGTAGACCTCGACGGGATCGATCCCCGGCACGTCGAGAACCCCGAGGAGCACATCTCCCGGACCGGTCAGGAACATCCCGACCGGATAGCACATGGGCGACGACCCGTCGCAGCAGCCGCCCGACTGGTGGAACATGAGCGGACCGTGCCGCTCCGCGAGCTCCCGCAGCAGCGCGGCGGCAGCGGACGAGACGTCGACCCGATGCGACATGGCTTCCCCTTCCGATCGCCCGGGCGGGCGCCGTCGGCACCCGCCCGGATCCTGCAGCGCGGCTCAGAAGAACCCCATGGGGCCTTCCGCGTACGAGACGAGGAGGTTCTTCGTCTGCTGGTAGTGGTCGAGCATCTTCAGATGGTTCTCCCGACCGATCCCGGACTGCTTGTACCCGCCGAACGCGGCGTGCGCCGGGTACTGGTGATAGGTGTTCGTCCAGACCCGACCCGCCTCGATGGCGCGTCCTGCCCGGTAGGCCGTGTCCCCGCTGCGGCTCCAGACGCCCGCGCCCAGGCCGTACAGCGTGTCGTTCGCGATCGAGATCGCATCGTCGAAGTCGTCGAAGCTCGTGACGGAGAGCACCGGACCGAAGATCTCCTCCTGGAAGATCCGCATGTCGTTGGTCCCCTCGAACACCGTGGGGGCGACGTAGTAGCCCTCGCTGAGGTCGCCGCCGAGGTCCACCCGCTCCCCTCCGGTGAGGAGCTTCGCCCCGCCCTGCCGGCCGATGTCGATGTAGCTGAGGATCTTCTCCAGCTGGTCGTTGGACGCCTGGGCGCCGATCATGGTCGCCGGATCCAGCGGGTTCCCCTGGACGATCCTGCCGACCCGCTCCAGGCCGTCGGCGAGGAAGCCGTCGTAGATGGAGCGCTGGATCAGCGACCGCGAGGGGCACGTGCAGACCTCGCCCTGGTTCAGCGCGAAGAGGGTGAAGCCCTCCAGCGCCTTGTCGTAGAACGGGTCGGTCGTGTCCCGAGCGACGTCCTCGAAGAAGAGGTTCGGAGACTTCCCGCCGAGCTCCAGCGTGACGGGGATCAGGTTCTGCGAGGCGTACTGCATGATCAGCCGCCCCGTCGTCGTCTCCCCGGTGAAGGCCACCTTGCGGATCCGCTTGTGCGACGCGAGCGGCGCCCCGGCCTCGATCCCGAACCCGTTGACGATGTTCACCACGCCGGCCGGGAGGAGGTCCCCGATGATCTCGAAGAGGAACAGGATCGACGCGGGCGTCTGCTCGGCGGGCTTGAGGACCACGCAGTTGCCCGCGGCGAGCGCCGGAGCGAGCTTCCACGTCGCCATGAGGATCGGGAAGTTCCACGGGATGATCTGACCGACCACGCCCAACGGCTCGTGGAAGTGATAGGCCACGGTGTTCTCGTCGAGCTGGCTGAGCGAGCCCTCCTGCGCCCGGAGCACGCCCGCGAAATAGCGGAAGTGGTCGACGGCGAGCGGGATATCGGCGGCGAGCGTCTCGCGCACGGGCTTGCCGTTCTCCCAGGTCTCCGCCACGGCGATAGCCTCGAGGTTCTCCTCGATCCGGTCGGCGATGCGATTGAGGATGACGGCGCGCTCGGCGGGGGTGGTGCGCTTCCAGGAGGCGAACGCCCGCCAGGCCGCGTCGACGGCACGGTCGATGTCCTCGGCCGTGCCGCGCCCCACCTCGGTGAAGGGCTTGCCGTTGACGGGGCTCACGTTCTCGAAGTACTGCCCCTTCACCGGATCGACGAACTCCCCGCCGATGTAGTGGCCGTAACGGGAGCGGTAGGCGGCGACCGCCCCGGGCTGGCCGGGGGCGGCGTAGGCGGTCGGGGCGCTCGTCTCGACGACGCCCTCTTCGACGATGGTCATGATGTCTCCTTCGACACTCGATCCGAACGACGCGGGCGGTGAACGGCCGGCCCGCGGTGGTGGACACGACGGTAGGCCGGGGGACGTTGCGTCGCGGTGCACGACGTTGCATCGGGTTGCGACGCCGGGACGGGTCAGCCGCGTTCGAGCTTCTCGATGCGGCTGACCAGGCTCGCCCGCCGCGGCGACCGCGCGGGGAGCATCTCCAGGCACAGGCGCAGCACCTCGGCGTCCTCGGCGCCCTCCGGGATCTCGGCATAGGCGAGCAGGACATCCACGCTGGCCTCGGCGAGCATCGCCTCGCGAAGGGTCGCGCGCAGCGCCTCGCGCATCTCCTCGACGCCCGGCGCCGTCGATTCGGGCAGCACGGGTCCTCGGTAGGCGGAGAGCGCGACGCGGTGCGCGCCCCGGTCGATCAGGGACATCAGATCCTGCGCGTCCGTCTCCCACGGGATCGTCAGACGGTACGGGCGGGACTGCGGAACGAGATCGGGGCTCACGCGCTCCAGCACCTTGCGCAGGCGCACCATCTCCGGTCGCAGCGTGTCCGGAGTCCCCGATTCGCCGTAGACGAGGGCGGCGAGACGATCCGCGGAGAGTCCCTGCCGGTGGACCGCCAGCATGAGGAGGATCTCGGCGTGCCGCGCGCTGAGCTCGATCACGTCCTCGCGGTGGGCGCCGTCGACCTCGAGGCGCGCGCGATCGCGGCCGAGGACCTGCAGCCGCGCGCGCCGCGGCGCATCGGCCGCGGCCGAGCGGCGACGGACGGCCGCGCCTTCCCCCGCGCGCAGCCGTGCCACCAGCAGTTCGGCCTCCACCGCCCGTGCGGTCGCGTCCACGAGCATGCGCGCCTGCGGGGACACCGTCTCCGCGCCTCCGGTGACGTCGATCACGCCGAGGATCCGCCGGGTCTCCGGATCGAAGACCGGGGCGGCGGTGCACGACCAGGGCTGCACGAGGCGGTTGTAGTGCTCGGCCTGGTGGATCTGCACGGAATGCCCCAGTGCGAGGGCAGTCCCGGGAGCGGAGGTGCCGACCGTGTCCTCGGACCAGTTCGCCCCCTCCACGAAGCCCATGTCCGCCGACAGCAGGCGCTGGCTCCGGTCGCCCTCCACCCATAGCAGGCGTCCCGCGTGGTCGCCCACCGCCACGATGACCCCCGAGTCCTCCGCCGACCCGGGCAGCAGCAGCCCGCGGATCATGTCCATCATCCCGGCGAGCGGGTGCCCGGAGCGATAGGCCTCCAACGCCTCGGCGGAGAGGTCCAGGGGCGGCAGACCCTCGGCGCCCACTCGCCGGCGCCACGCCCGCTCCCACGACGCGCGCACCAGGGGGCGCACCTGCTGCAGGCGGTCGTCGGCGAGGTTGCCCGCGACGAGCTCCTCGTGGGCGCGCTCGACGAGGAGCCGCGACCCCTCCGGGGAGACGCCGTGCGACGCGGACCAGCCCGAGGTCACGAGTCCTCCGATCAGCGCTGACGGTGGTGCCCGGTTTCCGTCGCCTGCGGCGACCACATGCGTCCGGTCCCGGGTGACCTCAGTGTAGGCCGAGGATGCGGCGGCGGGAACGGGCGTCCCGCCGCCGCACCGTGCATCAGCGGCGCCGGACCTCCTGCCACAGCGCCCGCCGCTCGGCCTGGGCGACGGGGTCCGGGACGGGCAGCGCCGCCAGCAGCTCGCGGGTGTAGGGATCCTGCGGGTCGTTGAGCACCTGCGCCGTGGTCCCCTGCTCGCGGATCACGCCGCGCTGCAGCACGATGATCCGATCGGACACGGCGTCGATCACGGCCAGGTCGTGGCTGATGAACAGGGAGGCGAAGCCGAGCTCCTGCTGCAGCTGCACGAACAGATCCAGCACCTTCGCCTGCACCGACACGTCCAGCGCGCTCGTCGGCTCGTCGGCGATGAGCAGGGTCGGGTCGAGGGACAGCGCCCGGGCCAGCGACGCGCGCTGCCGCTGCCCGCCGGAGAGCTCGTGCGGGTACCGGTCGCCGAAGTTCGCCGGGAGGCGCACGGCGTCCAGCAGCTCGTCCACGCGCGGCCGGGCGGCGGCGAGGCTCGCCGCCCGCCCGTGCACGATGAGCGGCTCCGCGATGCACTCGGCGATGGTCAGCAGCGGGTTGAAGCTCGTGGCCGGATCCTGGAAGACGAATCCGATCTCCGGGCGCAGGGGCGCCAGCTGACGCGAGCGGACCCCGCGCATCTCCTGGCCGAGGACCCGGAGCGAGCCGCCGACGACCGTCGTCAGCCCCACGACCGCGCGGCCGATGGTGGTCTTGCCGGACCCGGACTCGCCGACCAGGCCGACGACCTCGCCGGGGCCGACCTCGAAATCGACGCCCTTCACCGCCACGAAGCCGCCGCGGCCGAACCGGCCGGGGTAGCCGATCTCGCACGCCTCGGCGACGATCACCGGGGCACGGCCGGCGGACGGGCGCGGTGACTCCGGCGACGTTTCGTCTCGCTCCGCTCGCTCAACGACCGAAGGGGCAGACGTTTCGTCCCGCTCCGCTCGCGGGGCGACCGAAGAGGCCGAAGACGCGGGCGAGGCGGACTTGCCCTGGCCGACGTGCGGCACGGCGGCGAGCAGCTCGCGCGTGTACTCCTCCCGCGGGGACGCGAACAGCTCGTGCACGGGGGCCTGCTCGACGATGTCGCCGCGGTACATCACGACGACGCGGTCGGCGAGGTCGGCCACCACGCCCATGTTGTGCGTGATGAGCACGATGGTCGCGCCGAACTCGTCCCGGCACGTGCGCAGCAGATCCAGGATCTCCGCCTGCACGGTGACGTCGAGCGCCGTCGTCGGCTCGTCCGCGATGATGAGGCCCGCGTCGAGCACGAGCGCCATCGCGATGACGATGCGCTGCTTCTGCCCGCCGGAGAACTGGTGCGGGTAGTCGTCGACGCGCTTCTCCGGATCCGGGATCCCCACCTTCCGCAGGATCTCCACCGCGCGGGCGCGGGCATCCCGCTTGGACAGCGCGCCCTGGTTCGGCGAGCGGTGCGCCCGGAGCCCTTCCGCGATCTGCCAGCCGACCGGGTACACGGGGTTCAGCGCGGTCGACGGCTCCTGGAAGACCATCGCGGCGTCCCGCCCGCGCATCGCACGCAGCTTCGCCGGCGACGCGTGCACGACATCGGTCTCCTCGCCGCTGCGCGAGCGGACGAGCACCGCACCGGACATCGTGGCCGTCTCCGGCAGCAGGCCGAGCAGCGCGTTCGCGGTGACCGTCTTCCCGGATCCCGACTCGCCCACGATCGCCAGCACCTCGCCGGCGTGCGCCTCCAGGTCGATTCCCTTGACCGCCTGGACCGGGTCGCCGTCGGTCGCGAACGCGATCCGCAGGTCCCGGATCACCGCGGCGTCGTTGCGGAAGGAGCCGGTCGCTCCCGTCATGTCCACGGCGCTCATGCCGCACCTCCCGCGCGACGGCGGGTGCGCAGTCGCGGATCGCTCAGGTCGTTCAGACTCTCGCCGACGAGGGTGATGCCCAGCACGACGAGCACGATCGCCATGCCGGGGAAGATGCTCGTCCACCAGATGCCGCTCGTGACGTCGGCCACGGCGCGGTTGAGGTCGTACCCCCACTCGGCCGCCGAGGTCGCCTCGATGCCGAAGCCGAGGAAGCCGAGACCGGCCAGGGTCAGCAGGGCCTCCGAGGCGTTCAGCGTGATCACCACCGGCAGGGACCGGGTGGAGTTGCGCAGCACGTGCCGGACGAGGATCCGTCCGATGGGGACGCCGATCACCTTCGCCGACTCGACGAAGGGCTCCGCCCGCACCCGCACGACCTCCGCGCGGATGACGCGGAAGTACTGCGGCACGTACACCACGGTGATCGACAGCGCCGTGGCCCAGATCCCGGACCACAGCGTGGATCGGCCGCCGCTGATGACGATGGACATCACGATCGCCAGCAGCAGCGAGGGGAACGCGTAGATCGCGTCGCAGACGACCACGAGCACGCGATCGAGCCATCCGCCGAAGTAGCCGGAGACGAGCCCGAGGAGGATTCCGAGGAAGATCGAGCAGACGATCGCGGCGAGGATCACCAGCAGGGCCGTCTGCGCGCCCCACACCACCCGGGAGAAGACGTCGAAGCCGGAGACGGTGGTGCCGAGGATGTTCGTCGCGCTCGGCGGCTGCTGGGTGCCGAACTTGGTCCCGTCGACGGCCTGCTGCGCCCACGAGTACGGCGCGATGACGGGGGCGAGGGCGGCGACCACCACGAAGAACGCGGTGATGACCAGGCCCGTGACGAGCATGCCGCGCTGGAGCCCGACGCTCTGGCGCAGGTGCGAGATCACCGGCACGCGCTCCGTCCAGCGGCGCTTGCGCGGCTTCATGGCCGCGAGCGCCTCCGTCTTGGGCGTCGGGAGGTCCCGGTTCACCGGCGTGCCGGTCGGCGGGTGGGCGGGAAGCGGTTCGCGCTCCATGTCAGTACCTCACCCTCGGGTCGATGAAGGCCGCGATGACGTCGACCAGGAAGTTCGTCACGGCGACGATCACGGCGATCATCACGACGATGCCCTGCACGGCCACGAAGTCGCGCGCCTTCAGGTACTCGGCGAGCATGAAGCCGATCCCCTTCCATTCGAAGGTCGTCTCGGTGAGCACGGCGCCCGCGAGCAGCAGCGCGATCTGCAGCCCCATCACCGTGATGATCGGGATGAGGGCCGGACGGAAGGCGTGCTTGGTGACCAGCCGGAACTCGCGCACCCCGCGCGAGCGGCCCGAGGTGACGTATTGCTGACCGAGCGTCCCGATCACGTTCGTGCGCACCAGACGCAGGAAGACGCCCGCGGTGAGCAAGCCGAGGGCGACCGCCGGGAGCACCGCGTGCCAGAGCACGTCGGCGATCGCGGGGCCGTTGCCGAGCCGGATCGCGTCGAGCAGATAGATGCCGGTCGGGGTGTCGATGCCGCTCATCAGCAGCTCCGTGCGGGTGCCGGCGCGGCCCGAGACGGGCAGCCAGCCGAGCCAGACGGAGAAGACGAGCTTCAGGAGGAGACCCACGAAGAAGATGGGGGTCGCGTACGCGAGGATCGCCATGATCCGAAGCGTCGCGTCCTGCCAGCGGTCGCGGCGGTACGCGGCGACCAGTCCGAGCGGGATGCTCACGACGAAGGCCACGATCAGCGCGTAGATCGCCAGCTCCAGCGTCGCGGACCCGTACTGCAGCAGGATCTCGGTGACCGGGCGCCGGTCCGTGATGGTGGTGCCGAAGTCTCCGCGCGCGATGCCGGCGAGGTACTCGAAGTACTGCAGGATCAGCGGGCGGTCGAAGCCCGCCTCGTGCACGCGCTCGGCGAGCTGGGCGGCGGGGAGCCGGCCGCCGAGGGCGGCGGTGATGGGATCGCCGGTGATCCGCATCAGGAAGAAGACCATGGTGACCAGGATCAGCACGGTCGGGATGATGAGCAGGAGCCGGACGACCACGTAACGCCACAGTCCGCCGCCCTGTGAGGCGGGTCGGGTCGCGGGCGTCAGCGTCGTCGGATCCGGGGTGAGGGCGTCGACGGACATGGGATGAACCTCTTCGTTCGAGTGCAGAGCGGATCGGGGCACCGCCGCGCGGGCGGTGCCCCGATCACCGGTGCGCTACTTGGTCAGCGGCGCGTAGCGGAACTTGAACGAGGCGTCGAGGGTGGTGCCCTGGACGTCGGCTCCGACGATCGCGACCTGCTTGCCCTGCAGCAGCGGCAGGGTGGAGAGGTCCTTCGCGACGAGCTCCTGGATCTTTCCGAGCTCCTCCAGGCGCTTGGTCTC
This sequence comes from Microbacterium resistens NBRC 103078, assembly GCF_001552355.1. Taxonomy (GTDB): domain Bacteria; phylum Actinomycetota; class Actinomycetes; order Actinomycetales; family Microbacteriaceae; genus Microbacterium; species Microbacterium resistens. Next base: position 8,046 of record NZ_BCRA01000112.1, read on the forward strand.
GTCGGTCTCCGTCTGCGACGTCACGATGAGGTCGTTGACCTCCGGGTTGTCGTAGTGGTTGCCGAGGAAGTTCTCCTTGAGGAAGAACGGCGACAGGTAGTTGTCGGCGTCGGAGTAGTCCGGGAACCAGCCGAGCTGGTACGCCGGGTAGACGTCCGCGGTGCGGTCCTCGTTGTACTTGACCCACTCGGTCTGCTGCAGGTTGACGGTGAACAGACCGCCCTCCTCCAGCTGCGCCTTCACGGCGGCGTACTCGTCGCCCGAGGACGGACCGTAGTGGTCGCCGTTGTACTGCAGGTTCAGGGTCACCGGGGTCTGCACGCCGGCGGCCGTCAGCACCTCCTTCGCCTTGTCGAGCGAGGGGGCGCCGTTGCCGTCGCCGTAGAGCTCCTTAAGCGGCTCCGTGGCGCCCGGCAGCCCCTCCACGACCGGCGAGTACAGCGGGCTGTAGGTGTCCTTGTAGACGTCCTTGGCCAGGGCCGCGCGGTCCACGAGGTTCGCGGCCGCCTGACGGACGGCGAGCGCCTTCGCCGGGTCGGCCTCGGGCGTGGTCGCGCCGAACGGCATCGTGTTGAAGTTGAACACGATGTAACGGCTCTCGCCGCCGGGGCCGTCCACGACCTTGACCTTGTCGTTCTTGGACAGGTCCTCCACATCCGTGGCGGAGAGGCTGCGGAAGGCCACGTCGATGTCGCCGTTGCCGATCGCGAGCTTCAGGTTCGAGGCGTCGGCGTAGTACTTGACGCTCACCGCCGAGTTCTCCGCGGCGCCGAGGTTGCCCTGGTAGTCCGCGTAGGGCTTGTAGGCGATGAGCTCGTTGACCTTGTAGCTGGTGATCTCGTACTGGCCGGCGAACGCCTTGCCCTTGATGATGTCGTCATCGGCGGTCACGGCGTCGGGGGAGAAGACGTCCTCGTCGACGATGGGCCCCGCCGGGCTGGAGAGGATGAGCGGCCAGATCTGGTCGTCGCCGTTCTTCAGCCTGAACACGACCGTCGTGTCGTCCGGGGTCTCGACGCTGTCGAGGTTGCCGAGGAGGGAGGAGGGTCCCGCCTCATCCTTGATCTTCACCATGCGGTCGAACGAGAACTTCACGTCGCTGGAGGTGAGGTCGTTGCCGTTGGCGAACTTCAGCCCCTTCTTCAGGGTCACCGTGTACTCGGTGGGCGAGGTGAACTCGGCCTTCTCCGCGATGTCGGGGGTGACCTCGGCCGTGCCGTACTCGCTGTTGAGCAGGAACGGGTAGATCTGGTTCATCACGGCGAAGGAGCCGTTGTCGTAGGAGCCCGCCGGGTCCAGCGACGTGATCTTGTCGGTGGTGCCGACGATGATCTCGCCGCCCCCGCCGCCGTCGGATCCCCCCTCGGATCCGCCGCCGCCGGTGCTGCTGGTGGCGCAGCCGGCGAGGACGAGGGCCGAGACGCCGAGCGCCCCGACGGCCAGGCCCAGGCGGCTTCGCCGGCCGAGCCGAGACGTGCTGTGGAATGACATATACACCTCTGTATCTGTTCCAATGACCGCAGTCCTCGCGGCCGAGTATCCGCGCCGTTCGGGGTCGGGGCGCGGACGCCCCATCTTAGGCACGCGGTTCCGTTTCCTGCGATACCCGGTCCGATCCGGAAGCACCGATGTGGGTCGCGCAGACTCGGATCGCGGAGCGATTCGAGAAGAGAATCTCGTGATCCTTCAATCGAAGACGCACCCGCTGTGCACGTTGCTTCCGTACTGAACACTGGTTACGGTGATCGCACCCTCGGCATCGGCGCCGTGGGTGACGCAAGGGCAATCACACCGGAGGAGTATTCGATGACGAAGCGCACATTCGCTGCAGCCGCGGGGGCCGCGATCCTGGCAACTGCTCTGAGTCTGGTGGCGGCACCAGGCGCCTACGCCGCGACGCAGCAAGGATCAGCCGGATTCGGTTCGCTCAGCGCGTGCCAGGCTGAGCAGCGACAGTTCGCGCAGTCCGGGATCCGGATCGCTCAGAACTGCGAACTGCGTAGCGACGGGCTGTACCACTTCACGTACTGGGTTTGACCACCCCTGTGAAGGGCGGAGCGAGTATTCGCTCCGCCCTTCATGCTGCGCGCGGCGGAGCATGAAGGGCGGAAAGGACGCGGGTACGGGTACCGTTTCCTGCGATACCCGGTCCGATCCGTGGCGTCGGCCGCGCCCGCCGAGGACGAGAGAGCGCCCCGGTGCGCGCGGCGGTCACCGCCGTCTCGCGCACCGGGGAGAGAGCCGGGAGGGAGAGTCGTCGTCGACGTCACGCTCTCTCCGCGGCGGGGCCCCCGCTGGGGGGAATGAGAAGGGGCCCCACCGGGCTTCGGCGGCCGTCCGGTCGCCGAAGCATGCTGACGGGCACGAATCTTCGCCCGATGACTCCATGTTTCTCGCTCGCCGCCTCCGATCCATCGGACCAGGGCACGATCTTGGGCGTCGTACCCCGGTATGACGCCGGTCGAGAACCCAGGCCCAGACGGGACTCGCGTTTCGTGGATGACAGCAGTCCCACGCCCGCAGCAGGGACATCATGCTCGCCGGTCACGCCTATGCGCTGGGGGCAGCCCTTCTGACCCTCAATCCGCGCGACTTCGCCCTCGTCTCCGAGCACGTGGAGATCCTCGTCCCCGACCGGCCGGTCGCCGGGGAGCGGCCGGCAGGGGGCGGCAGCGGCCGGGGCTGAGCGGAGGCCCGGCGGATCAGCCCCGGGCAGCCCACCACTCGCGCAGGCGCTTCTCGGCCTCTTCGGGACCGACGACGCCCTCGTCCAGCCGCAGATCGAGGAGGAAGCGGTACGCCTCCCCCACCTCACGGCCCGGAGCGATGCCGAGGATGCGTTGGATGTCGTTGCCGTCGAGCTCGGGGCGGATGGCGTCGAGCTCCTCCTGCTCGCGCAGGGCCACGATCCGCGCCTCGATGTCGTCGTAGGCGGCGGCGAGCCGGGCGGCCTTGCGCCGATTGCGCGTGGTCACGTCGGCGCGGGTGAGGATGTGCAGACGCTCGAGCTGCGCGCCGGCGTCGCGCACGTAGCGGCGCACGGCCGAGTCGGTCCACGCGCCCTCCGCGTATCCGAAGAACCGCAGGTGCAGTTCGATGAGCGCCGCGACCGCGTCGGTCGTCTCCTTGTCGAAGCGAAGGGCCTGGAGCCGCTTGCGCGCCATCCGTGCCCCGACCACGTCGTGGTGGTGGAAGGTGACGGCGCCGCCGGGCTCGAGCTTGCGCGTGCGGGGCTTGCCGATGTCGTGCAGCAGCACCGCCAGGCGCAGCGTCGCGTCGGCCGGCGCGTCCGGATGCCGCGAGCGCTCCAGGGCGATCGCCTGGTTCAGCGCCGTCAGCGAGTGCTCGTAGACGTCCTTGTGGTGGTGGTGCTCGTCCACCTCGAGCCGCAACGCGGGCACCTCCGGGAGGAACTCCTCGATCAGCCCGGTGTCGACGAGGACGCGGATGCCGCGGACGGGATCATCCGTCTGCAGCAGGCGCACGAGCTCGCTCTGGATCCGCTCGGGGCTCACGATGCGCAGGCTCTCCCGCAGCCGCGCGACGGCGGCGAGCGTGCCCTCCTCGATGTCGAAGCCGAGCTGAGCGCAGAACCGCGCCGCGCGGAGCATGCGGAGCGGATCGTCGCCGAAGCTCACCTCGGGATCGCTGGGAGTGCGCAGCACCCCGGCCACGAGATCCTCGACCCCGCCGGTCGGATCGACCAGCGTGACCGCCGGCACGCGCAGGGCCATGGCGTTCACCGTGAAGTCGCGCCGGACCAGGTCGCCCTCGATCGTGTCGCCGAACTCCACGGCGGGCTTGCGCGTGGTCCCGTCGTAGCTGTCGGCGCGGTAGGTGGTGATCTCCACCTGCTCGCCCTGCACCCGCGCGCCGATGGTGCCGAACTCGCGGCCGATGTCCCACTGCGCGGTGGAGACGGGAGTGACGATGCGCAGGATCTCGTCCGGTCGCGCGTCGGTGGTGAAGTCCAGGTCGTGGGTGTCCCGCCCGAGCAGCGCGTCGCGCACGGGACCGCCCACGACGGCGAGCGCGAAGCCCGCCTCGTCGAACGCGGCGGCGAGGGTGCGGACGACCGGATCCTCGGCGAGCGCGCCCAGTCGTGCGAGTCCCTCGGCCATATTGAGCATGGGTTCCAGGGTACCGGGGCGGGGCCCGGCCCCCGGCGCGGGGACTAGGCGGCGGGCGGCCCGATCGTCCCCCCGACGTCGCGGATCGCCTGCTGCTGCGCGCGGGTCGAGGACACGATCCACCCCGCCATCACCATGCCGCCGAGCGCCGCGACCGCCGCGATGATCCAGAACCCCTGATCCGGATCGACGACCTCCAGCACGTACACCACCACGACCGCGGCGGCGAGCAGCAGTCCTTCGACGATCGCGAAGCCGAGGAAGAACCGGGACCGCCGGCGGGCGAAGTCCTCGTTGATCCGCTGCACGCGCGCCTGGGTGGAGTAGTCGGTGGGGCCCGTCATGCGTCCCAGGCTATCGATCCGGCGCGCGGACGACGAGAGCCGGGTCTCAGGGGTGCTGCTCGCTGTGGAACACGTCGTGCAGCGTCACGGTCGTGAGGCCTCGATCCGCGATGACCTGCGCGAGCTGGGGGAACACGGTCGTCACCGGCGCGTGGTTGAGGTGGCCGATCACGATGTGCTGCGGCAGGAACCACTCGTGTGCGAGCCGGACGATCTCCTCCGCGGGGATCAGCCCCGAGTCCGCGAGGGAGCCGTACCAGAGGGCGGGAGCGGTGTACCCGATCGAGGCCGCCGCCGCGCGGACGCGCGCGTCGTGGAAGCCGTACGGCGGCCGGTAGAACGGGCGGGCGTCCACGCCGTACAGCTCGCCGATCCGGTCGTGCGTGCGCTGCAGCTCGTCGCGGATGCCGTGATCGGAGAGGGTCTGCAGGTCGGGGTGGCTCCAGGTGTGGTTCGCCAGCTGCACCTGGCCGGTGCCCACCAGCGGCGCGAGGACGTCGGCGTTGTCGGCCCAGGACGCGTAGGAACCGGTCACGAACAGGGTGAGCCGGGTGCCGGTGGCGGCCGCAAACTCGGCGTAGGCGCGCACCACCGCGGAGTCGGATCCGTCGTCCACCGTCCAGGCGAGGAGATTCCCCTCTCCGGGCAGCCCGGTGAACGCCTCGTGCGGCGCCGGGACGCGGTCGAGCACCGGAGCCGACGGGGCCGGCGGGGTGGACGGCGGCTCGGGTGACGGCGGGGCCGAAGAGTGGACAGGCGCGGGCGGGGTCGCACGGACCGGACGCGGTGCGCACCCGGCGGCGAGCATCGCGGCGGCGGAGACCGTGGCGGAGAGGAACGCGCGTCGCCCGATCCCCGCCGGATCCGTCCCGTTCGCCACCGGTCCTGCGGCCACGGGCATCACACGCTCTCGCGGGTCCTGCGCGACAGGAGAAGCGCCACCAGTTCGGCGCGGGAGCGCACGCCGAGGGAGTTATACACCCGCCCGAGGTGCACCTCCACCGTCCGGTCCGAGATGCCCAGCGCGTCACCGATCGCGCGGTTGGTCCGTCCTTCCGCCACGAGGACGGCCACGTCCCACTGCCGCGGGGTGAGGGCGCTCCGCAGCGACGGGGTCGTCGGGATCAGCAGCTCCTTGCGTGCCACCGCACTCGTCCGCGGACCCGGGAGGTCGTCCTGGATCGAGAAGTCCAGGACCGTGGCGGGACGCACTTCGCCGAGCACCTCGGCGAAGCCGGACGACAGATCCGGGGCGTGATCCCGCAGCAGCCGGACGGCGCTGGCCGTGATGCCGCCGGCCAGATGGGTCATCGGCAGGCGGCGGAGCGACTCCCGCAGAGCCGCCGCGGCGCCGGCGAAGTCGCCCGTGTGCAGCAGGAACCCCGTGTGCTGTCCCCTCAGGTACGCGTCCACGAGCGGGGACAACGGCCCCGGCTCGACCCGCCACGGCCAGGCCGGGCGGGATCCCATCGCCGCGAGCATGAGCCGCGTGTGGATCGCGTCGACCTCGTCGCGGTCGGTCGTCCAGGCCGCGACGATCTCCTCGATCCCCGAGATGATGACGTGGTCGGACGCGGTGACCGAGGCCGCGCGCAGGCCCACCACCTGGGCGCCGATCTGGGCGAGCACCGGCGGGTCCGCGCGGACGCCGTGCAGGAAGTCCTCCGCGGCTGCGCGCCCCGCCGTCGCCTCCGCGTGCAGCGGCGCGGCGGACGGGTCCTGCAGAACGCGGGCGAAACCGGAGCGGGCGTCCGCGAAGCAGCCGAGGGCCAGCGCCGCCCGCGCGAAGAGGTGGTGACCCCGGGCACGCAGGGCGCCGGCGCCGCGTCGGGTCAGCAGCCGTCCGCACTCCAGGGCGCCGTGCACCGACCCCGCGG
>NZ_BCRA01000113.1 GCF_001552355.1 Microbacterium resistens NBRC 103078
AGCTAGCGCCCAGGTCTTCGTAGGCGCGGCCGGGGGAAGCTCTCCACCCCGACCGACCACACCGGAGACCTTTCATGTCGAAGACCGACCACCTGACGCCCGCACAGCTCACGCGGGCTCTGTCCATCCGCGATCTCACGGATCCCGTCCAGGGGCCGCATGCCGTCCAGACGCTGCTCGACGGCGTCGTCGACTCTCTCCGCACGTCGTGGGGCTGCACGGTGCGGATCGTCCGCTCGTCCCCGCTCGTCCCCGTGCGGGACAACTACGACCGCCTCGGATACGGCGTCGAGGACGTGACGCGAGCCCGCCGGTACACGCGGTACGTCAGCCCCACGGTGATGCTGCGCAGCCATACGAGCGCGCTTCTGCCGACCGCCCTGGAGGACTACGCCGGCGAGGACCGCGTCGATGAGCTGATCGTGGTCCCCGGTCTCGTGTACCGGCGGGACGTCGTCGACCGCACCCACGTCGGGGAGCCGCACCAGGTCGACCTGTGGCGCATCCGCACCGGAGAGACCACGGACGAGGAGATGCGGGAGATGATCGCGCTCCTGGTCGAGGCGGTCCTTCCCGGGGCCGAGTGGCGGGTGACGGACGCGGTGCACCCGTACACGATCGGCGGGAGGCAGATCGACGTCCGTCACGACGGACGGTGGCTGGAGCTCGCCGAGTGCGGGCGCATCCATCCCGACGTGCTCCGCCGCTCGGGCCTGGACCCCGAGCGGTGGTCGGGACTGGCGCTCGGGATGGGCCTGGAGCGGGCGCTGATGCTGCGCAAGTCCATCCCTGACATCCGCTACCTGCGGGCCACGGATCCGCGGATCGCCGCGCAGATGCTCACCCTCGAGCCGTGGCGCCACGTGTCGCCGCTCCCGGCCACTCGCCGGGACCTCTCCGTCGTGGTCGGAGCCGAGGCGGACGAGGAGACCCTGGGCGATCGCATCCGCACCGCCCTCGGGGACGACGCCGAGGTGATCGAGTCGGTCACGATCCGGGCGCGCACCCCGCACGACGAGTTGCCCGCGGCGGCGCGCGAGCGCCTGGCGACGCGGGCGGGGCAGACCAACGTCCTGCTGCGGGTCGTCCTTCGACCCATCGACCGGACGCTCACGGCGGAGGAGGCGAACCGCGTCCGCAACGCGGTCTACCTCGCCGTGCACGAGGGGCCCGCCCTGGAGCTGATCTGATGCCGAACAGCCGTACCGGTGCGTTTACTCCATGTTCTCCGGGACGAGGACGATGCCTCCGGACGAGTGCGAGGAATGCGCGAGGTCGTCGATCCACTTCCGGCTCAGCGGCGGCTGCTCGGGGTCGTCGAACACGAACCGGAGCGGGATGGACGGGTGCAGCCAGATCGTGCTGCGTCCCTCCGGCTGACTCTCGGGGTGCTTCCACGAGACCGTGAAGCTCTCGTCTCGCCGGAGCTTGGTCGTGATCACGATCTTCAGGTGCGCGAGCGTGCGATCCTCGATCTCGATGGCGGTTTCGGGACTGCCGTAGTACAGGGTTCCCATGCCCCGACACATTACGCTCCCGCGCCCGCCCCGCACCATGCCGAGGCGGAGGAACGATCCTCCGTCCTCGTGCTGTCTCGTGCTCCCGCGGGCGGCGGGTCAGAGGTCGCTGAAGTCGTTGCCCGGCGCGCTGATGGACTCGAGGACGCTGTTCACCACGTCGTAGCTCACGAAGACGCTTCCGGTCTCTCCCGGGTGCACCAGCGACGAGGTCCCATCGATCGCCTTCCGTTGGGAGACGAAGACCTCGTGGTTGCGGCCGTTCGCGTCATCGGACCAGGTCGAGTCCAGGCTGGCGCCCGTCGCCGCGACCTCGTCGCCGGTCATCCCGACGCTCGCGCCGTCGGACGAGCGCAGTGCGAGCGCGTCGATCTCCGCAGCCCGGAAGCTCACGCTGGCGTCGGACGACTGATCCGCCGTCCCGACGATGACGGCCTCGCCCCACTTCGTGGAGGTGAACCCGTACCGGTCGTCGCGCGTCGTGGCGGTGGGCTCGCCGAGATGGTCGGTCAGCACCGAGGTCACGGCCGCGGCGTCCGAGAGGGGAGCGCTCGTGAGGACGGCGCCGTCTGCGGACACCGCCGACAGGGTGTCGAGGGAAAGCACCAGTGCCGAGGTCTCGGGCGTCTCCTCCGGCGTCGGGGCGGGGGAGGGGTCGGCACCGGTGCCCGTCGTCGGCGACGTCGAGGGTGTCGGTCCCGCGGCGGACGGGGCGCAGCCGGCGAGCAGAACGGCGGCGAGGGCGAGCGGGACGAGCAGGGAGAGGCGGCGCATGCCCGGATTGTACTCACGGTGTGGGTCTCACCCGCTGCGTGAAGAGTCGAGTCGAAACGTGGTGACCCGGGGGCGTACGCGTTTCGTCTCGCTGCGCTCGCTCAACGACCGACGCGCTTTCCGACAGCGACGAGACGAAACGCGGTGACCCGGGGGCGTTTCGTCTCGCTGCGCTCGCTCAACGACCGACGCTGCGGCACCGTCCGACGCCCTGTGCATCCGATGGGGTAGGCTGTCCCCAGGTTGTTGAAGTTGTGTTTCTGCTGGAGCCTGGCTCCAGACCAGCTTCTGGCCCGGGCGATGGCCCGGCGGGTATCCAGTTCAGTGGCTTCGGATGCATCGCGCCCGCGGTGCCCGCTCTGTCGATTGGTTGCCGTATCTGCTCCGCCGTCCTCCTCCGCTCGGGCGAGAACCCGTGCATCATCGGAGCTCCCACGGGATCTCGCCGATCACCCGACCACCTCAGACTTCCGCCGCGAACTCGCTGCGGATACACGGATCACTCCCGTGGTCCCGGACAACGAAGGAATGACGTCATGGCCACTGGCACCGTCAAATGGTTCAACTCCGAGAAGGGCTTCGGCTTCATCGCGCCCGACGACGGATCCGACGACGTGTTCGCGCACTTCAGCGCGATCACGGGCGACGGCTACCGCAACCTCGAGGAGAACCAGAAGGTCTCGTTCGACTCCGAGCGCGGTCCGAAGGGAATGCAGGCAGCGAACATCCAGGTCATCTGACCTTTCGCACCGAGACGGGTCCTCCGGCGCCGACGCGTCCGGGGACCCGTCTTCGTGTCCGGCGAGAGTGGCGCCTCCCGCCGACGACCGCGCGGGAGGAGCCGTATTCGGTTCGGGGCATGCGAGGACGCGTAGCGTGGCGCGTAGCGATCGGCGTCCGCCCTTGGCTTCCACGGCTCACGGGCTCCGATCAGAGGAGAGAATCATCTCCCTTTCCCTCACTGCACCGTCCCCGGCCGGCACCCTCGGTCCCGTCCGGCAGACATACGCAGGCGCGGACGCGTTCCCGCCGATGGCGAAGGCGTACACCCAGCTCTCCCGGACCGTCCGGGAGACGGGGCTCCTGTCGCGGACGCCGCACTTCTACGCCGCCGTCGGCACGGCGCTGACGCTGGGGTTCGCGGCCTGCATCGCGGGCTTCCTCCTTCTCGGCGACAGCTGGTTCCAGCTCCTCATCGCCGCGGCCCTGGGGGTGCTCTTCACCCAGGTCGCATTCCTCGCTCATGAGGCGGCCCACCGGCAGATCCTGACGAGCGGTCCCGCGAACCTCCGGCTCGCACGGGTCCTCGGCGGCGTGGTCGGGATGAGCCACTCGTGGTGGGACTCCAAGCACACCCGTCACCACGGCAATCCGAACCGGGTCGGGAAAGACCCCGACATCGAGGTCGACACGATCTCGTTCCTGGACGAGGACGCCGCGCGCTCGCGAGGGCACATCCGGGCGATCACCAGGAGACAGGGCTGGTTGTTCTTCCCGTTGCTCACCCTGGAAGGGCTCAACCTGCACGCGCTCAGTGTGCGTCACCTCCTCTCGCGGGGGCGGATCGCCGGCCGCGGCCAGGAACTGGCTCTGCTCGCCGTCCGCTTCGCCGTCGTGCTCGTCCCGGTGTTCGTTCTGCTTCCGCTGGGCATGGCGTTCGCCTTCGTGGGCGTCCAGCTCGCCGTCTTCGGCGTGTACATGGGGGCGTCGTTCGCGCCCAACCACAAGGGCATGCCGGTCATCGCCGCGGACGCACGTCTGGACTTCTTCACCAAGCAGGTGCGCACGTCCCGCAACATCAGCGGCGGCTGGTGGGCCACCTGGCTCATGGGCGGACTGAACTACCAGATCGAGCATCACCTGTTCCCGAACATGCCGCGGCCGCACCTCTCCCGTGCCCGCGCGATCGTGCGCGAGCACTGCCGCGCCAACGACGTGCCCTACACGGAGACGACGCTCGTCCGGTCGTATGCGATCGTGATCCAGTACCTGAACCGTGTCGGGCTCGCGGCTCGGGATCCCTTCGACTGCCCGATCAGCGCCGAGTACCGTCGCGGCTGAAGCACGAACCGGGCGAAGCCCAGAACCACGAAGCCCCCGTCCGGACCGGTGTCCTGACGGGGGCTTCTGTGTGAGCCGCCTAAGGGAATCGAACCCTTGACCTATTCATTACGAGTGAATCGCTCTGCCGTCTGAGCTAAGGCGGCGTGCCACGAGTGGCGCCTGTGCGGCGAACCGCACGAACAACGATCTTACCCTGTCCGGAGCCGTGCTGCGAACCACGCGCCGGATCCCGCACGCGCCGCGCGGCCGATGCGGGCGGGAGGGCGGGGGCGTACGCTCGAGACATGGCCAGGGCACTGCTCATCGTCGACGTCCAGAACGACTTCACCGAGGGCGGAGCGCTCGCCGTGGACGGCGGCGACGCCGTGGCCGCGGGCGTGTCCGCGTATCTCGCCGATCACGCCGCGGAGTACGACGTGATCGTGGCATCGCGCGACTGGCACGACGCCGACGGCGACAACGGCGGGCACTTCTCCGAGGAGCCCGACTATGTCGACACGTGGCCCGTCCACTGCGTGGCGGGGACGCCGGGAGCCGAGTACGACCCCCTGCTGACGACCGACGCGGTGACCCACCATGTGCGTAAGGGCCAGGGCGTGCCCGCGTACTCGATGTTCGAGGGCGCCACCGAGGCGGGGGAGAGCGTCGCGGAGATCCTCTCCGGGCGCGGCGTCCTCGTCGCGGACGTGGTCGGGATCGCGACCGATCATTGCGTGCGCGCGTCCGCCCTCGACGCGATCGCTCACGGGGTGCGGGTGCGGATCCTCACGGGGCTCGTCGCCGGGGTGGGCGCGGCGTCCTCGGAAGCGGCCCTCGCCGAGCTCGCCCACGCGGGCGCCGAGCTCGTCGAGACGGCCGAGTGAGCACGGCAGCGGCCACGGACGTCGGGCCGGAGGAGCGCGAAGTCCGGCAGCGGTGCGTCCTGCTGCTGCGTGCGGTGAACGTGAGCGGGCGCAACCGGGTTCCCATGGCGCAGCTGCGCGCGCTGCTGTCCGAGCGGCTGGGGCTGAGCGATGTCGCCACGTACATCGCGAGCGGCAACGTGATCTGCCCGGATCCCGGTGACGCCGCTGCGCGGGCGGACCTCTGCGAGCGCGTCCGCCTCCTCATCGCCGGTGAGTTCGGGGTGGACACCCCGGTGATCCTGCGCACCCGCGGACAGCTCCTCGACGCCCTCGACCGCAATCCGTTCCCGGACGCTGCGCACGACAAGCTGCTGCACGTCATGTTCCTCGCCGGACCGCCCGCGGGCGGCGCCGAGGAGGCGCTCGCGGCACGGCTGGTGCCGGGGGAGCGGATCGCGCTGTGCGGGGAGGACCTCTGGATCGACTACGCGTCGTCCGGCGTGCACGGCACGAAGCTCACGAAATCGGTCCTCGACCGGGCGCTGGGCGTTGCGGGCACGGCACGGAACGTCCGCACCGTGCGCACCCTCGCCGAGCGGACCGCCTGACCGGGCAGGGCGTCTCAGACCGGGACGGCCCGGACCGCGCGGGCGGACCAGCGGTGGTCCTCGCGGCTCACCGCGATCGGATGGGCGAAGGCCGCGGAGATGGTCTCGGTCGTCACCACGTCTTCGACCGCACCCGCCGCGACCACCCGGCCCTCGGCGATGACCATCGCGTGCGTGGTGCTCTCCGGGAGCTCCTCCAGGTGGTGGGTGACGAGGATCGTCGCGAGGCCGGGCTCGCGGCGTCCGAGATCGTCCACGGTCTCCAGGAACTGCTCGCGCGCGGCGACGTCCAGCCCGGTCGTGGGCTCGTCCAGGAGGAGCAGACGCGGGTCGGCGATGAGGGCGCGGGCGATCAGCGCTCGTCCCCGCTCGCCCTGGGACAGCAGCGGCCAGGCGGTGCGTCGGCGGTGGGACAGTCCGACCCCGTCGATCTCCCTCGCGGCGCGGGCACGCTGCGCGTCGGTGGCGACCCAGCGCATCGGCGTCTCCACGGTCCCCGTGATCCCCGTCAGGACCACGTCCTCGACGGTCAGCGGGCTGCGCAGCGGGTGGCGCGGGTCCACGTGACCGATCTCGCGCCGAAGCTCCTGCAGGTCCACGCGTCCCAGCCGTCGGCCCAGGACGTCCACGGTGCCGGCGCTGGGATGCGTGCGCGCCCCGCAGAAGCCGAGGATCGTGCTCTTGCCGGCGCCGTTGGGCCCGAGCAGCGCCCAGTGCTCGCCCCGGTGCACGGCGAGGTCGATGCCGTGCAGGATGGTGTTGCCGTCGCGCCGGAAGACGACGCCGCGCAGTTCCAGGACGCGGTCGTCGGGGGAACCGGATCCGGGGACCGTGCTCATGCGAGGGCCTCCGCGAGGCCGGTCAGGTGCGCACGGCTGCGCCGCGCCGCCTCCGTCGCGTCCCGGTCGGCGATGCTCGCGGCGAGCTCCTCGTGCGCCCGGTGGTCGGCTGCCGTGTCGTGGGCGCCGCGGATCCGCAGCATGTCGACCATGGCGGGGCGCAGACGCGGCGTGAAGCCGTCGAACATCTCGCCGAGGATCGGGTTGTGCGCCGCGGCGACGACGCTGCGGTGGAACGCCGTGTCCGCGTCCACGTAGGACTCGATCGACGTGTGCTCCCCGGCACGGGCGCCCAGCGCCCGACGGATCGCACGGAGGTCCGCGGGGGTGCGACGCGCGGCGGCGAGCGCGGCCGCCTCGGACTCGATGGCGACGCGCGCCTCGATGACGGAGAGGATGTCGGCGCGCTGCAGCACCGCATCCCAGTCCTCCGCGGCGTCCAGGGCCGCGACGAACACGCCGGCCCCCTGCCGGCTCACGAGGACTCCCCGACCCGCGAGCTGGCGGATCGCCTCCCGCACCGTGGAGCGTCCGACCCCGAGCTGCGGGCCCAGGGTCGTCTCTCCGGGAAGACGCGCGCCCAGCGCCCACTCGCCGGCGCGGATCCGGTCGAGCAGGAGGGCCGCTGCCTGATCCGCGAGCGTGCCCCGGACGACCTGTCTCATGTCATTCCTATCTGCTTGTCTGAGGAGTTGTGCTACATTCTAGCCATGCTCGCGGGCATCCTCCTCCTTCGCTGCCACGGCGGGGCCTGATCGACCGGACCCCCTCCGTGGGGGTTCGACGTGTGCCGGTCGTCTCATCGATCCCGACCAGAAGGACCCGGACATGCCTCATCCCACCCTCTCGACCCCGCGTGGCCCCCGCCCCGCCGACGCTCCGGCCTGGAACCGTCAGCGTCACTCCCAGATGCCGTCGCACCGCTACGCCGACGTGCACTCCCGTGTGGAGGTCCCGCTCGTCGAGCGGACCTGGCCCGACCGTCGGCTGGAGCGCGCGCCGCTGTGGGTGCCCGTCGATCTCCGCGACGGCAACCAGGCCCTCGCCGAGCCGATGGATCCCCTCCGCAAGCGACGCTTCTTCGAACTCATGGTCGCCATGGGGTACAAGGAGATCGAGGTCGGCTACCCGTCGGCGAGCCGCACCGACCACGACTTCGTGCGGCTGCTCGCCGACGAGCCGCTCGCGCCCGACGACGTGACCATCGTCGTGTTCACGCTGGCGCGGGCCGACCTCATCGCGAAGACCGTCGAATCGATCCGCGGGATCCGCAACGAGGTCGTCATCCACATGTACACCGCGACCGCCCCCGTCTGGCGCGACGTCGTGCTCGGGCGGGATCGCGCAGAGCTGCTGCGGCTCATCCTCGACGGCGCCCGGGAGGTCCGCGACCGCACGGCGTCCCTGGCGAACGTCCGGTACGAGTTCTCGCCCGAGGTCTTCAACCTCACCGAGCCGGACTTCGCGATCGAGGTGTGCGACGCGGTGACCGCGCTGTGGGAGGCGTCGCCGGACCGCCCGGTGATCCTGAACCTGCCGGCCACCGTCGAGATCGCGACGCCGAACGTCTACGCGGACCAGATCGAGCACATGCACCGCAGCGTGGCGCGTCGCGACGGCGTCATCCTTTCCGTGCACCCGCACAACGACCGCGGGACCGGCGTCGCCTGCGCGGAGCTCGCGGTCCTCGCCGGCGCCCAGCGCGTCGAGGGGTGCCTGTTCGGCAACGGTGAGCGCACGGGCAACGTCGACCTGGTGACGCTCGCGCTGAACCTCCACGCCCAGGGCGTCGATCCGATGATCGACTTCTCCGACATCGACGAGATCCGCAGGGTCGTCGAGCACAGCAACCGCATCGAGGTCCATCCGCGCCATCCGTACGTCGGCGACCTCGTCCACACCGCCTTCAGCGGCACGCACCAGGACGCGATCCGGAAGGGGTTCGCGGAGCACCGGGAGCGGGCGCGCTCGACCGGCGTCGCGGAGCGGGAGATCGCCTGGCGGGTGCCCTACCTGCCGATCGACCCGGCGGACATCGGGCGCAGCTACGACGCGGTGATCCGCGTGAACTCGCAGTCCGGCAAGGGCGGGATCGCGTACCTGCTGGAGAGCGAGTACGGCGTCGAGCTGCCCCGCCGCCTCCAGATCGACTTCGCCCGGCACGTGCAGGAGCACGCGGACGAGGCCGGGGACGAGATCTCCGCGGCGGCCCTGTGGGACATCTTCACGACGGCATACCTCGCCTCGCCCGCCTCAGCGGTCGCGCTCGCCGGGTTCGACGTGGCGGAGGAGGGCGGGCGCTCGCGCACCCGGGTGGTGCTGGAGGCGGACGGCGGCCGGGCCGACTCGGTCTTCGACGACATCGGGCCGGTCGAGGCGCTCGTGGCGGCGCTGGCGGTGCGCGGCATCCTGGTCGACGTCCTGAGCCTGCACCAGACGAGCCTCGACCGGGGGAGCGACGCGCAGGCGCTCACGATGCTCGAGTATCGCCGCGGCGACGAGGTCGCGTGGGCGGCGGGCGTGCACGCCTCCACGCTCGGGGCGTCCCTCGCGGCCGTGATGGCCGCGGCGGCGCGGGTGTCCGCAGCGGTCTCGGCGGTCTGAGGCGGCGGTGCGCACGACCCGCGGGGTCCGGTCGTCAGCGGCCGGGCGCCGCGGGCGTGCGCGGAGGCGGGGTGTCGGCGGGCGCGCCGATGCCCCGGCTCACGGCGAGCGGGGGCAGGGTCGGTGTGGGGACGAGATCGACCCGTCGGGTGCCGCAGGCGGTGCAGCGTACGTACACGATCACGCCCTCCGAGGTGGGATGGCGGGACTCGGAGATCCACCCGTGCTCGTGCCGGGCGGCGGTGCGCTCGACGGGGGCCGGCAGAGGGACGGGACGCGTGGCGGGAGCGGACATGAGCCCAGGATGATGTAATGGGCTTATGCATCTCAACCCTTACGGCGAGTACGCGACGCTCCTGGCCGCGTCGCTGGCGGACGACTGGCCCGCGGACCGCGCAGGGATCGAGGCGCGCACGCGGCGGTTCGGCATGACCATGGTCTTCCGGGCCGCCCCGGACGACCATGAGCGCACGCGCGCCGTGATCGACGAGTGGCTGCGGGTCGTCGACGCCGAGGACCCGGCGGATCGCGCCGTCCTCCTGAACCGGATGATGGCCGAGGCCGCCGCGCACCCGCATCTCACCGACCACGACGGCGAAGGCTGGCACCTGCACTACCGGGATCCGGACGACGCCCTGCCGTACGTGCTGCGCGCGGTCATCGCTGTGGGGACGGCGCTGCATCTGGCCACGCGGGGGATGCACCGGCTCGGTCGATGCGCGGCCGATCCCTGCACCAACGTCATCGTGGACATCACCCGCAACGGTCGGCAGCGCTACTGCTCGGTCCGCTGCGCCAATCGCGACGCCGTCCGCCGGCATCGGGCCCGCCGGGCCTGACGCGGGCCTGGTGCCACCTCAGTCCTCGTCGTGCTCCTGCGGGGGCAGGGCGGCGATCAGCGGGTGGTCGTACGGGAGCGGGCCGGTCCGCGCGGCCCCGCCGGGGGACCCGATCTCGTCGAAGAACTCGACGTTCGCCTTGTAGTAGTCCTGCCATTCGTCGGGGAGATCGTCCTCGTAGAAGATGGCCTCGACCGGGCACACGGGCTCGCACGCCCCGCAGTCCACGCACTCGTCCGGGTGGATGTAGAGGGAGCGCTCGCCCTCGTAGATGCAGTCCACGGGGCACTCGTCGATGCACGCGCGGTCCTTCAGGTCCACGCACGGCAGCGCGATCACGTAGGTCATGGGTGCTCCCGCCCTCCTTCTCGTCCGGTCCTTCACCGTAGGATCTCAAGTGCACTTGAGGTCAAATCGAAGGAGGACCCGTGGTTGCCGCGCACGAGCCGGAGGAACTGCTGACGATCGGGGAGATGAGCGCGCGCACGGGTGTCGCGGTGTCGGCGCTGCGCTACTACGAGGACCTCGGGCTCATCGCGTCCGTGCGCACCGCGGGCAATCAGCGTCGGTTCGCGCGGCACATGCTGCGCCGCGTCTCGCTGATCGCGGTGGCGAAGAACCTCGGCATCCCGCTGACCGACGTCCAGGAGGCGTTCGCCGCCGTGCCGCTCGACAGGACGCCGAGCCACGAGGACTGGCAGCGCGCGTCGCGGGCGTGGAAGCGTCAGCTCGAAGAGCGCCGCCGACGCCTCGAGCGGCTGGAGCACGAGCTGACCGGGTGCATCGGCTGCGGCTGCCTGTCGATGAAGGCCTGCGCGCTGCTGAACCCTGGCGATGCGCTCGCCGCTCTCGGGGCGGGGCCGCGCCGTCTGGCCGACGCGGACGACGAGTGAGAGGTGACGCGGATCGGCCGATTTGACCTCAAGTGCACTTGAGGTTTTACGGTGGACGCGACCCTTTCGGAAAGGAATCGCATGGCCGTCTACACACTGCCCGAGCTGCCCTACGACTACTCCGCGCTCGCGCCGCACGTCTCGGCGCGGATCATGGAGCTGCACCACTCCAAGCACCACCAGGCGTACGTCACGGGCGCGAACACCGCGCTCGAGCAGCTGGAGGAGGCGCGCGAGAGCGGCGACCTCGCCGCCGTGAACAAGCTGGAGAAGGACCTGGCCTTCAATCTCGGCGGGCACCTGAACCACTCGGTCTTCTGGCAGAACATGTCCCCGGACGGCGGCGGCCGGCCCGAGGGCGAGCTCGCGGCGGCGCTCGACGACGCCTTCGGCTCCTTCGAGAAGTTCCAGGCGCACTTCACCGCGACGGCCCTCGGCGTCCAGGGTTCCGGATGGGCCGTGCTCGCGTGGGACCGTCTCGGCGCGAAGCCGCTCGTGTTCCAGATGTTCGATCAGCAGAGCAACGTGCCGCTGGGCGTCACGCCGCTGCTGCAGCTGGACGTCTGGGAGCACGCCTACTACCTGGACTACCAGAACGTCCGGGCCGACTACGTGAAGGCGTTCTGGGAGATCGCGAACTGGTCCGACGTCGCGGCGCGCTTCGCCGCCGTCGCGAACTGACGCGCCCGGCCATCCGCCGCCGCGCGCGGACGCCCGCATCCGGGCGTCCGCCTGGGCCGGTCGTCGCGCGCCCACGAGGACGACGCCGGCCGGCCCCCACCGATCCCCGTACCAGAGAGCCCATCGCGCATGATCCGCCCCCTCAACGTCGCCGTCGTCGGCGCCGGCCCCGCCGGCGTGTTCACCGCCGACATCCTCCGCCAGCAGCCGTTCCCCACGCGTGTCGACCTGTTCGAGCGGCTCCCGGTGCCGTTCGGTCTCGTCCGCTACGGCGTCGCCCCCGACCACCCCCGCATCAAGGCGATCATCGACTCGCTCCATGCGGTCCTCGACCGGCGGGACATCCGGCTCGTCGCCGGCGTCGACGTCGGCACGGACATCGGCATCGACCGGCTGCGCGCGGCCTATGACGCCGTGATCCTGACCACCGGGGCCGACGACGACGCGCCGCTGCCGATCCCGGGTGTGGATCTGCCCGGATCCTTCGGCGCGTCCGCGTTCGTCTCCTGGTACGACGCGCACCCGGACGCCGCCCGGGAGTGGCCGCTGGACGCGGAGCAGGTGGCCGTCATCGGTGCGGGCAACGTGGCGCTGGACGTCACCCGGATGCTCGCCAAGCACGCCGACGACCTGCTCTCCACGGAGATCCCGGACCACGTCCACGAGGGTCTGCGTCGCAGCCGGATCACCGACGTGCACGTGTTCGCCCGCCGGGGGCCGGCGGAGGCCGCGTTCTCGCCGCTGGAGCTGCGCGAGCTCGGCGAGGTCGCGGACGTCGACGTCATCGTGGACCCGGCGGACATGGTCTTCGACCGCTCCAGCGAGGAGCTCATGAAGAGCTCGAACCAGCGGAGGATCGTCGCGCGCACGATCCGGGAGTGGTCGGAGCGGGATCCGGCGACGCGGACGGCCTCGCGGCGCATCCACCTGCACTTCATGCAGGCGCCGGTGCGGCTGGACGGGACCGATCGCGTGGAGGGCATCACGGTGGAGCGGACGCGGCACCTCGTCAACGGGACCGTCGAGGGCACGGGGGAGCTGCGCCACTACCCGGTGGGACAGGTGTATCGCGCCGTGGGGTATGCGTCGAGCCCGGTGCCGGGCGTGCCCTTCGATCCCGTGCGTCGCCGCATCCCGAACGATCAGGGGCGCGTGCTGGACAGCGCCGGGACGCCGATCCCCGGTCTGTACGTCAGCGGCTGGATCAAGCGGGGGCCGGTGGGGCTGATCGGGTCGACGAAGTCCGACTCGCTGCAGACCGTCTCCCAGCTCGTCGCGGATCTCGAGCGGCGCCCGCTCGACGGGCCGGACCGGGATCCGCTTCCCCCGCTGCGGGAGGCCGCCGGCGTCACCGCGGTCGACTGGGACGGCTGGCTGCGGGTCGACGCGCACGAGCGCGCGCTCGGCGCCGAACGCGGGCGGGAGCGGATCAAGGTCGCGGACCGTGGGGAGCTCAGGGACATCGCGGCCCGGGCCGAGGCGGTGGTCGCGTGAGCGCCGTCGATCCCTCGCTGTACGACAGCTTCGCCCGTTACGGCAGCGGCATCACCCTCGTCGCCACCCGCGACGACGACCACGATCTCTTCTTCATCGCCGCGTCGGTGCTCACCGCGTCGGTGAACCCGTTCACCCTCGCCGTCTCCGTCGGGCAGGATCGCGACGCGTTGCCCGCGATCACGGCCGGCGCGCCGTGGGCGGTGTCGGTGCTCGCCGCGCACCACCTGCCGCTGGTGCGGCGGCTCACCTCTCCGGGCACGCGCGCCGAGCGCCTGGACGCGCTGGGCGAGGCGGGCGCCGTCGCCTCCGCGGAGGGACCGCTCTTCCTTCCCGATGCGCTCGTGACGCTGTGGTGCACGACCCACTCGACCACGCCTGTCAACGACCAGATGCTGCTCGTGGGGGAGGTCACGCGCGGCAGCGCTCCCGAGGAGGGCGTGCCGCTCCTGCGCTGGAACCGCGCCTTCCACACCACGACGCGGCTCGCCGTGCCGTCCGCCGCCTGACCGGTGGGCCCCGTGGGGCTCGAACCCACGACCCGCGGCCGGTCACGGCGGCCGGTGCGGGGAGGCGCGGGTGCGCCAGGAGCCGCCCATCCGCTCGTAGGTGACGATCGCATGGCAGTTGCGGCACCGCACGTCGCATCGTGCGATCTCCGCGATGATCGTCGCGAGCTTTCCGGTTGAATTCGGCGAGTGGCTTAGACTGTCGGCACGTGCCGCAGGTCTTCTGAGTCGGCACGGGCCCCCGTAGCTCAGAGGCAGAGCAACCGGCTTTTAACCGGTGGGTCGGGATGTCGGAATTCCCCGGGGGCACCTGTTCGGACATCGGCGGACTCTCCTCCCGGGTCCTCGTCCACGCTACGGCGCACCGCCGACATCGGTGCGCGGGGCGCGGTCTATGGCGCACGCCGACGGCCCCCGGCGCCGTCGCGCCGGGGGCCG
>NZ_BCRA01000114.1 GCF_001552355.1 Microbacterium resistens NBRC 103078
CGCTCGTACCCGTGCTGCTCCCGGCGTGGCAGGAGAGGGTCGGGCCGGCGGGCGATCCCGAGGATCCCTCCGTCGACCGAGGGCACCGGACGGAACCGCCCGCGCGGCACGCGTCCGTGGAGGGCGAAGGTGAACCACGGTGCCGCCTGCGCCGTGAGCATCGTCGCCCCTCCCACGCCCGCGCGCTTGCGGGCGACCTCCCACTGGGTGAGGAGGACGGCGTGCCGCCACTGCCCGGAGGTGAGGATGCGACGCAGCAGCGGCGTGGTCAGGTGGAACGGGATGTTGCCCACGAGCACCGGCGCGTCCAGGCGCGCCCGCAGGGCGTCGCCGTGATGCACCGCCAGGGGCGCGCCGGCGAACCGCTCCCGGAGTCGACGGACGCGGTGCTCGTCGATCTCCACGGCGGTGACGGGGCGTCCCAGACGCAGCAGGTGGGCGGTGAGCGCGCCGTCTCCCGGACCGATCTCGAGGATCGGGCCACGGGTCGCGGCGACCAGGTCGGCGATCGACCGGGCCGTGGGCGGGTGCGCGAGGAAGTTCTGCCCGAGCTCGTGGCGTCCGCCGTGACGGGAGCGCGGCTCGTCGGACGACGGCACCTCGGGCGGCGCCGGAGGTCGGACGCGGGTCGATCCGCTGCGATGACGGGAAGGGGTCGGGCGAGGGGGACGAGAGGACGGGGGATGACGACGCATGGCGCTCTCCAGGGTTGAGGGGAGCACCCGGAAGGGTCACCGGGACGACGGCGTGCGGCGTCTCAGAGAGGACGCGCGGAGGCACGCGGACCGGTGAGACCGTGCGGGTGCAGGTCGACCGGCGTCGGCGCGAGAGGCTGGGCTAGCGAAGCGTCAACGCGCCGTCAGGCGCGGCGGTCGCGGTAGCCGTAGAAGCGCACACCGACGTGAGCGCTGCACAGAGTTCCCATGGCGTCGAGTGTACGCGATGCCTGCGCCGGGCCGCGACCGCGCGGGCACAGGCGGCGCGGACGACGTCTGGTCCCGGCGCCCGTCGTCGTGCGCCGCGTCCGCGGGCATCGACCGCCGACGGCCGTCGTGGGGTCGTCAGAGCGCGCGGATGCGCAGCAGGTCGCGGATCCGGGGCCACGCGAGCAGCCCGAGCGCCCGGTCCGCGGCCTCGCTCCCTCCCCGCTGCATCCGGGTCCCGCCGGCGGGCGGTCGCTCTCCGGGGAGGACGAGCCGATGCCCGGCATCCGGGTGGGCGATCACGGCGGTGTCGAGCCCCGCGGCACGACGGCGGCGGACGATGCGCTGGGCGAAGGCATCGCTCGGCCACACCCGGTCGTCCCCTCCGTGGACGAGGAGCACCTCGCCGTCGATCCTCTCCACCGGGATCTCCGGGCTCTCCGCACCGGCGGCGGCCCGTTCGTGGGCGGCGAGGCTCCGCTCGTACAGCGAGCGGAAGGCGGGAGGGTCGGTCTCCGGGGTCCAGTCGCCGTCGAACGGCACGGCTGCGAGGGCTCGCCCGCCGAGGGTCCAGTGCGAGGACCAGCCGCCGTCGAGGAGACCGGGCCAGATGACGGAGCTGGGCGCGATGGCGATCACGGCGTCCACGGGCTCGGCGGACGCGGTCAGGAGCACCGCCTCGGAGCCGAACGACGTCCCCATCAGGACGACGCGGTCGTGATGGTGGCGCAGGGACTCGGCCTCTGCCGCGAAGATCTCCAACGGCACCTCGTGCGGGGCGGGGCGCTGCGCCGCGCCGCCGAACCAGCGGATGGTCCTGGCGTGCACCCCCTGGCTCGCGAGGAGCTCGGCCCGCGCGGTCTCCATCCGACCGCTGGAGCCGGCGACGATCAGGACCGCCGTGCCGTTGGGCCTCGCCGGGCGCGCGTCGACGCGATCCTCGTCCTGCACGTACCGGTCGGTCATGGCACGGCCGTGTCGACCGTCTCGCGCGGCGGGTTGTGCATGAACTCGATCCGGATCCCGTTGTCGTCCTCCAGGAAGGACGCGTAGTACCGGTCCGAGAAGCGCGGATAGAGCTTCGGTTCGCGGACGACGTTCCACCCCGCCGCCACGGCGATCGCGTGCAGACGGTCCACCTCCTCGCGGGAGTCGACGGCGAAGGCGAGATGCTGCCAGCCGACGCGGCCGTGGCGGTGCGGGCCGCTTCCGGGCTCGCGGGCGGCGAAGACGATGAACTCCGTCTCGCCTTCTTTCCACCAGGCGGACGACCCTTCGATGTCGCTGCGCTCGAACCCCAGTGCGGTCATGACGGGATCGAACTGCGCGATCCCTCGGGCGAGATCCTCGACGCTGACGCCGAGGTGATCGAAGACGGGCATGGGGGCCAGTCTGGCGGATCCGTGCCCGATCTGCACACTGCGTCCCGATCGCCACAGCGATCCGCGGAAGCCGTGTGCGGAGCGGGACCAGGGGTGCCGATCGCGGCCGGCGACTCAGTGCGGGGCGTGGTACTCGGCCTCGCCGCGCTTCCAGTACCCCTTCACGACGGCGCGCGACGTGTCGACGCCCCAGCGCTCCAGCAGCGCACGGCCGGGCTTGACGACGGCCTGCTCGGCGGCGATGAAGCAGAACGGGTCCGCCGCGACCGCGTCGTCCTCGGTCAGCGCGTCGAGGTACCGGATCAGGGCGGTTCCCGCGGGGGCATCGCCACGGTGCAGCCACTCGACCGCCACGGGGGCGTCGACGGCCAGTTGTGTCTCGGCGGATCGGGTCTCGATCACGATGCGGGCCGGGGCGGAGGCCGGGATGAGCGCCGCGAAGCGCCGGATCGCCGGGATCGCCGTCTCGTCCCCGGCGAGGAACCACCCCGCGGGCGAGCCGGTCACGACCGCCGAACCCCGTGGTCCGCCCACGCCGATCCGCGCGCCGAGGGGCGCGGTCGCCGCCCAGGGGGCGGCCACGCCTTCGTCGCCGTGCACGGCGAACTCGACGTCCAGCCAGTCCTCGCCCCAGGCGAGCGGCGTGTACTCCCGGCTCGGCGACGCCCGCAGCTCCTCCACGGTGTCGGGGATCGTGTCCGGGAAGAAGAGTCGCATGTGGTCGTCGGCGCCGGGGGAGTCGAAGCCGGCCAGGTCCGCGCCCTGGAGGCGCACCCGCACGTACGCCGGGGTCACCCACTCGCGCTCGGCCAGCGCGACGGTGCGGAAGCGGAGGTCGAGCGGGCGCCGCTCGATCGTGAACGAGGGGGTCGGGTTCGACGAAGTCATATCCGTAGGTTAGCCTGAATCCGTCAGATTAGGGTTGGCTTACCTACATACCGGTGCCACCTGCCGACGACCCTCGCACAGCAGCAGAACAGGAGTCCTTCCATGTCCGTGCCCAGAACGCTCACCGCCGCCGGTGTCGGCCTCGTCTCCCTCCTCGCGATCGCCGGATGCTCGGCCGCACCCGCCGCGGAGCCGACGACCGTCCCGAGCAGCGCGTCGAGCACCGTCACCGTCGAGGACAACAACGGCGAGCACACCATCGCCACACCGCCCTCGTCGGTCGTCGCCACGGACAACCGCACGTTCCAGACGCTCAACGACTGGGGCATCGAGCTCTCCGCCGCCGCCGTCTCGTTGATGTCGGACGGCAACCCGTACACCAAGGACGACAAGATCATCGACCTGGGAACGCACAACGAGCCCGACCTGGAGGCGGTCGTGGCCGTCGAGCCCGACCTGATCATCAACGGTCAGCGCTTCAGCCAGTACCACGACGACTTCGCCCAGCTCGTGCCGGACGCGACCGTGCTCGAGCTCGACCCGCGCGAGGGCGAGCCCTTCGACGAGGAGCTCAAGCGCCAGGTCACCGTGCTCGGCGAGGTCTTCGGCAAGCAGAAGGAGGCCGACGCGCTCGTCAAGGACTTCGACAAGGCCGTCGAGCGGGCCAAGAAGGCGTACGACTCGTCCCAGAGCGTCATGGGAGTCATCACCTCCGGGGGCGAGATCGGCTACGTCGCCCCGACCGTCGGTCGCACGCTCGGCCCCGTGTTCGACTTCCTCGACCTGACCCCGGCCCTCGAGGTCGCCGACTCGTCGACCGACCACCAGGGCGACGACATCTCGGTCGAGGCGATCGCCGAGTCGAACCCGAGCTGGATCCTGGTGATGGACCGCGACGCCGTGTTCGCCGCCGACCAGCCGGACTACAAGCAGGCCGCGCAGATCCTGGAGAGCTCGGAGGCGCTGAAGAACGTCACCGCCGTCAAGGAAGGGCACATCATCTACATGCCCGCCGACACCTACCTGAACGAGGGCATCCAGACCTACACGACCTTCCTCAACGACTTCGCGGACGCGCTCGAGAAGGCCGCGAAGAAGTAAGACGAAAGAACGCCTGAGGCGGCGGCGTCCGGACCGCTCCGGACGCCGCCGCCGACTCGCCCCCATGACCTCCGCCACCGCTTCCCCCACGCGCTCCCGCGGCCGGCTCTTCGACGTCCGGCTGCTCATCGGCGTCCTCGTCGTCGCCGTCCTGCTCGCCGCCTCCCTCGCCGTCGGCGTCTACGACATCGCCGGCTCCTCGGACGGCGCCGAGATGTTCCAGATCACCCGCATCCCGCGCACGATCGCGCTCGTCCTCGCCGGCGCCTCGATGGCGATGGCCGGGCTCGTGATGCAGATGCTCACCCAGAACCGCTTCGTCGAGCCCACGACGACCGGCACGACCGAGTGGGCGGGCCTCGGCCTCCTCGCCGTGATGATCCTCGTGCCTAACGCCCCGCTCCCGCTCCGGATGGCGGGCGCGATCCTCGCGGCCTTCGTCGGGACCATGGTCTTCTTCCTGTTCCTGCGTCGGGTGACGCTCCGCTCCTCCCTCATCGTCCCGATCGTCGGGATCATGCTGGGCGCCGTCATCGGCTCCGTCTCCACCTACGTCGCGCTCTCGACCGACACGCTGCAGAGCCTCGGGGTCTGGTTCGCCGGCAGCTTCACCTCCGTCCTGCGCGGACAGTACGAGATGCTGTGGATCGTCGCGATCGTGGGCGTCATCGTGTTCGTCGTCGCCGACCGGCTCACCGTGGCGGGGCTCGGCGAGGAGATCGCCACGAACGTCGGCGTGAACTACGACCGGATGATCCTGCTCGGCACCGTCCTGATCGCCGTGGTCACCGGCGTGGTGACCGTCGTGGTCGGGAACCTCCCGTTCCTGGGCCTCATCGTGCCGAACCTCGTGTCGATGATCCGCGGCGACGACCTGCGCAGCAATCTGCCGTGGGTCTGCCTGCTCGGGATCGGCGTGGTGACCCTGTGCGACCTGATCGGACGGACGATCATCATGCCCTTCGAGGTCCCGGTGTCCCTCGTGCTCGGGATCGTCGGCGCCGTCGTGTTCGTCCTGCTCCTGCTGAGGCAGCGTCGCCGTGGCTGAGGCGATGCGGACCCGCGCGCTCCCGGCGCCCGCGCGGTCGTCCGGTGCGCTGCCGGCCCGGCACACCCGGCGGCGCTTCGTGATCGTGGTGTCGGTCCTCGCGGTGCTCGCGCTCGGCTTCGCCTTCGGGATGCTGGCGTGGGGGAACCCGATGCCCGTCGGCTCGGAGGGGTTCTGGCGGATCGCGAACCGGCGATGGAACAACGTGATCGTCATCGCGATCGTCGCCGTCTGCCAGGCGGTCGCGACCGTCGCGTTCCAGACCGTCACCACCAACCGCATCATCACCCCGTCGATCATGGGGTTCGAGTCCCTCTACCGCGCCGTGCAGACGACCTCGGTCTACCTGTTCGGGATCGCGGGGCTCGTCGCGATCCAGGGGCTGTGGCAGTTCACCCTCCAGATCGCGATCATGGTCGGGCTGGCGATGCTGCTCTACGGGTGGCTCCTCACGGGCCGCTACGCGAACCTCCAGATCATGCTGCTCGTCGGGATCGTCATCGGCGGCGGTCTCGGGGCTGTCGCCACGTTCATGCAGCGCCTGCTCACGCCCAGCGAGTTCGACGTGCTGGCGGCGCGGCTCTTCGGGAACGTCTCCAACGCGGATCCCGCGTACCTGCCCCTCGCCATCCCGCTGTGCGCGGGGGCGGCGGCGCTGCTGTGGGCACGCGCTCGCCGGCTGAACGTCATGGCGCTGGGGGCGGACACCGCGACGTCCCTGGGGCTGAACCACCGGCGGGAGCTCATGGTGGTGCTGTTCCTCGTCGCGGTGCTGATGGCGACCTCGACGGCGCTGGTCGGTCCGATGACCTTCCTCGGGTTCCTCGTCGCCACGCTCGCCTATCAGCTCGCCGACACCTATGACCACCGCCTGGTCTTCCCGATCGCGGTGCTGACCGCGTTCACGATCCTCACCGGGGCCTACTTCGTGATGCGCAACATCTTCTCCGCGCAGGGCGTGGTGTCGATCATCATCGAGTTCGTCGGCGGTCTCGTCTTCCTCATCGTCATCCTCAGAAAGGGGCGTCTGTGATCACGCTCGAGGGCGTTCGCCGCCAGTACAGCACCGAGGTCGGGATCGGACCTGTCGACCTGCGGATCCCGCGGGGCGGGGTCACGGCGCTCATCGGTCCCAACGGCGCGGGCAAGTCGACGCTGCTGACCATGGCCGGCCGACTGATGGGGATGGACGAGGGGGCGATCGAGATCGCCGGGATGGACGTGGCGCGCACGCCGTCCAACGACCTGGCGAAGATCGTCTCGATCCTCCGGCAGGAGAACCACTTCGTCACCCGGCTGACCGTGCGCCAGCTCGTGGGCTTCGGCCGGTTCCCGTACTCGAAGGGGCGGCTGACGCGCGTCGACGAGGAGATCATCAGCCGCGCGATCGACTTCCTGGAGCTCGGCCCGCTCGAGTCGCGCTATCTGGACGAGCTCTCCGGGGGCCAGCGTCAGCGCGCGTACGTGGCGATGGTGTTCGCCCAGGAGACCGAGGCGGTGCTGCTCGACGAGCCGCTGAACAATCTGGACCTCCGCCACGCCGTGCAGATGATGAAGCACCTGCGCCGGGCGGCGGAGGAGCTCGACCGCACGATCGTGGTGGTGCTGCACGACATCAACTTCGCGGGGCACTACGCCGATCACATCTGCGCGATGAAGGACGGGCGCGTGGTGGAGTTCGGCCCGCCCGCGCAGATCATGACCGACGAGGTGCTGACGCGGGTCTTCGACACTCCCGTCCGGGTCGTCGACGGCCCGCACGGCCCCCTCGCGGTCTACTACTGACCCGGCGACTACTGGCCCGGGACGTCCGCATCGACGCGCGGTGGTCGAGTGGTCAGTTTCTGTGGGTTCCCGGCCCGCGAACCCGCAGAAACCGACCACTCGGCGGGGAGGGTGGGGACGGGGGAGGGGCGGCTAGAGCTGGATGCCGTTGTCCTCGTCGTTCACACCGGTGTTGCGCCCGCGGCGGGTCTCGAATCCGAGGAACCAGATCGTCCAGATGAAGGCGGCGAGGACGAGCGCGAGGACGACGTTCTGCAGGATGAGTCCCACGACGATCCCCAGCACGAGGAAGCCGAGCGTCACGAGGATCCGGAGGCCGGTGCGCCGCGGAGTCTGCATCCCGCCAGTCTAGGCGTCGCCCGTCACGGCCTCGTCCGGCGCCGAAACCCCTTCTGCCCGCCGCCCCCTCGGCCAGCCCGAACCCTCGTCCGGCGCCGAAACCCCTTCTGCCCGCCCAGACCCCCGCTGAGACGCGTATCTACGAGGGGGTGTCGGCGAGGAGAGGGGGTTCCGGGTGAAGCGCCGGTCAGCGATCGCGGTGGTCCTCGGGGGCCAGACGCGGACCCCGCCGGGGCTCGACGACGCCGCTGGCGAGGATCATCCGGATCGCGCGCTGGCGCTGACCCGCCCACGGGGCGAGGAGGGCGATCATCCCCTCGTCGTCCGTCCTGCTGCCGGTGAGGGCGTAGCCGATCTCGTGCGCGAGGTGGTAGTCGCCGACGCTGACGGCGTCCGGATCGCCGAGCGCGCGGATCCGCGTCTCGGCCGAGGTCCAGGCGCCGATCCCGGGAAGGCTCGTGAGGACCGCGTCCCGCGCGTCCCCGCCCGCCGCCTGCAGCACGGCGGAGGCGATGCGCTCGCCGCGTTCCGCCGCACGCACGATGGTCCGCGACTGCGGCGGCTGGACGCCCGCGCGGTGCCAGGCCC
>NZ_BCRA01000115.1 GCF_001552355.1 Microbacterium resistens NBRC 103078
GTGGGGCCAGGGGCGCGCTCGCCGAAGCGGGACACCAGGGCGCGCCAGGCGCCGAAGGCCTGCATGGCCGTCACCTTCTGCTCCAGGACGGAGCTCGCCAGGGCGTCGAACACCTGGTCCGTGCGAGCGAGGCGGAGGCCCGGGTTCCGTCGGGCCGCCTCAGCGACGAGCGGGTGCGCGGAGGCGTCGAAGCCCGCGGCGTCGTCCGCGGCGCCGCACAGCCGTGGCACCTGGTCGAGTGCGTGCCCGGCGCCCGGCCCCCACGCGGTCGCCCTCACCTCGCCCGAGACGGCGCGCAGCGCCAGGGTCGCCACACCGGCGGGGGTGCGGGACGCCCGCCAGATCACAGGTCCGTCGACCGCCATCGTCGGGTCCGTCCCGCCGCGACGGAGCACCGCCACCGTCGCATGCAGATCGAGCGGGTGGCGCGGGCGATACACCGTCTCCCTCGGACGCTCCGTGTGCCGCGGCGTCGGGAGGGGCCCGGTGCGCGCGGTGCGGACGATCGTCATGCGATCACCCTACGTCGGCGCGGCGACATCGTCCGCTCGGCCGGCCCGCCGGCATCACGGACGAGGCGCGGTCGGCCGTCCGGGAGCCGACATGCCGTCGATCCGGCACGACTCCCATGCGCGGTGCCGGGACCACTGCGATCGCACGGAACCCGGCGCGGACGCCGCGGCCCGGCGGATCAGAAGCGGCCCGGCGGGTCAGAAGCGGTCGGGCGAGGGGGTGCCGTGGCCGTAGCGGATGACGACGTCGGCGTGACGGTCGAAACGGTATCCGACCCCGCGCACCGTGCGCACGATGTCCTCGTACCGGCCGAGCTTGGCCCGCAGACGGCGCACGTGGACGTCGATGGTGCGCTCGCCCGGGGTCTCGTCCTCGGGGGCCTGCCACAGGGCGGACACGAGCTCGCTGCGCTCGATCGTGCTGCCCTCGCGGAGAACCAGGTACTGCAGCAGCTCGAACTCCTTGTAGGTGAACGAGGCGGACTCTCCGTCGATGAGGACGCGCTTGCGGGAGATGTCGACCACGACGCCGCCCTCGTCCTCGTCGCGCTCCTCGGCGGCGGCCTTGGAGCGCGCGATGGCGCCGGGCTCGTGCAGGGCGAGACGGACGACGTCGAGATCCCGGCCGCCGGCGGTCTGCGGGGCGAGGGCGACGGTGGCGTGCGTCTCGGCCTCGGGCGCGAGCTCTGCGAGGGTGCGGCGCAGGGCGTCGACGAGGAGGGGCAGGCTGACCCCCGCGGTCGCCGCCTTCAGCTCGTCGATGCCGACGTAGAGGGCGAAACCGCGCGGGGCACGGGTGGTGGGAAGCTGGGCGGCCGAGGATTCGGCGGGGGCGTCGATCTGAGTGTTCGGCACGACGTGGAGACGGGTCGGGGCGGTGGCGGGACGCTCGAGGAGGGCGGTGTTCGACATGATGATGAGTCCTTGGGAACGGACCCGGCGACGTCGGTCGTCGATGGTTCGAGTGAGGACGACGCGTCGCGGACGGGTCTGATGTGTTGCGGAAGTGACCGGTAGGGCCGGGGCGAGCACGCGGGTGGGTGCTCGGTGACTCAGCTCGCGAAGATCACGACAGAGCGAGTCGGGCGGGTGGCTGAATCGTTCAGCAGCACATTCGGCAACACATGCCAACGCGGCCGGCCATCATCATGCCGGTCGTCCCGTTCGCCTCCTGGGCGGACATGGGGCGTGCGTTGGTGGTCATGGGGCCGATTATTACCGACGGTGTCCGCATGTGTCAAAACGGGCTCTCCGCGGAGATGAGTACATACGAGGCGAACCGGCCCCCGACCCCGGCGGCGGGGCGTAGCGTGGCGGCGTGACGAAGACGGATGACACCGAGTACCTGGTGACCAGGGAGGACGACGCGTCGCGGTACACCCTCACCCGCGGCGGGGAGCTGCTGAGCGTCCTGGACTTCCGCGACGACGGGCGCACCATCGCGCTCACCCGCGCCTTCACCATCCCGACGTTCCGCGGCTCCGGGCATGCGGCACGGGTCGTGGCGGGCGCGGTGGCGGACATCGCCGCGCGCGGGGACCGGAAGGTCGACGCCGTGTGCTGGTACGTCGCGGACTGGTTCGCCGCGCACCCCGAGCACGCCTCCCTCCTGCGCGTCCGCTGACGGCCGCGCGGCGAGGACACGGCCGAGGCGGGGTGCGTAACACAGCGTCATGATCGCCGCGCGCCCGGCCGGGGCACGGCCGAGACAGGCGGCGCCACGGGATGCGAGGATGACGGCATGAGACTCGCCGAGGCCCTGGCGGCGCGCGCGGACCTGCAGCGCCGCATCGAGCAGCTCCGATCCCGGATCGCGACGAACGCGCGGTTCCAGGAGGGGGAGGAGCCCGCGGAGGACGCCGGCGCGCTGCTGGCGGAGGCGGAGGAGGCGCTGGAACGCCTCCGCGACCTCATCCGACGGATCAACGCCACCAATGCAGGCCTCGATCTCGGCGCCGACGGCACCATGACCGACGCGCTCGCTGCGCGCGACGTGCTGCGCCTGCGGCACGCCCTTCTCACGGAGGCGGCCGCCGCCGCGTCCGGCTCGAACGGGCTGATGCGGCAGATGCGCTCCGAGCTGCGCCAGTTCCCCGCGCTGCCCGTCGCCGAGCTGCGCGCCCGGGCCGACGATGTCGCGCGCGAGCTGCGCGAGCTCGACACGCGGATCCAGCAGGCCAACTGGACCAACGATCTGAGGGAGTGAGGTCGAGCGGACGGAAGTCGGTAGTCCGAGGAAGCGGGCACGAACCCTGCCGGAGGGTCAATCCGGCCCTGTCGGGCGGAGGGCAGCCCCTGTCTCGCACAGCGCAGCCCCGCACCCCGCACAGGTGATCGCGCACCGCGCAGGTCGCACCACCGTGTGCCGGTCCTCGGACGAGGGCGGGTCAGGGGATCTTCCGTCCGGTTCCCCGGAGCGGGCGCCGCGCTTCCGTCCGGTTCCCCGGAGCGGGCGCGGCGCCGCGTCCCCGACCCGCGGGGCGGCGGACGGGTTCGCGGCACGCCTCAGCGGCGATGTCGGACCCTCTCCGTACCGTGGGTGGCATGAGGATCCTGCACACCTCCGACTGGCACATCGGCCGCACGTTCCACGGGCACTCGACGCTCGCGGCGCTGGCCGAGGTGCTGGGCGCACTGGTCGCGCAGGTGCGGGAGCACGATGTGGACGTCGTCCTCCTCGCGGGGGACGTCTTCGACTCGGCGACCCCGGCCGCGCCGGCCTACACGCTGCTCACGGACACCCTCGCCGCAGTGCACGACGCCGGAGCGCAGATCATCGTGACCAGCGGCAACCACGACTCCGCCGCCCGGCTCGGCTTCCAGTCCCGGCTGCTGCGCGAGGGCATCCACGTCGTCACGGACCCGCGGGGGATCGCCACGCCGATCACGATCGAGGACGAGCACGGCCCCGTGCGGTTCTTCGGGCTGCCCTACCTCGAGCCGGCGATCGTCCGTCAGCACTGGGCCGAGGACGCCGAGGCGCCCCCGCTGCGCACGCAGGCGCAGACCCTGGCGCACGCGATGTCGCTCGTGCGGACGGGGCAGGAGGCGCACCCCGGGCGATCGGTCGTCGTCGCGCACTGCTTCGCCGCCGGAGTGGACGCGACCGTCGGGCTGGAGCGGGAGATCCGACAGGGCGGGATCGACATGGTGCCGCTGTCCGTGTTCGACGGCGCGGACTACGTGGCGCTGGGGCACATCCACGGGCGGCAGACGCTGAGCGAAGGCGTCCGTTACGCGGGCGCGCCGCTGCACTACAGCTTCGGCGAGCAGCACAAGGAGCGCGGTTCCTGGCTGGTCGAGCTCGACGCCGACGGGCTCGCGGACGTCACGTGGCTCGCCCTGCCGGTGCCGCGGCGGCTCGTGACCCTGACCGGACCGCTGGACGAGATCCTCTCCGAGGAGAACGCGGCGGCGCACGCGGACGACTGGGTCTGCGCGGTCTACACGGACGCCGTGCCTCAGCACGAGCCGATGCGGCGCCTGCGCGAGCGCTTCCCCTTCTGCGCACTGGTCCAGCACCAGCCGGCGGGCGCGGACGCCCGCGACGAGCGCTCGTACGCGCAGCGGCTGCGGGCCGCCCTCACCGACACGGACCGGATCGACGCGTTCCTCTCCCACGTGCGCGCGGGCGTCGGGCCCAGCGAGGCGGAACGGCTCCTGATCCAGGAGGTCGTGGACGACCGGGTCCGGGCAGAGGCACTCGTCTAGTGCGACTGCATCGTCTGGAGATCGAAGGCTTCGGGCCGTTCCTGCGCCGTCAGGTCATCGACTTCGACGCCTTCTCGGACGACGGCATCTTCCTCATCGCCGGACGCACCGGGGCCGGGAAATCGAGCATTCTCGATGCCGTCTGCTTCGGCCTGTACGGCGGGGTCCCGCGGTACGACGGCGGCGAGAAGCGGCTGCGCAGCGATCATTGCGAGCCGGAGGACCCGACGGAGGTCGTCGTCGAGTTCAGCACGGTCGCGGGGCGCTTCCGGGTCACGCGCTCGCCGGAGTACCTCCGACCGGCCAAACGCGGCGGCGGTCTGACCAAGCAGGCGGCCGCGGTCGCCCTGGAGGAGCACACCGATGCCGGGTGGGTCGGCCGCGCCGCTCGGGCGGTCGACGTCGCGAACGAGCTCGCCGACATCCTTCAACTCACCCAGGAGCAGTTCCTGCAGGTCATCCTGCTCGCGCAGAACCGGTTCGCCGACTTCCTGCTCTCCGACAGCCGCGATCGGCTCGCCCTGCTTCGCCGCCTGTTCGGCACCGAGCGGTTCGAGGACTACCAGACCCGGTTCGAGGACCGACGCCGTGCCGCGGAGGCGGCGCTGGGCGGTCGCCGGGCGACGGTCGAGGCGCGACTGGCGGAGGCCGAGCGGATCGTGGACGGCGCCGGTCTGCACGGTCGTACCGCCGCCGGGGACGAGGACGGCGCCGATGTCGGAGACTCGACGCCCGCCGGAGAGCCGCGGCGATCCGATTCGGACGAGGGGACCGGCGAGGCTGCCCCGACCGGCATCGGGGCACGGAGCACGCCCGAACGGATCGCCGCGCTGCGGCGGGCGCTCGCGCGCGCCGACTACCGCGTCGAGAGGCTGCGCGCGGAGCGAGACGCGGCCGAGTCGGCGCTCGCCGCCGCGGACGAGCGTCTTGCGACCGCGAAGGAGGAACGTCAGGCGCAGACCGAACGGGATCGTGCGCGCGCGGCGCTCGCCGCGCTGGACGCCGAGGCGGAGCGCGTCGCCGAGGACCGCGAGCGGCGGGACCGAGCGCGGTCGGCCGAGGCGCTGCGGGCCGTGCTCATGACGGCCTCGCGCGCGCAGGCGGCCGAGAAGGCGGCGGTCCAGGCGGAGGACGCGGCCCGAGCGGCATGGGAGCGGTATGCGGACGAGACCGTCGGTCCCGACGCGGAGGCCGCCGCCCTTCGTGCCTGGGCCTCCGAGCGGACGAGGGAGAGCGGCGCCTGGCAGAGGGCCGCGGACCTCGAACAGAGCCACCCGGAACGCGAACGTGAGCTCGCCGAGGCACGGCGGGAGGCGACGGAGGCCGCGGAGGAGCTGGCCGCTGTGGAGCGTGAGAGCGAGGAGCTGCCGGCGCAGATCCTCGCTCTGACGG
>NZ_BCRA01000116.1 GCF_001552355.1 Microbacterium resistens NBRC 103078
CCGCGCACGGCGGCGCCCTCGGGTCGCCGACGGGCACGGGACCGTCGTCGCAGGCCGTACCGGTCTACGCGGAGGACCGCCTCCGCGCCGAGTGGCGCACGATCCGCGCGTCGGCGACCCGCCGCCCGCCCGCGACCCCCGGCCTGGGATGGATCACCCTGGCCGCCGCAGTGATCCTCTTCGCCGTCGGCACGCCGGTGAACGCCGCGGTCTCGGGTGTGCCCGTGGTCGCCGCGATGGTCGGAACACTGCTGCAGTGCGGAGGGCT
The DNA here is from genome assembly GCF_001552355.1 of Microbacterium resistens NBRC 103078. Lineage (GTDB taxonomy): Bacteria > Actinomycetota > Actinomycetes > Actinomycetales > Microbacteriaceae > Microbacterium > Microbacterium resistens. The sequence continues at coordinate 269 of NZ_BCRA01000116.1, forward strand.
CGCCCTGGCCGTCGCCCTCCCCCGGCTCGGGATCGCGGCCCACGCCCTCGGCATGCTCGTGATCGCCCTGACCGCCGACGTGGCCACCGGGGCCCCGTGGCCGCTCCCTGTGCCGGGCATGATCACCTTCTCGGCCCTGCTGCTCGTCCTCGGCCTGCGCGAGGCCTGGATCGTGCCGGTGACGGCATTCCTGCTCGGATTCGCCGCGCTGCTCGTCGGCATCGCCCTGCGGCTGGGCGCCGAGGCGAACTGGGCCGTGAACATCGCGATCAGCGCCGAAGCCCTGGTGGTGATGGTGCTGGCGATCGGCATCGCCCAGTGGCGGATGGTCCGCGGCGATCTCGTCCGGGCCCGGGAGGAGGCCGAGGTCGAGTCCGGCCGGGTGCGCTGGGCGACCGAGCGGCGCCGGATCGCCCGGGAGATGCACGACGTCGTCGCACACTCGATGTCCATCGTCCACATGCAGGCATCGTCCGCCGTGTACCGGCATCCGGATCTGCCCGTTCCCGTCGCCGCCGAGTTCGATGCCATCGCCACCGGGGCGCGTACCGCCCTCATCGAGATGCGTCAGCTCCTCGGGGTCCTCCGCGACGAGGGCGAGCAGCTCACGGCACCGCAGCCGACGCTGGGCGACCTCGACGAGCTCGTCGAACGGACCCGCGCCGCCGGGGTCCGCGTGACGCCGCAGATCACGCTCCCGGTGCCGCTTCCCGACGCCGCCGTCCAGCTCGCCGTCTTCCGCGCCGCGCAGGAGGGACTGAGCAACGCCGTCCGGCACGCCCCCGGATCCCACGTGCGCGTGATCCTGGAGGAGGACCGCGCCCCGGGTGGCCGACGGACCCTCCTGCTCGAGGTGATCGACGACGGCAGCGGCGCACGGCCGGCGGAGCGGTCGCGTCCCGGATTCGGGATCGCCGGGATGAACGAGCGCGTCGGCCTCGTGGGCGGTAGCGTCGTGGCGGGGCCGCGCGGCCGCGGATGGGCCGTGGTCGTGCAGGTGCCGCTGGAGGACCAGCCCGCCGCCCCCGCGGAGCCTCACCCGCCCCGCGCCACGGATCCCGCTGCCGCCCCCGGGTCCGACGATCCGACCGAGGAGAGCGCATGACGCACCCGATCCGCGTGCTGGTCGTCGACGACCAGGAGATGTTCCGCGTCGGGCTCGCCGCGATCCTCGACGCCCAGCCGGACATCACCGTCGCCGGGCAGGCCGCGGACGGCGCCGAGGCGCGCCAGCGGGTGCGGAGCCTGCAGCCGGACGTCGTGCTCATGGACGTGCGGATGCCCGTCCTCAACGGGATCGACGCCACCCGCGAGATCCTCTCGGATCCGGCGATCGTTCCGTATCCGCGGATCGTCATGCTGACCACGTTCGACATCGACGATTACGTCTTCGACGCGCTGCGCGCCGGAGCGAGCGGATTCCTGCTGAAGGACGCGACCCCGGCGCAGCTCGTCGAGGCCGTCCGCACCGTGCACGGGGGCGAGGCCCTCCTCGCGCCGCGGGTGACGACCATGCTCGTGCAGGAGCTGACCCGCACCGCGGCCCGCCCGCGCCCGCAGGCGGCCGTCTTCGCCGAGCTCACCGACCGGGAGCGCGAGGTGTTCCTCCTGATCGCCGAGGGACTGTCCAACACCGAGATCGCCGGACGCCTGTTCATCGCCGAGCAGACCGCGAAGACGCACGTCAGTCGCGTCCTCGGCAAGCTCGGCCTCCGCGACCGCGTGCACGCCGTCGTGCTGGCGTACGAGACCGGCCTGATCACGCCCGGCGAGCGCGGGTAGGGCCGAGCGAGGACGCACGCGTTTCGACTCGCTGCGCTCGCTCAACGACCGAGAGCGAGAGAGGGCACGCGCGTTTCGACTCGCTGCGCTCGCTGAACGACCGAGAACGCACCACACGCGTTTCGACTCGCTCCGCTCGCTCAACGACCGAGAGAAGGCACACGCGTTTCGACTCGCTCCGCTCGCTCAACGACCGAGAGAACGCACCACACGCGTTTCGACTCGCTGCGCTCGCTCAACGACCGAAAGAGGGCACACGCGTTTCGACTCGCTGCGCTCGCTCAACGACCCGGCACCGCACCGGTCGTTGAGCGAGGAGCGCAGCGACGAGACGAAACGCAGCGCGCAGACGACAGGCGGCGCAGGAACAGTACCGCGGTAGGGGGTCGCGGATACCTCAGAGGGACGAGAGGACGGGCACCTGATCCGTACGGTCTGACCAGTGCCCGCCGACCGGAGGGCCGTACCGAACGGAGGACCCGGTGTCCGCTCTGCTCCCCGCCTCGGCCGCACCCCGCGACGCGCAGGCCTCCGCGCCCCGCGTCCCCCGTCACGAACGCTCCCCCCGGCCCGCCGTCCCGCGGACGGCGCTGAGCGGACGCGATCCGGTGATCGACCTGGTCCGCGTCGTGTGCGTCTGCGTCGTGGTGGCGCTGCACCTCCTCGTGGCGAGCATCGAGTCCTCGCCGACGGGCGGCGTCGTCATCGGCACGCCCATCCAGGACGAGGCGTGGTTCGGACCGCTCACCTGGGTCATCCAGGTGATGCCGCTGTTCTTCGTCGTCGGCGGCTTCGCCTCCATGCGGCTCTGGCAGCGGATGCAGGCCCGCGGCGCCACCGCCGCCGACTTCGCCGGCGAGCGGATCGGCCGCCTGCTCGTGCCCGGACTGCTGATGTTCGCCGGCGTCGGGGTCTTCCTCGGCGCCGCCGCGCTCGCCGGCACGCCCGCGCAGCTCGTCGCGGACGGGTCGTACTGGATCGGGCGCCCGCTGTGGTTCCTCGGGGTCTACCTCGTCGTCAGCGCGCTCGTTCCCCTCATGGCGGCGGCGCACCGGCGCTCGCCCCGGCTCACCCTGGGGATCCTCGTCCTGACCGTCATCGCCGTGGACCTCGCCCGCGGCCCGCTCGGCGACGGCGTGACCCTGTGGAACTACGTGTTCGTGTGGCTCACGCTGCAGCAGTTCGGGTTCTTCCTCGCCGACGGCACCATCCACCGGATCCGCCCCCGCACGGCGGTCGTCGCCCTCGTCGGCGCGGTGGCGACGCTGATCGCGCTCACCGGGTTCCTCGGGTACGCCCCCGATCTGCTGCTCACCGGGAACAACCCGGCCACCGTGGCCCTCGTCGCGCTCGGCGTCGGGCAGCTCGCCGTCCTCCGTCTCGTCTACGGCCGGCTCGTGCGGGTCGCCGAGCGTCCGCGCGTCGCCGCGGTCGTGGCGCGGCTGAACGCCTGCAGCACGGCGATCTACCTCTGGCACATGACGGCGCTGGCGGTCGTGGTGGCCGTGATGATCGTGTTCGCCGTGCCGCTGCCGACGACCTTCTCCCCCGCCTGGTGGGTGACGCGCCCGGTCGTCCTGGCCGTGATCGCCCTGGTCCTGGTGCCGTTCGTCGTCCTCGCCCGCGCGGCGGAGCGCCGGATCCGCCTCGAGCGCCGCACCGTCCCGGCCGCGCGGATCGCCCTCGCAGTGGTCCTCGGCGTCGGTGCCGTCGTCGTGATCCTGCAGCTCGGGTTCGCTCCCGTCTGGGCCGCGCTGCTGGCGCTGGCCCTCGGCACGGCCGCGCTGGCAGGCGCCGGCTACCGCCTGTCCCCTCCCGCCCCGCGGACGGACTCGGCGCCGCGCCGGAGCGCGCGCCCGAGCGCCGCGCTCGCCGGGATGGCGACGGGCCTGCGCTT
>NZ_BCRA01000117.1 GCF_001552355.1 Microbacterium resistens NBRC 103078
CTCGCGGCGCGGCTCTGAGCCCCGCGCCGCGAGCGGCTACTTGACGCTGCCGGCGGTGAGCCCGCCGACGATGTACCGCTGCAGCGCGAGGAACAGGACCATCGGCAGGATCGAGGCGAGGACGGCGCCGGCGGAGAAGACGCTCCAGTTCTTCGAGGTCTCCTCGGACACGAAGTGGTACAGGCCGACCGCGAGGGTCTGCTTGTCCGGGTCGACGAGGATGACCGAGGCCAGGACGAAGTCGTTCATGGTCCCGATGAACGCCAGCAGGCCCACGACCGCGAGGATCGGCGCCACCAGCCGCAGGATGATCGTGAAGAAGATCCGTGCGTGGCCGGCGCCGTCGATCTTCGCCGCCTCGTCGATCTCCGCGGGCACCGTGTTGAAGAACCCGTACATCAGGTACGTGTTCACCCCCAGCGCGCCGCCGAGGTAGACCATGATCAGACCGATCTGCGTGTTCAGACCGATCGCCGGGAAGATGTCCGAGATCGTCGACATCAGCAGGAAGATGGCCACGAAGGCCAGCAACTGCGGGAACATCTGCACGAGCAGCAGAGTGAGCAGCCCCGCCCGGCGCCCGCGGAAGCGCATGCGGGAGAACGAGTACGCCGCCAGGGCTCCCAGGATCACCGTGCCGACGGCCGTCGTCAGCCCGATCACCATCGAGTTCAGGAACCAGGCGCCGTAGGGACGCTGCGGATCCTGGAAGAGCCGCACGTACGCGCCCGGGTCGAAGCTGGTGAACAGGCCGTTCGCGGTGAGCAGCGTCCCGCCGGGGTTGAGGGACGCGGACAGGACGTACAGCAGCGGGAACGCCGAGAACACGAGCATCACGAAGCCGACGAGGTGCCGCCATCCGGTCTGCCGGAACCAGGTGCCGAACGGGCGGCGCGGCGCGCGGTGCGGCGCCACGGCCGGGGCGGCGCCGGTCGCGGCGGACGAGCTGATCGGGGTGGTCGCGGTGGTCATCTCAGTTCAGCTCCTCGAGCACCTTGGTCTGGCGGAACCCGAGGTACGAGATCACGCCCACGATGAGGAAGATGATGATCGAGAACGCGCTCGCCAGCCCGTAGTCGCGCAGCTGTCCGACGAACGCCACCTTGTAGACCATGGAGATGAGGATGTCGGTCGCCCCGACGTTGATGCTCGCGTCGGCGAAGCGGGGACCGCCGCGCGTCAGCATGTAGATCAGGTTGAAGTTGTTGAAGTTGAACGCGAACGACGAGATGAGCAGCGGCGCGACGGACACGAGAAGCAGCGGGAACTTGATCCGCCGGAAGATCTGCCACACGTTCGCGCCGTCCATCCGCGCCGCCTCGGTGATGTCCTCGGGGATGGACTGGATCGCTCCCGTGCAGACGAGGAACATGTACGGGAAGCCCAGCCAGAGGTTCACGATCAGGATCGCCGCCTTCGCGAGCCATTCGTTCTGCAGCCAGGGCACCTCCGCGCCGCCGAGGAGCACCTGGTTCACGAAGCCGAAGTCCTGGTTGAACATGCCCGCCCAGACCAGCGCCGACAGGAATGCCGGGAAGGCGTAGGGCAGGATCATGATCACCCGGTAGTACTTGCGGCTGCGCATCCTCGGGTCGTTGAACACGATCGCGAGGAACAGCCCGAGGGCGAACGTCGTCGCCACCGAGAGCACGGCGAACACGAGGGTCCAGGCGGCCACCGCGAGGAACGGCTCCCGGATGCTCGGCTCCGTGAACGCCCGCGTGAAGTTCGCGAAGCCGACGTTGGCCGACCAGCCGGGCAGAAGCTCCTCGCCGTCGGCGGAGGTGAAGGCCCCGGTGCCGATGTCGCGGTAGACCGTCCCGGTCCTCACGTCCGTCATGGTGTCCGCGGACGCGTCCCAGGCGAGGTCGGACAGGTACGTCTGCGCGCTGGAGACGTCCTTCATCCGCAGGTAGCCGTCCGCCGGGTCGTCCGAGACGGGGACGGCGACGGCCGACACGAGGGTCTGGTTCTTCACGACCGTGCCGAAGTCGAGCGTCGTGTAGCCGTCCACGGCGACGGCCTTGTCGCCATCGAACTCGGCGTCGACCGGGGCGAGCGCCTCGCCGGTGGTGCCGATCTCGGCGTCGCCGGTCTCGGGATCGGTGACGAGGAGGAAGTACGCGCCGTCGCGCTCCAGCACCGTCGCGTCGTACACCGGGCCGCCCTCGACCGGGCTCTCCGACTGGACGAGGAGCGCCGCGACGGCGTCCTCCTTCGTCGAGTTGTGCCCTGTGCCGTAGTTGGTGAAGGCGATGTAGACGGTGTAGCCGACGACGAACACCTGGAAGATCAGCAGGAAGATCAGGCCCGGCGTCAGGTACTTCGCCGGCAGCAGTCCGGGGGTGAGGTACACGACCGTCACGGCGACGGCCAGGAGCAGCACGACCGCGGCCACGATCCAGGATCCTGCCGCGATGAGGACCATGGCGGCGTAGACGGCGGCCGCGTCGATGATCGCCAGCGCGGCGATCTTGACCAGCCACACCTTCCATCCCGCGGCGGCGGCCTCGGCGTACCGCTCGGCGCGGCGGCGCCGGCGCGCGGTGCCGGCGTCCTCCCCAGCTCTCGGCTCCTCGATGACGGGCGCGGTCATCCGTTCTCCTGCGTTCGTGTGCGGTCGGTGTCGTGTCGTGGCGGGGCGTCCGCCGGCGGCGATGCGGATCCGGGGTGTCCGGCCGGGCCCAGGACCCGGCCGGACGCCCCGGGCCGGTCAGCCGAGCTTCGCCTGGATGTCGGCGGTCATCTTGGCCCAGGTCGCCGCGGGGTCCTCGCCCTTGATGACGGCGGCCTCGGTCACGCCCCAGAACTCCCAGACGGCGCCCATCTCGGGGATCGACGGCATCGGGACGCCGTCCTTGCCGACGGCGCCGAAGCCCGCGACGATCGGGTCGGCGGAGGCCTTCTCGAACGCGCTGGTCAGCGCGGGAGCACGGTCACCGGCCTCGAACAGGGCGGTCTGCACGTCCTCGGTGGCCAGGTAGTTCGTGAGGAACTCGTTGGCGATCAGCGTGTTCTCGGACTTCGCGTTGACGTAGAAGCCCTGGACGCCGACGAAGGGGCGGGCGGGCTGTCCGCCCGCGGAGGGGATCGGGTCCACGGCGATGTTGATGCCCTTGGCCTGCGCATCGGCGACGTTCCAGGGACCGGTGAGGATGAACGGGGACTTGCCGGAGTTGAAGGCCTCCTTCGACAGGTCCTGGGTGAGGTTCAGGTTGATCGTGCCGGCCTTGCCCTGCTGGCCGAGCCAGGTCGCGAAGGCGACGCCGGTCTCGTCGCCGACCGTCAGCTTCGAGCCGTCGTAGCTGCCGTCCGCGTTCTGCGCGAACACGGAGTTCCCGAACGAGGTCTGGAACGGGTACAGGTGGTACGGGTCGGCGTCGGCCGGGTCGAGGCCGACCACGAACGGGTACTGCACGCCCGCCGCGGTGCCCTTGGCGATCATGTCGTCGAAGCTCGTGGGCGCCTCGGGGACCAGGTCCGCGTTGCGCATCAGCGCGATGTTCTCGATCGCGTACGGCAGGCCGTAGACCTTGCCGTCGTCCGTGAACGCGGACACGGCGACGGGCTGGAACTCCGCGGCCTTGTCGCCGAGGTCCACCGGAGCGACCAGGCCGTTCTGGACGAAGCCGCCGAGCCAGTCGTGGGCGCCGACGGTGATGTCCGGCCCCTTCCCGGTCGGCACCTGCGCGGCGAACTCCTCCTGGATCTTGCTGAAGTCCTTGGTGACGAGCTTGACGGCGACGCCCTTGTCCTCCTCGAACGCCGCGGCGACGTCCTTGAGCGCCGTGGCGCGGTTCGCGTCGACCCAGATCGTGAGCGTTCCTGCGGCGCCGGCGCCCTCGGATCCGTTGTCCCCGCCGGAACCGGACTCCGCGTTCCCGCCGCAGCCGGTCAGGGCGACGGCTCCGGCCACGAGGAGGGCGCCGAGCCCGAGTGCGCTCTTGGTGTTCACCTTCATCGGTGTGCCTCTCTGATGTGTGTGAGGAGCCCGGACCGGGTCGGTCGGCCCCATCGCCTGATTGCAAGCGTTTACAGTATGACCTCGCATCGCCGCGATTGCAACGGAGACGACGCAGGAAAGGATGTGAAAGCGTTTCCATGTCGTCGGCTTCTCTGGACGAAGGCACTCCACGCACCATGGGTGCGCCGTGTCATCGCAGATCGGAGCCCGCATGGCCCTGCCCTCCGCCTCGTCCGCCCCGGTGTCCGCGAGGACTCCGTCCGCCGACGTGCGCCCGCCGACTGCGCTTCCCGCGCTCGCCGTGCTGATGATCGTGTTCTCCTCCTGGGTCCTCGCCCCGCTCCGGCTGGCACGCGGGTGGCCGCCGGATCTCGGGTTCACACGCGACAACACGTTCTATGTGCTCATCACCACCACGGCGGCCGCCACCGTGCTGCTCGTGCTCGGCGCGGTCTCCGTCCGTGCCCGGTGGCTCGTCGTCGCCGCCGGGGTCGTCGCTCTCCTGCATGGTGCGGCCGCCGCCGCGATGCTGCTGATCCAGCTGATGGGTGAGGCCCGCGCGGAGTTCCTCCTCGAGTCCGGGCTGCTGCTGGCGGCCCTGACGTGCGGGCTGATCGCGACCGTCTTCGGAGTCTTCGCGTGCCGTGCACCCTCGCCCACTCCCCTGCTGATCGCTCTGGCGCTCGGCGGCGCCGCTGTTGCCCTGGAGGCCGCCGCCGATCAGGCCCGATACCTGGCGATGACGCACGGACAGGGGTGGACGGTGTGGTCGCTCATCGGCCTGACCTCCGTGGCCGCACTCGGCTTCGCGGCCGCGCTCGCCGGCCTGCGAGCGCCCGGTCCGCGCGTGATCGCCGCCGCCGTCCTGATCATCCCGCTCGTCGATCGGACGAGAGTGCTCGTCAGCACCCTCCGCACGGGCTCCGGCCGTCTCGGCGTTCCGGGCGCGGGGACGCTCGAGGCCATGGGCATCCTCACGATGTCCCTGCGCGTGCTCGCCGTGGTCGCGGCGATCGCCCTGCTGATCGCGGCGGCGGTGCAGATCGCCCGCCGGCGGCAGGAGACGTCCGCGCCGCCCGGATGACCCGGCCGGGACGGCTCGATACACTGACGGCATGGCTGACTCTTCGTTCGACATCGTTTCCAAGGTGGATCACCAGGAGGCCGACAACGCGCTGAACCAGGCCCGCAAGGAGATCGAGCAGCGCTACGACTTCAAGAACACGGGCGCCTCGATCGCCTGGAGCGGCGAGCAGATCGTCATCACCGCGAACGCCGAGGAGCGCGCCAAGGCCGTGCTCGACGTGTTCCAGTCGAAGCTCATCAAGCGCGGCATCTCGCTGAAGAGCCTCGACTCCGGCGACCCTGTCGCCAGCGGCAAGGAGTACCGCATCGTCTCGTCGCTCAAGGACGGCATCTCCTCGGAGAACGCCAAGAAGATCGGCAAGATCATCCGCGACGAGGGCCCGAAGTCCGTCAAGTCGCAGATCCAGGGCGACGAGCTGCGCGTGCAGTCCAAGAGCCGCGACGACCTCCAGGCGGTGATCGCGCTGCTCAAGGGCGCCGATCTCGACATCGACCTGCAGTTCATCAACTACCGCTGACCGGCGACGCCGACCGGACGGCGGCGAGCGCTGAGCTTCGATACTGATATACAGGGCCGGATCGCCAAGACTGGGAGGGTCACGCCCTCCCGTGTGACGCCGTGCGACGGGGCCGAACCGGTCCGCCGACGATCAGATCGTCGCCGTGGTGGGGAACACGGCGGACGGATGGATCGGCCCCCGTCGCACCCCCTCTCCGTCGGACGTTCCGCGCGTGTCGCGTGTTCCTCACGCCCAGACCCCCTCTCGCCACCGAGACCCCCTCCCCCGAGCGCTCGTAGGAGGGGGTCTCGGCGCGGAGAGGGGGTTTCGGCGGCGGGCGACCGGGCTGGGACGGGCCGAGGCAGGGACGCGACAGGGTAGGCCGGGGTGCATCCGGAGCCGCCGACGCGCCGACCGGATAGACGATCGTTTGGATCTGCGAGATATCCGTGATGTGATTGTGCGCCTGAGCACGTGATCGTGGGGACACGTGCGTCTGGGGGTTCAGTATCCATGGAAATCGCAGAACCGAAGACCGCGATGACGCCGATCTCCGTCGGGGTGGAGAAGCAGCTGCTCGCGGAGGAGCTGTTCCAACGCATCGGAGAGACCATCATCGACGGCACCCTGGAGCCCGGCCAGAGGATCCGCGACGCGGACCTCGCCGCGCAGTACAGCGTGTCGCGCATGCCGGTGCGTGAGGCGTTGCAGCGGCTGGAACGCCTCGGGCTCGTGGAGATGCGGCCGAGCCGCTTCACCCGGGTCACCGAGGTGAACGACGAGACCGTGGCGCAGTCGCTCGAGTTCGCCGGGTACCAGGCCGGCGTGCTGACGCGGATGGCCGTGCTGCGGATGAGCGATGCGCAGCGCGCGTCGGCCGCGGCCCTCGCCGAGAGCGTCGCCGACGCGCTCGTCGAGCGGTCGGACGTCGTCGCGGCGCGCTGGGCGCTGTTCGGGTATCTCGCCGACCACTGCGGCAACCCGCTGCACACGATGCTCCTGTCGGAGACCGGGATGGTCCTGACACGCAACCTGCGCGGGTGGTCCCTGGGCGACGACGGGCGTGCACAGGTCGCAGACGGCTACCGGCGCTACGCGGAGGCCATCCGCATCGGGGACGCGGACGGGGCGGAGCGGCAGGCCCGCACCGTCCACCTCGTGGACTGACGGAGTTCGATCGCGTCATCCGGTCCGCGTGGCGACCGCCCAGCCGCGCGACCAGCGGTCGAGCCGCGCATAGGCCTCCTCCCGCGCCTCGTGGCGCGAGAGGAAGACGTCGTGGAGCGCGCCGTCGATCCGCTCGATCGTCACGGACGGCCCCAGCTTGAGCGCGGCACGGGCCACGTCGTCCACGCCGAGCACGCTGTCGGCGCGGGTCAGCTCGTCCGACCACGCCGTGGGCACGGCCGAGCGCTTCGACAGCAGCACGCACACCGGGACCGGGATGTCGATCCCGGCCGCGATCGTCGCGTGACCGGCGAGGATCGCGTTGAGCCATCCGGCGTGCACGGCCATGGTCTGCTCCGGGCGCCACTGCAGATTCACGTCGATCGGGTCCGCGGGGTCCGCGACCTCGTGCTGCGCCCGGGTGTAGAAGCCGAGATCCACCTGCGGCGCCCGCTCGAACGGGCGGTAGCGCGCCTGCCAGCCCACGAGCGGCGCGATCGTCTCGCGCGTGAACCGCGGAAGCTGGAACTCCAGCCAGGGACTGTTCAGGATCACGCCGTCCGCTCGTCCGGGGTTCCGCGCGGCCCAGAGGCTGAGGATCAAGCCGCCGGTGGAATGTCCCAGGAGCACGAGTCGGCGCGGGTGCGCGGGCTCCTCCTCGTCGCGCGCGGCGAGGGCGGCGGCGATGTCGGCGTCGTAGGCGGAGAGATCGGCGATGTAGCCGGGCGTCTGGCCGTCGCGGAGGCTGCGGCCGTACTTGCGCAGGTCCAGCGCGAAGAAGCGCGCGCCGCGCGCGGTCCAGAACCGGGCCAGCCGCTTCTGGAAGAAGTAGTCGGACCAGCCGTGGACGTACAGCACGTCCGTGTCCGCCAGGGGGCGGCGGTCGCCGAAGAGCCGCTGCCGGATGCTGTGCTCGGGGAACGCGCGCACGAGCGTCGCCACGACGGGGCCCTCCTCGTCCTCGCCGAGCGGCAGCGTGCGCTGCTGGAACTCGTCCCCGAGGACGTCGGTCACCCACTGCGTCACCCGGCCAGGCTACCGCCGGCGACCGCCCCGGTCGTCGAGCGAGCGCGCCCGGCCGTTGAGCGAGCGCAGCGAGACGAAACGCCCCGGGCCCCGGTCGTTGAGCGCAGGTCACCGCGTTTCGACTCGTCGCTGCGCTCCTCGCTCAACGACCGAAACCACCCCGGCCGTTGAGCGAGCGGAGCGAGACGAAACGCCCCACGTTTCGACTCGTCGCTGCGCTCCTCGCTCAACGACCGAAACCACCCCGGTCGTTGAGCAAGCGCAGCGAGACGAAACGCCCCGGCCCGCACGACGACCGGGGCGTCGCTCACGACAGCAGCGTCTCCCCGATCCAGCCGCCCTCGGCGCAGCCCGGCGGGATCGCGAACACCGCGGATCCGATCGGCGTCGTCCACGTGTTGAGCAGGTCCAGCTCGTCCAGACGGCGCTGCAACGGCACGAACTGCGCGTCCACGTCCGCCTGGAACGAGACGAACACCAGCGCCGACTCCGTCACCTCCTCCCCCTCGGGATGCACATCGTCGTTGTAGGCGCGTCGGAAGATCCGCTCCCGCGGGTCGTCGCTGCGTGCCCGCCGGACGTGGGAGAACGCCGGGATGACCGGGAACCCCACCGGAGTCAGCGCCTCGAAGTCCGGTTCGTCGTGCTCGCGATTCCCGGTCAGCGGCGCGCCGTCCGACAGGCGCCGGCCCACGGACTGCTCGCGGCCGGCCCGGTCGATCCGGTCCCATCCCTCCAGGTCGAGACGGATCCGGCGGATCACCGCGCCGGTGCCGCCCGCCAGCCAGCCGTCCCGGATCCACACCACGCGCTCGAAGTCCGCGGTGCCCGGCCGGGGGTTGGACGTGCCGTCGACCTGCCCGAAGAGGTTGCGCATGGTCGTGCCGGGGGCCTCCGTGCCGTGTGCCCGGCGGAACCCCTGCTGCCGCCACCGGACCCGTGCGAAGCGGCGGGCGTCCTTGAGGAGCATCCGCGCCGCGTGCGCCACGGTGAGCGGATCGTCCGCGGCGATCTGCAGGAGCAGGTCTCCGTCTCCGAGCTCGGGGCGAAGACGGTCCACGCCGAACGCGGGCAGCGGGCGAAGCCACGACGGGGCCTCTCCCCCGGCCCGGGCGACGAAGCCGGGACCGAAGCCGAACGTGATCGTCAGCCGGGCCGGGGACGCCGCCAGTTCGGGCTCGGTGTCCGCCAGCGCGCCGCGGCCGGCCGTGAGCCGGGCCGCGTCATCGCTGAGCGTGCGCATGAGACCGCGCAGCCCCGCCCGGTCGACGCCCTCCCGCAGATCCAGACCGAGGAACACCGCGTGCGCCTGCGCCGGGGTGGCGATCCCGGCCTGATGCGCGCCGTGGAAGGGGACGGTGTCTCCGCCGTGCACCGGTGCCGACTCCGGCTCGTCCGGTCCGGGATGGGGGACGACGAGGCGTTCGACGCCGAGCGCCGCGACCGCGCCGACGCCGGCGGCAGCCCCTCCGAGGAGGAACTGCCGCCGGGTCGACCGGGCGCGGCCCGCGTCTTCCGCGGGCCGCGAGCTCATCGCGCGCTGTTCCCGCCGTGGCCGCCGTGCTCGCCGCCCTCGTAGTTCTCGTTCGCGCCGGCGTAGTCCTTCACCGGGGCCGAGACCGTGAGCGAGGAGCCGTCGTCGAACGTCAGCTCCAGCTCCACCTCCTCGCCCGGGCGCAGCGGAGCCGACAGCTCCATGAGCATGATGTGATCGCCGCCGGGCTCGAGCAGGTGCGTTCCGCCCGCGGGGATCGTGACGCCGCCCTCCTTCTCGCGCATGACCATCTGGCCGGACGCGTCGGCGGCGGTCTCGTGAAGCTCGACCATGGACGACACCGGCGTGGTGACCGAGACCAGGGTCGCGTCCGCGGGGCCGGCGTTGCGGATCTCGCCGAAGGCCGCGGACATGCCCTCGTCGGCGGCCTTCACCCAGGCGTCGACGACGGAGACGTCCTCGGCGCTCGCGGTCGCGGCGGAGGAGGCGGCCGGGGTCTCCGGCGCGGCGGCCGCCGGCGCG
>NZ_BCRA01000118.1 GCF_001552355.1 Microbacterium resistens NBRC 103078
CCCGACGGGGCCGGCGTCAGCCCATCGTCGCGAGGTGCGCCCGCGTCACCGCATGGCCGAGCTCCCTCCCGGAGACGAAGGCGTCGATCTCGTCCGCCACGATCCGCCCCTGCCGGAGGCGCCCCTCGCGCGTCCCCGCCGCGCGGTGCGGCGTGAGCAGCACGTTCGGCAGGGTGCGCCAGGGCGAGGCCGCCGCCAGCGGCTCCTCGTCGAACACATCGATGGCCGCGCTGAGCCGCCCGGACGACACCTCCGCCTGAAGCGCCCGCTCGTCCACGAGCCACGACCGCGCGGTGTTCACCAGCCCCGCGCCGTCCGGCATCAGGGCGAGCTCGCGGGCGCCGATGAGGTGGTGCGTCTCGGGCAGGGTCGGCGCGTGCACGGCGACGATCCGCGCGCGCTGCAGCGCGGCGTCGAGCGGCAGCAGCTCGGCGCCCAGGGCGTCCGCCTCCGCAGCGTCGACGGTGGGGTCGACGAGGAGCGGCCGGGCGCCGAGCGCGCGGATCATCTCCAGGTACGCACGCCCGGTGCGGGACGCCCCGATCACGGCGATCGGGGCCTCGGCGATCTCGTGCTGGGTCCCCGCGGCCGGGTCGTACCAACCGCCGGTGCGCACGCCCTCGTGCAGGGCGGGGATCCGATGCAGCAGCGCCAGCGTGAAGGCGAGAGACACCTCGCCGACCGACCGCGCCATGCCCGCACCGGCCTGCGTCACGATCACCCCGCGGTCGAACAGCGCGTCCGTCGCGAAGGGCTTGACCGTCGCCCCGGTGTGCGCGACGAGCTCCAGCCGCGGGAACCGCGCGAGCACGTCCTCGTCGAGCGGACCGACGCCCCAGCTCGTGACGAGGACGCGGACGGCTCCGGGATCGGGGATGTCGGCGATCCGGTCGACGCGCAGGCACCCGGGCGCCGACTCCGGCGACGCGGAGGGCGGTCGCCGCGTTTCGTCTCGGTCCGCTCCGCGGTCCTCGCTCAACGACCGGGACGCGCGATCCAGCCGTGCGGCGTCCTCCGGGGTGAAGAACTCCGCGAACAGCTCCGCCGACACCACGGCGGCGACCGCCGCACCGGACCGCCGTCCCGCCTCGGTCATCGCAGCCACGCGTCCCGGTGCTCGGCGATGAAGGCGTCGTCGTTCAGGTCGGGATAGGCGCGGCGCACGCGGGCGATCTCCTCCGCCTGGCCCGGCGAGAGGCCCTCGTCGGGGTTGAGGCACCAGATCCCCTCCAGGAGCCCCTGCTGCCGGAGCATCTCGTGCACGCCGGCGATCACGCCGTGGAAGTCGTGGCCGGGGTCGAAGACCGCCTGGTTGACGTCGACGAGGTCGATCGCCTCCCGGCTGAGCTCCAGGGTCGCCTGCGCGTCTCCGGCGGCGGCGCGGTGGGCCCGCTCCAGGAGCGCGACGGCCGCGCGGGTCCCGACCGCCCACTGGCCGAGGAGGCCTCCGACGAAGCGCAGCGTCCGCGGCCCGTCCGGCGAGTCCACGTGGAACTCTGACAGGAGGTCGGCGACGATCGCGTCGTCGTTGCCGGTGTACAGCGCGATCTCGTCCGCGCGGCCCGACGCCGCCACGCCCCGGACGAGCTCGAGGGTCCGGTAGCGGTCGAAGGGCGCGGCCTTGACGGCGACGACCGAGGGGATGGAGGCGAACGCGCGCCAGAAGTCCCGGCTGAGCACGGGTCCGCCGATCGCGGTCTGCAGGTAGAAGCCCACGACCGGGAGCACCTCGCCGACGGCCCGGGCGCGGTCCAGCAGCACGCGCTCGTCGGCCCCCGCCACGCGCGGGCTCACCAGCACGGCGTCGTAGCCGAGGGAGCGGGCGAGCTCCGCCTCCGCCACGGCCTGGGCGGTGCCGCCGGCGACGCCCGCGATGCGCACCACGTCGGCGCCGGCACGCGCGTCCAGTTCCTCCGCGGCGAGCGCGAGGACGGGCTCGAACAGGGCGTGCTCGGCGTCGCGGATCTCGAACTGGGTGGTGTGCACCCCCACGGCGATCCCGCCGGCGCCCGCATCGAGGTAGTACCGGGTGAGCGCGCGCTGGCGGCGCTCGTCGAGGCGGCGGTCCGCCGTGAGGGCGAGCGGGTGCGCGGGGATCACCGCGCCGCGGGCGAGCGTGCGGGCGGCCTCGGGGCGAAGCACCGGGTGCACCGCGGGGACGGTCGCCATCAGAACCTCCCGTCGCGGACGGCCCACTTGGTGGGCTTGGCCGACAGGGGAAGACCGGACTCCAGCCACGCGGCCTGCCAGGCGATGAGCGTGTCGGCCGAGTACGGCGGATAGCCGAACAGCGCCATGCACCGGCGGGAGTCGCTGAGCAGGGCCGTGGGCTCGGGCTCGTCGACGATCTCGACGTCGCGTCCGAAGAGCTCGCCGAAGCGTCGGGCGACGGCGGCGACGCTCAGCGTCTCGGGCCCGGTGAGGTTCACGGTGAAGGCGTCGGTCGACGCGTGCCCGAGACTGCGCAGCACGACCTCGTTCGCGTACCCCTGCCACACCACGTTCACGGCGGCGGTGGCGACGGACACGGGCTGACCGGCGTGCACGGCGCTGGCGATGTCCGCGAGGACGCCGTAGCGCAGGTCGACGGCGTAGTTGAGCCGGATGAGGGCCACGCGCGTGCCGCGCTGCTGGGCGGCGAACTCGAACACCCGCTCGCGACCCAGGCACGACTGCGCATACTCGCCGATCGGGGCGGGCGGGACGTCCTCCGTCGCGCCGCCCGACGAGGCGGGGAGGAACGGGTACACGTTGCCGGTGGACAGGACGGAGATCGCGCTGTCGCGGTAGCGGCGGGCGACCCGGTCGGGGAGCGCGGCGTTGACCTCCCACGCCCACGACGGGCTCGTCGCCGCCCCGAACTTCGCGCCGACCATGAAGACCACGTTCGGGGCGTCCGGGAGCGGGGCGAGGTCGTCGTTCTCGATGAGGTCGAACGGCACCACGCGCACCCCGGCGCGCTCCAGGCGCTCGCGCACGGCGGCCTCGCCGAACCGGGACACCGCGTGCACGGCGTCGCCGTCGCGGCCGGCCGCGTCCAGCGCGCGCCGCGCCAGGATCGCGAGGGTCGGGCCCATCTTGCCGCCGGCGCCGAGGATGACGAGGTCCCCGCTGCCGCGGGCGAGGTCGGCGACGAGGGCGTCGCTCGGGGTCGTCAGGGCCTGTTCGAGGTCGGCTTCGGAGGCGAATGCCTGGGTGGTCACGGAGGATCCTTTCTGATCGGGGACGGCGAGACCGTGGGGCGCGAGGGCGGGCGGCTCAGCCCTTGATGCCCGAGCCGGTCACTCCCTCCTGCACGTAGCGCTGGGCGACGAGGTAGGCGAGGAAGATGGGCAGCAGCGCCACGACGGACCCGGCGAGCATCGTGCTCAGCGGCACGTTCTGCTGCTGGAGGGAGGAGATGCCGACGGTGAGGGTGAACATCGCGTTGGACTTGGCGATGATCAGCGGCCACAGGAAGTCGTTCCAGTGCCACAGGAAGACGAAGATGCCGAGGGTCGCGAGGATCGGCTTGCACAGCGGCAGCACGATCCGCAGGAAGATCCGGAACTCCCCGGCGCCGTCGATCCTCGCCGCCTCGAACAGGTCGTCCGGCAGCCCCTGGATGAACTGGCGCATGAGGAACACCGCCTGCGCGTTGGCGAGGGTCGGGAGGATGAGCCCCCAGTACGTGTCGATCCCGCCGAGTCCCGCCATCATGATGAAGGTCGGGATCAGGGTGACGTGGAACGGGACCATGACCATCGCCAGGAACGACCAGAACATCACCTCCTTGCCCGCGAAGCGCTTCTTGGCGAAGGCGTATCCGGCGAGCGCCGACAGGAACAGCACCGCCACCACGGACACGAGCGAGTAGACGAGGGTGTTGCCGAGCCAGCCGATGAGGTTCTGCCCGCTGAGCACCTGCGTGTACGAGTCGAAGGACAGGTCCCAGGGCAGCAGCGAGCCCGGCAGCTCCACGACCTTCCCCGGCTTCAGGCTCAGCACGACCATGGCGTAGAACGGGAAGAAGCTGAGCACGGCCGCCAGCCCCAGCCAGATCCAGCGCAGGACCACGCCGATCCCGGTCGGCTCCAGGGCGCGGTACGAGCGCGAGCGCACGGGCGCCGGACGGCGGCGCCCGCGGGGCGTCTCGGTGAGGATCTGCTCGGTCGCGGTGGTCATTTCTGCCTTCCGATCACCAGGCGCTGGATGAGCGCGACGACGAGGGTCATGACGAACAGCGCGACGCCGACGGCCGCGGCGTAGCCGTAGTCGAAGTACTTGAAGCCCTGGTCGTACAGGAGGTAGACGAGGGAGTAGCTGGCGTTGGCGGGGCCGCCCTGCGTCATCACGTAGATCACGTCGAAGACCTGGAAGGCGGCCGTGGTCTCGATCACGGCGAGGAAGAAGATCGTGGGCCGAAGGTACGGGAGGATGATCCACCGGAACCGCTGCCAGGCGTTCGCGCCGTCCATCAGCGCGGCCTCCTCCAGCTCCCGCGGGACGTCCTGCATCGCCGCGATCATGATCATCATCCCGTAGCCGAAGCGGGACCAGACGCCCACGACGACGATGGCCGGGAGGACGAGGACCGTGCTGCCGAGCCAGGATCCGCCGAGTCCGAGCGGGGTCATCAGCGCCGACCACGGGCCGTTCGCGGAGAAGATCCACACGAAGATCGATCCGGCCAGGACCAGCGAGGTGATGACGGGGAGGAAGAAGACCGAGCGGAAGAAGCGCGAGCCGCGGAAGCTGCGGCGCACGCCGAGCGCCATCACGGTGGAGAGCACGAGGGCGATCGGGACCGCGAAGACCGTGTAGAGGACGGTCGTGCTGAGCGCCCGCCAGAACAGGGGGTCCGCGACGAGGCGCTGGAAGTTCTCCAGCCCCTTCCACGCGATCTCCCCGGAGATGTCGTACTCGAACAGGCTCAGGGCCACGCCGACGATGGTGGGGCCGAAGCGGAACGCGAGGAACAGCAGGAAGGCCGGCAGCACGAACAGCAGCGCGATGCGCGCCTCGCGGCGGGCGAGCACGCGGGTCACCGCGCCGGCCGGGCGGTCCGTCGCGACGGGCTTCTTCGCGGTCGTCAGCGTCGTCATGGGCACCTCTTCGTCCGTGGTCCGTTCGGGAGGAGGGCGGGGGCGCACGGTCGCGCCCCCGCCCCGGTGACTACTTGATGAGGGGCGCCGCCGCCGCCGCGGCCGCCTTCAGGGCGTCCTCGGGGCTCTTCTGCCCGAGCAGCGCCGCCTGGATCTCCGGGGACAGCACGCCCATGAGCGCACGCGAGCTCGTCGCGAGCTGGCCGACCGTCGTGTCCGGCACGTACTTCTCCACCTCGCCGAGCAGCGGGTCGTCGGCGTAGATCGGGTCCGTCGTGCTGAGCGCGGAGAAGAAGCCGGACATCTTCAGGTACGGCTGGATCACCTCGGCGCCGGTCGCGTACTCCGCGAACGCGGCGGCGGCCTCGGGGGCCTTGGAGCCCTTCAGCACCGAGAGCGAGCCGACGGTGCCGTAGGCGACCGGCTTCTCGTCCTTCAGCGGCGGGAGCACCTTCACGTTCTCGGCGCCCCAGAAGGGCTCGAGCTCCGTGACGGAGTTGTTGAAGGTGCACGCGACCTTGCCCTGGGCGACCGCGGTCTGCTCGAGCGGGACGGTGGTGGTCAGCGCCTCGGGGTCGAGCGCCTTCTGCTCGGCCAGGCCCGTGAGGAAGGTCAGCGCCTTCTCGCCCGCCGCGCTGTCGAAGCCGACCTGGCCGTCCTTGTCGTAGACCTCGCCGCCGGCCTGCCACAGCAGCGGGTAGAAGGTGAGGTTGAGGGTGTTCTCCGCCGAGGCGGGGTAGTTCATCAGGTACATCCCCTTCTCCGCGAAGACGGGGGCCAGCTTCTCCATGTCGTCCCAGGTCTCCGGGTACTCCGTGACGCCGGCCTGCTCGAAGACGGAGGCGTTGCACAGCAGCGTCATGGCGCTGGTGAGCAGCGGAGCGCCGAGGATGTCCCCGTCGATGGTGACGGACTCCTTGACGTTGGGCAGCAGGTCCTTCTGCCGCTCGGCGCTGAGCAGGTCGTTCAGCGGGGCGATGGACTTCTGGTAGGCGGCGAGCTGGTCCGGGATGAGGTAGACGAGGTCGGGGCCCTTGCCGGCGGCGATGGCCGTCTGGAGGGCCTCGTCGCGGTTCGCCCACGGGAAGATCTCGTAGTCGACCGTGATGTCCTCGTGCTCCTTCTCGAACGCCTCGATGGTGTCGTCCCAGAAGCTCTTGTTCGCGGCCTCATCGGCGACGACCGGGTACAGCCACAGGGTGACGTGCTTGTCTCCGCCGGCGGCCTGGCCGCCTCCCGCCGAACATCCGGCCAGGAGGGCCAGGGCGGCGACGCCCGCAGCCACTCCGGTGAACGTGCTGACGCGCATGGTGCTCCTTTGCTTGAACCGTGCAGGGTAGAGCCCATTATGACACCACGGTGTGATAATGAGTCAAGCCCCGGTTTCCAATGAACGTCAAGCACAGGTTCGGGATCCGCTCCATGGATCCCCTGTCGCTCGCGAATTACGTGAGGTTGCTGTGCTATTTTGAACGCCAACCGGCGACGGCGTCGAAAGGAGCGAAGATGCCCGAGAGGACACCCCCGCCGATCATCGCGCGCTGCGCCGTGCACCTGCGGGACGCGGGCGATGCCACGGTCAACGAGATCGCCCGCACGCTGGAGCTGTCCCGCACCTCCGTCGAGAACGCCGTCTCCGCGCTGACCGACGCGGGGGTCGTCGCCGAAGCGGCGGGCGGCGGTTCCGCCGGACGGGCCGGACGCCCGGCCCGTCGCTACGCCTTCGTCGCCGACGCCGGGGCCGTCGTGGGCGTCGACATCGGCGTGGCCAGCGTCCGGGTGCTCGTCGCCGACCTCACCGGCAGGGTGATCCGCCAGCACCGCTTCGAGGGCATCGCCCAGCAGCCCGACGGCGCCGCCAAGCTCGCAGTGGTGATCGCCGACATCCGTGCAGCGCTCGCCGAGGCCGCGGTCCCCGCCTCACGGGTCCGCGCCATCGGCGTCTCCCTGCCCGGCCTCGTCGAGGACTCGGGCCGGGTGATCGCCTCCGTGGTCATCCCCGACTGGTCCGGGGTCGACATCGGCGCCCAGCTGCACCAGGCGTTCGGATGCCCGGTGTCCGTCGACAACGGCGTCCGCCTGGCGGCCGTCGCCGAGCACCACCTGGGGGTCGCGCAGCTGGTCGACGACGTCGTCTACCTCTCCGTGGGCAACCGCATCGCCATGGGGCTCATCCTCGCCGGGCGACCGCGCCGGGGCGTCCACAACGCCGCCGGCGACATCGGCCGCCTCGCCTTCCGCGGCATCGACGCCGACACCGGGCAGATCCGCTGGCGCACCGCCGACACGGCGGCCGGCGTCTTCGCGCTCGCCCGCGAGGGGCACTCCGGCGCGCAGGAGGAGATCGCCGCGTTCGTCGACGAGCTGGCGCACGGCATCGCGACCCTCGTCATGACCATCGACCCGGCGATGGTCGTGATCGGCGGCGGCCTGTCCGGAGCGCACGGCGCCCTGCTGGATCCGTTGCGCGCCGCCCTGCCCCGCCACATCGGACTGCCCTTCGAGGTCCCGCTCGTGGAGGCGCGGCTCGGCGCCGACGCCGCCGCCCACGGCGCCCTCGTGCACGCCTTCCGCCGGCACGCCGACGCCGTGTACGGCATCGAGGGGATGCCGGTCCCGCCGGTGACGCCGCAGCGCCGCCCCGGCACGCCGTCCGCACCCGCCCCGACCACCGATCCCGTCCCCGTCGCAGAGGAGCATCCATGACCACGTTGACCGTCGGCCTGATCGGCGCGGGAGGGATCTCCCGCGTGCACGCGGACGCCTGGCGCGCCCTCGGTGCGACCGGGTACGTGACCTCCCTCCAGGGGGCGGAGGCGATCGCCGAGGAGTACGGCTTCACCGTGGTCGCCGACGTCGACGCGCTGATCGATCTCGTCGACATCGTGGACATCGTCACGCCCAGCAGCACCCACGCCGACCTGGCGCTGCGGGCGATCGCGCGGGGCCGCGACGTGGTGTGCGAGAAGCCGCTGGCGGCGACGGCGGAGCAGGCGCAGCGGATCGCCCTGGCGGCGGAGCAGGCGGGGGTGCGGCTCTTCCCGGCGCACGTCGTGCGGTACTTCGGCGAGTACGCGGCGATCAAGGCGGCGATCGATGCCGGACGCCTCGGGACGGTCGCCGTGCAGCGGTTCAGCCGCGCCGGGTCCGCGCCGCGGACCCCGTGGTTCTTCGCCGAGAGCACGGGCGGGGGCGTGATCCGCGACCTGATGATCCACGACATCGACCAGGCGATCTGGTTCGCCGGCCCGGTCGCGTCGGTGTACGCGGTGCAGAATCCGCCGACGGTGGACGACCGGGTGCCGACGCCGGTCACCGCGCACGTCGTGCTGACGCACCGCAGCGGCGTGATCAGCCACCTGCACGCCAGCTGGGTCGCCGAGGGCATGCCGTTCCGGACCAGCGTCGAGGTCGCAGGATCCGAGGGGCGCATGCGCCATGACAGCGCCGAGGACGCCGCCGTGCGCACGGACGCCGTCCTCGCCGAGGGGAGCACGGACTATCTGCCTCCCATGTCGCCGCAGGAGAGCCCGTACTACGCCGAGATCGCCGACTTCGTCGCCGCGCGACGGGAGGGGCGCGACGCGCGGATCACCCCCGCCGACGGGATCGAGGCCGTGGCCGTCGCCGAGGCGGCCTACGCCTCGATCGCCGCGGGCGCCCCGGTCGCGCTCGCATCCGCCCCGGCCCCCGCATCCGCCCGTGAGACCGAGGAGGTCGCCCGATGACCACCGCCCCCGCCCCGCTGCGCGTCGCCGTCCTGTCCTTCGCGCACACCCACGCGATCAGCTACGTGCACGCCCTGAAGGCGATGCCCGGCATCGAGCTGATCGCCGCCGACCCGGACGGCGCCGCGGCCCCGGACGACGCGCCCCGGGGTGCGGAGCTGGCCGCGCAGCTCGGCGTCGCCTACGTGGAGAGCTACGACGAGGCGTTCGCGTGGAAGCCGGACGCCGTGGTCGTCGCCTCCGAGAACTCCCGGCATCGCGCCCTCGTCGAGCGGGCGGCGGCCGCGGGCGCGCACGTGCTGTGCGAGAAGCCCCTCGCGACCACCCCCGCCGACGCCGCCGCGATGCAGGAGGCGTGCGAGCGGGCCGGGGTGATCCTCATGGCCGCCTATCCGGTGCGGTTCGCGCCCGCGTTCCGCGACGCGCTCGCCCAGCTCCGCAGCGGGCGGCTCGGCGCCGTCCTCGGGGTGACCGGGACGAACAACGGCAAGCTGCCGCAGGACCGGGCCTGGTTCACGGATCCGGAGCTCTCCGGCGGCGGCGCCCTCGTCGACCACGTCGTGCACTGCGCCGATCTGCTCGACGAGCTCCTCGGCGAGCGCGTGGCGACCGTGCGCGCGGTCTCGAACCGCATCCTGCACGGTCAGCGGGACCTGACCGTGGAGACCGGCGGGCTCGTCACGCTGCGGTATCCGAGCGGCGTCGTCGCGACGATCGACTGCTCCTGGAGCCAGCCGATGAGCGCCGCCACGTGGGGCGGGCTGACGCTGCAGATCGTCGCCGAGCGCGGCACCGTCACGGTCGCGCCCTTCGCCAAGGGCGTGGCCGGGCACGACGCGCACGGCGAGACCTGGGACCCGGTCGGCGCGGATCTCGACGCGCTGCTGCTCGCGGAGTTCGTCGCCGCGGTGCGCGAGGGCCGCCGGCCGCAGCCCGACGCCGGGGTCGGCGTGCGCACGGTCGAGATCGTCGCCGCGGCCCAGGCCTCTGCCGCCCGCGGCGGCGAGGTCACCCCTCTCCCCTCCCCCTGACCCCTCCCCTCTGCCCTCCCCTTCCCCGGTTTTGGGGTCCGAATCGGGACGATCCACCCCCGACCCGGACCCCGATCCACCGGAACCCGCCCCGAACCCGAGATCAGGAGCACACGATGACCGACCCCGCCGGCAGCGTCGCCGGACACCGCCCCGGCTGGCGCGAGCGCGCGCTCGCGGTGATGCCCGTGGGATCGAGCACGAACTCCAAGGCGCCGCAGCTGCTCCCTGAGGAGCCCGAGGTGATCGTGCGCGGCGAGGGCTGCCGGGTCTGGGACGACCGCGGGCGGGTGTTCATCGACTACCG
This sequence comes from Microbacterium resistens NBRC 103078, assembly GCF_001552355.1. Taxonomy (GTDB): domain Bacteria; phylum Actinomycetota; class Actinomycetes; order Actinomycetales; family Microbacteriaceae; genus Microbacterium; species Microbacterium resistens. Next base: position 10,151 of record NZ_BCRA01000118.1, read on the forward strand.
GTGCGCCCTGGGCCCGGTGATCCTCGGCTACGCGGACCCGCGCGTGGACGACGCGATCCGGGCGCAGCTCGCCGACGGCATCCTCTTCGGCCATCCGCATCCGCTGGAGACGACGACGGCCGAGCTCCTGTGCTCGCTCGTCCCCGGCGCGGAGGCGGCGCGGTTCCTCAAGAGCGGCGGCGAGGCGCTGGCCGCCGTGATCCGGATCGCCCGCGCCGCGACCGGCCGCGACCGGGTCGTGCAGATCGGCTACAACGGGTGGCTGAACTCCCTCGCCCCCGGCGCGCGGATCCTCCCCGGCGCCTCGTCCGCCGCGGTCCCCGGCGTCCCGGCCGCGCTGGCCGCTCTGCACCACGCGGTCGAGTGGGAGGACCGCGACGCCCTCACCTCCCTGTTCGCGGAGCACGGGGACGAGATCGCGCTCGTCCTCGTCGCCGCCGACTACCCCGGGCTCCCGGACGCCGCCGGCTTCGCCGCCTTCCTCCGCGGGCTCGCGGACCGGCACGGGGCCCTCCTCGGCTACGACGAGATGGTGACCGGGTTCCGCGTCGCGCTCGGCGGCATGGCGGCGTACACCGGGGTCGTCCCTGACCTCGCCGTGTTCGGCAAGGCCGTGGCGAACGGCATGCCGCTGTCCGTCTACACCGGCCGCCGCGACGTGCTCGCCGTCCTCGACCGCGGCGAGGTGGTCGTCACGTCCACCTACGGCGGCGAGACCCTGTCGCTCGCCGCGGCCACCGCCACCATGACCGCCCTGCGCGACGACGACGTGCTCTCCCGCATCCACCGTCGCGGCGCGCGCCTGCGGGACGGGATCGAGGCGATCCTCACGGGCGCCGGGCTCGACGCCCGCCTGCGCGGGCACCCGGCCTGTCCGCAGTTCGTCGGGGACGACGAGCATCTCCGCGCGTTCCTGCGCGCGGCCTTCGCCCACGGCGTCTCCCTCTACCGGGTGGTGTACGTGAACGACGCCCACTCCGACGCCGACATCGACGAGACCCTCGCCCGCCTCGCCGACGCCGCCGCAGACGCCGCCCGCGCGCTGCGCATCCGGGACCACGCATGAGCACGCTCGCGGCGGAGCTTCCGGGGATCGACGCGCACACGCACCTCGACGGCGGCCACTTCGATCCGGCCGTCCTGGAGCTGGGCGAGCGGCTCGGGATCGGACTGTTCCTGTGCAGCAACCTCGGCGCGTTCCAGCCCCACCCCGGGATGGACGAGGTGAGGGAGATGAACGGCGTCCTGGCCGGCGAGCTGCACCGGCACCCGGAACGCCTGCGCGGCTACTGCTACGTCAACCCGCGCTTCGGGCGGGAGGCGCTCGACGACCTCCGCCGCAACGTCGAGGACCGGGGGATGATCGGCGTGAAGCTGTGGATCGCGACCCTCGCCGACGACCCGCTGACGGATCCGATCCTCGAGTACGCCGCGGCGCATCGCCTGATCGTGCTCGCCCATGCCTGGCGCAAGACCGTGCAGCGCTTCCCGTACGAGTCGACCGCCGTCCACATCGCCCGGGCGGCGGCCCGCCACCCCGAGGTGCGGTTCGTGATGGCGCACCTGGGCGGTCAGCCCGAGACCGCGGCGGACGTGGTCGGTCCGCACGCCAACGTGGCCGTGGACACGTCCGGCACCATCATCGGCGCGGGGGAGGTGGCGCTGGCCGTCCGCCGGCTCGGCGCGGACCGCGTCGTCTTCGGATCCGACCTGCACCACATCGACCTCGCCGCGAACGTCGGGAAGGTGCTCGGCGCCGGGCTCGACGCCGAGCAGGAGGAGCGGGTGTTCGGCGGGAACCTGCGGCGCTGGCTCGCGGAGGTCCGCTCGTGACCGCCCGGAGCCGCGCGCTCCTCGCCTCCTTCGCGGCGCTCGGGGCCGTGGACACGACCTGCCACCTGGGCGCCTGGCCGTCCCGGCTCGCCGCGTCCGCCGATCCGGACGGGCTCCGCGCGTACGCCGCCCGCCACGGGCTGCGCGCGCTGTGGGTCGGCCACCTCGCGTCTCTGTTCGGGTTCGACACCCGCTCCGGCAACGAGGCGCTGATCGACGCCTGCGGGGCCGATCCCCTGTTCGTCCCGTTCGCGGTGCTCGACGCGGGCTCGCCGACGTGGGCCGCCGAGCTGGACGGGGCGGTCGCGGCGGGCTTCCGGGGGATCCGCGTGGCCCCCGCGCACCACGGCACCCCCGTCGGCGCCGTGCTCCCGGTGCTGCAGGCGGCGGCGGAGCACGGGCTTCCCGTGCAGCTGCTCGTGCGACTCGACGACGCCCGCGTCCGTCATCCCCGCTCCCCGGTCACGGATCCCGAGCTGCACCGCATCGCCGACCTCATCCGGGTGGCCCCCGTCGCGCCGCTCGTGCTGAGCGGCCTGAACCGCGGCGAGGAACGCGAACTGCGCCGGCACTTCGGCGACGATCTTCCCGCGCACGTGCACCTGGACCTGTGGCACGTGAACGGACCGACCTTCGTCGCGGACGCCCTGGCGGAGGAACCCGGTCGCTGGGTGTTCGGCAGCGGCTTCCCGATCCAGACCCCGGAGGCGACGATGCTGCAGCTCGCCGCCGCGGCACTGCCCCCGGAGGACCTGCGCCGGATCACGTCCGGCACGGCGACCTCCCTCCTCCCCTGACGCGTTCGGGGCCCGGAATGGGGTGATTCCACCCCATCCCGGACCCCGAACGACCGGATCCCACCCCGAACGGCGGGAGCGCCGATCAGAGCGCGGCCAGGTCGTCCTCGCTCATCATGCCGTCGCCGTGGTCCATCGGGCCGGAGGGCTCCGCCACGCCCCAGTCGGCGAGCCAGCCGCGCAGCTGCTCGATCTCCGGGGCCTGAGCGGCCTTGATCCGTGTCGCGAGGTCGACGACGCGCGGGTCGACGCCGTCCTTGCCGAGCACCAGGTCGCTCATCTCGATGGCCTGCTCGTGGTGGCCGATCATCATGCCGGCGAACATCGCGTCGGCGTCGTTCGCCTCCGTCCCGGACGCCCCGGGGCTCGCCGTGGTCGGCGCCTCGGACATCCCGGGCATGCCCTCGTGGGATCCCGCCTCGGGATCCGCCGCCGCGCAGCCGGCGAGGACGCCGACGGCGGCGAGCGAGAGGGCGCCAAGCGCCACGGTGCGGGGAAGCGTGCGAATGGTCATGGTCTCTCCTTGGGTCGTGGATGACGCGTCCGACGGACGTCGGGCGCAAGCGTGCGGCGCCCTCACCGGCGATGCCCGGGGAACGGAGCGCGACGCGCGCGTCATCTGCGATCGATGCAGAGGAGGAGGAGATCGGGCGGGACGGCCGGGGGCGCGCCGGCCCGGGGTGGGTCGTCGCCGATCGCACGCGGCG
>NZ_BCRA01000119.1 GCF_001552355.1 Microbacterium resistens NBRC 103078
CCGCCGGCGCCGACCGCCACCCGCGTCGCCGCTCGCGCCGACTGTTCGCGCTCGCGGCATCGGTGGCGCTGATCGCTGCCCTCGGCGTGGGGGCGGCAACGCTGCTGCCCGCGATCCTGCGTCCGGCCGCCGTCGTCGCGCTGGAGCAGATCGAGCAGGCTCCGGACGCCCGGCAGCGCACGGCGGAGGTGGCCCAGGGCGGCTCGGTGACGGCGCACTGGTCCTCCTCCCTCGGCCGGGCGGTGCTCGTGACGGAAGGGATGGCCGCGCTCCCGGACGACAAGGCGTACGAGCTCTGGTTCGTCCGCGGCGACGAGCCGATCTCCGCGGGACTCCTTTCGGCTCCGGACGGCACGGCGGCGCTGGAAGGAGCCTTCCGTGACGGCGACCTTCTCGCCATCACGGTCGAGCGGGCCGGCGGTTCCGCGACGGGCGCGCCGACCACGGATCCGATCGTCGCGATCCCCACGTCGTGAGGCACCGCGTTCCTCGGTTCCGGGCGGACGTCCGTCGTCGGGCGCGTACCCTGGACCGGTGCCTCAGGACTTCCACCGGCCCGTCCGCCGACCCAACGAGTCGTTCGACAACCTCGTCGGCGCGCACGATCCTGCCGAGAAGACCCGGATCGCGCACGCGACGGCCTCCGCCCTGCTCGCCCGGGTGCGCGCCGACGACAGCGGGGCCAGCGCGGAACGGCTGATCGCGTACGCGGATTCCCACGGCATCGACGAGATCGCGGAGCTGTGGTCCACGGCGACGTCCCGCTCTCTGCCGGGGGCGCTGTGGCGACTGTACGTCCTGCAGGCCTCCATCCACGGCGATCCCGCGACCAGCGCCCTGCTCTACGAGCGCGGCCGGACCGAGTTGTCCACGGTGGACGCCGTGGTGGCCGGTGCGCCGAGCCCCGCCGGGCCGGAGGAGCTCGTGGCGCTCATCGACACCATCCTCCGCGGCGCCTTCCGCGGGGACTTCGCCGTCGCGCTGGAGCGGGCGGCGGCGTTCTGCCGCATCCAGGCCTCCGGCGCGACGCACCTCGCCGACGACTACGAGGCGACCGAGCCCGAGCGGGCAGGCGGCCTCACGCGGCGCGCGCTGCGGCTGAGCGGCTACGCCCTCGACCTCGCAGCGTCGGCGGGGGCCTGGCGCCAAGGCATGCTGGCCTGACGCCGCCTGCTCCTGACGCCGCCTGCTCCTGTCGCCGCCTTCTCCTGACGCTGCCCTCCGGCGCGCGGGATCAGGCAAAAGCGTGGGATCAGGCCAGGGGTGTCCACGAGCGCCTGATCTCCCGCGTATGCCTGATCCGGCGCGCACGCGCTGCGCGTTGACGCGGGGCGCCCCTCGCACCGAGTCCATGCAGGGCGGTGGATACGAAAGGGCCGGGCCGCAAGAACGCCTCTCGGCGGAAGGCCGCTCGCAGCGGCAGAAGTTGGAGCCCGGGGTTATGCGGCCCGGCCATCACAGTGTAACGCGTCGGCCCAGAGAGTATTCCCGACGGCCGGTCTGGGGAACGGCTCCCGGATCGAGACGGCCGCTGACCGGTCCGAGACGGCCGCGCGCCTATGCTCGATCCATGGCCACCCGCTTCGCGCTCCTGATCGTCCCCGCCGACGCCGCCGAGGAGCGCGCGGACTTCTCCGATTCGTTCACCCCGGCCGATCCCTCGGCGCCCGCGCTGAGCGTGGGCGAGCTCAGCACCCAGCGCGGAGACGGCGTGTTCGAGTCGATCGGCGTCGTCGACGGGCATCCCCAGGAGACCGAGGCGCACGTGCAGCGCCTCGCCCACTCGGCGCGGCTGTGCGAGCTCCCGGAGCCGAACCTCGAGCAGTGGCGACAGGCGGTCGCCGTCGCGGCCGCGGAGTGCCCGCCGGGGGAGGCCGTGATCAAGCTCATCCTCAGCCGGGGAGTGGAGCACGGGCCGACGCCGACGGCCTGGGCGACCGTGACCCCGGCGGGGGACTTCTCCGCCGCGCGGACCCAGGGGGTCCGCGTCGTCACCCTGGATCGCGGATACGACATCGGCGCCGCCGAGCGGGCGCCGTGGCTGCTGCTCGGGGCCAAGACGCTCTCCTACGCGGTGAACATGGCGGCCCTCCGGGAGGCGCACCGGCGCGGGGCGGACGACGCCATCTTCCTCAGCAGCGACGGCTTCGTCCTCGAAGCGCCCACGGCGTCGCTCATCCTGCGCATCGGCGACCGCTTCGTCACCCCGGCACCGTCCGGCGGGATCCTGCACGGCACGACCCAGCTGAGCGTCTACGAGCACCTCGCCGGGCTCGGGCTCACCGCGGAGTACGCCCGGATCCCTGCGGCGGACCTGGTCGCGGCGGACGCGGCCTGGCTCGTCTCCAGCGTCCGGCTGGCCGCGCCGATCCGCGAGATCGACGGGCGGCCGCTCGCAGTGGACGCCCCCTTCACCGCCGCGCTCAACGCGTATCTCCTCTCGCCGCGCGACTGACCCGCGTCCGCCCGCCGACAGACGAGGAGTGGTCAGTTTCTGTGGGTTCAGCGCGCCTGAACCCACAGAAACTGACCACTCGACGCAGGTTCGCAGTCGCAGCCGCGGCCGGGGGTGCGGGCTGCGGAGGAGCGGTGCGGATCAGCCGAAGCGACCGGAGACGTAGTCCTCAGTGGCCTGCACGGACGGCGTCGTGAACATGGTCGCCGTGTCGTCGTACTCGATGAGCTTGCCGGGCTTGCCGGTGCCGGCGATGTTGAAGAACGCCGTCTTGTCGCTCACGCGCGACGCCTGCTGCATGTTGTGCGTCACGATCACGACCGTGTACTCGTTCTTCAGCTCGCCGATCAGCTCCTCGATCGCGTAGGTCGAGATCGGGTCGAGCGCGGAGCAGGGCTCGTCCATGAGGAGCACGTCCGGGGAGACGGCGATGGCCCGCGCGATGCACAGACGCTGCTGCTGGCCGCCGGAGAGGCCGGAACCGGGCTTGTCCAGACGATCCTTGACCTCGTTCCAGAGGTTCGCCCCCTGCAGCGACCGCTCGACGAGGGCGTCGGCGTCGCTCTTGGAGATGCGCTTGTTGTTCAGACGCACGCCGGCGAGGACGTTCTCCCGGATCGACATGGTGGGGAAGGGGTTCGGACGCTGGAAGACCATGCCCACCTGGCGGCGGACGCTCACGGGGTCCACGCCGGGTCCGTACAGTTCCTCGCCGTCGAGGCGCACCTCGCCCTCCACGCGCGCGCCCGGGATGACCTCGTGCATGCGGTTCAGCGTCCGCAGGAACGTGGACTTGCCGCAGCCGGAGGGGCCGATGAACGCGGTGACGCTGCGCGGCTCGATGTCGAGGGACACGCCCTCGACCGCGAGGAAGTCGCCGTAGTAGACGTTGAGGTTGTTGACTTCGATGCTCTTGGACACGGTGTTCCTTCTGGGAGTCGGAGGCGCTGGCGGATCGGGGCTCAGCGGCCGGTCTTGGGCGCGAAGAACTTCGCGACGAGGCGGGCGATGAGGTTCAGCACCATGACGATGATGATGAGGGTGAGGGCGGACGCCCAGGCGCGATCGACGTAGGCCTCGGCGGGGATGCCCTGGTAGGCGTACTGCGAGTACGTGAAGACCGGCAGGGTCTGCATGCGCCCGCTGAAGAGGTTGTAGTTCATCGCGTCGGTGAACCCGGCGGTGATGAGCAGCGGCGCGGTCTCGCCGATGACGCGCGAGATGGCGAGCATGACACCGGTCGTGATGCCCGCGATCGAGGTGGGGAGCACGACCTTGAGGATCGTCAGCCACTTCGGCACGCCGAGGGCGTACGAGGCCTCGCGCAGCTCGTTCGGCACCAGGCGCAGCATCTCCTCGCTGGAGCGGACGACGACGGGGATCATGAGCACGGCGAGGGCGACGGACCCCATGATGCCCATCCGCACGCCGGGTCCGAAGATGAGCGCGAACAGGGCGTACGCGAACAGGCCCGCGACGATCGAGGGGATGCCGGTCATGACGTCCACGAGGAACGTGATCGCCCGGGCCATCCGTCCGCCCTGGCCGTACTCGACCAGGTACACGGCGGTCATCAGGCCGATCGGCACCGAGATCAGCGTAGCGGCGAGCGTGACCAGGAGCGTGCCCATGATGGCGTGCAGGCCGCCGCCGCCCTCGCCGATCGCGCCGCGCATCGACATGCTGAAGAAGTCCGCGTCGAAGCGGGCGATGCCGTTCGCGACCACCGTCCAGGCCACGGAGACCAGCGGCACCATCGCGATCGCGAAGGCCGCCGTCACGACGCCGGTGATGAGCCGGTCGGTGGCCTTGCGGCCGTCCTCGACGATGCGGGAGAGGACGTAGATGAGCACGAGGTAGACGACCGCGCCGAGGATCAGGGTCCCGGCGAGGTTGAACTCGGAGCCCGAGCTGATGCTCGCGATCCCGAACGGGGCGGCGACGATCGCCAGGGAGCCGACCAGCAGCGCCCAGGGGGCCCAGCGGGGGAGATGGCCGGAGCTCAGCGAGGTCGCGGTGCGGGCCAGGGTCCCGCGGGCGGTGTCGGGGGCAGTGAGGGTCATGTCAGTTCGCTCCCGAGAATTCCTTGCGGCGGTTCACGATCCAGCGTGCGATCGCGTTCACCGCGAAGGTGACGATGAAGAGGATGAGGCCCGTCGCGATCAGGATGTTGATGTTCACCTTGTACGCCTCGGGGAAGGTGAGGGCGATGTTCGCGGCGATCGTGGACGGGTTCGTCGAGGTGAAGAGCTGGAAGGTGACGGCGCCGCTCACGGACAGGACCATGGCCACGGCCATCGTCTCGCCGAGCGCGCGGCCGAGCCCGAGCATGGAGGCCGAGACGATGCCGGAGCGGCCGAACGGCAGCACGGCCATCCGCACCATCTCCCAGCGGGTGGCCCCGAGCGCCAGGGCGGCCTCCTCGTGCAGACGCGGGGTCTGCAGGAAGATCTCGCGGCAGATCGCGGTGATGATCGGCACGACCATGACGGCGAGCACGATCGCCGCGGTGAAGATGGTGCGCCCGGTCTTGGACAGCTCGCCCGAGAACAGCGGGAACCACCCGGCGTGGGCGTTGAGCCAGCCGTACACCGGCTGCGCCGCGGGAGCGAGGACGAGGATGCCCCAGAGCCCGAAGACGACGGAGGGCACCGCGGCCAGCAGGTCGACGATGTAGCCGAGGCCCTGCGCGAGCCGGCGCGGCGCGTAGTGGGTGATGAAGAGGGCGACGCCGATGGAGAGCGGCACGGCCATGAGAAGGGCCAGGAAGGCGGCCCAGACGGTCCCGAACAGCAGCGGGCCGACGTACTGCCAGAAGTTCCCCCGGAGCACCGATGCGGTCTCGGGAGTGGCGCTGAAGGCGGGGATCGACTGGACGACGAGGAAGATCGCGACCGCGGCGAGCGTGATCATGATCATGGATCCGGCGGCCACCGCGGTCCCGGAGAACCAGATGTCGCCGGCGCGCCGCTTGGCGACGATCCGCTGCGGAGCCTGCGCCGGGGAGGCTGTCATGGGTGCTGCTTCCTGTTCGGTGTGATCGGGCGTGCCGGAGGAGTCAGGGGAGGTGCGGGACATGGGACGGTCTCCGGGATGCGTGCGCACCCCGGAGACCGTCCGCGTCTCACTTGATGAGGTCGATCGCGGCCTGCGACTGGCTGCGCAGGTCGTCCGAGATCGGGGCGCTGCCGGCGTTGGCGGCGGCGGCGTCCTGGCCCTCGGCGCTGATCGCGGTGCTGAAGAAGGCCTTCGTCAGCGCGGCGATGTTCTCGTCCTCGTACTGCGTGCAGCCGATGAGGTAGCTGACCAGGAGCACGGGGTACGCGCCCTTGGCGGTGGTGGTGCGGTCGATCTCGAACGCCAGGTCGCCCTCGGAGCGGCCCTCTTCGATCTTGGAGGCGTCCAGGGTCGCGGCGGCGCCGGCGGCCGAGTGCTCGACGAACTCGTCGCCGACCTTGACCTTCACCGAGGAGAAGCCCTCGGCCTGGGAGGAGTCGATGTAGCCGATCAGGCCCTGGCCGCCCTTGACGGCGTTGGCGACACCGGAGGTCTTCTCCGCGGCCTCGCCGCCGAGCTCGGCCGGCCACTCCTCGACGGAGCCCGCCGTCCACACGTCGCCCGCGGTCTGCGAGAGGTAGTCGGTGAAGTTGCCGGTGGTGCCGGACTTGTCGGAGCGGTGCACCGGCGAGATGGTCTCGTCCGGAAGCGTGACGCCCTCGTTGGTGGCGGCGATGGCCGGGTCGTTCCACTTGGTGATCTTGCCGGCGAAGATGCCCGCGATCGTCTGCGGGTCCATGTTCAGCGAGTCGATGCCGTCGAGCGAGAAGACGATGGCGATCGGGGAGATGTAGGCCGGGATCTCGACGATCTCGGAGTCCGCGGCGCAGGCCTCGAAGCCGCCGGCCGAGATCTCGTCGATCTTGAACGCGCGGTCGGAGCCGGCGAAGTTGACGGCGCCCTGCTGGAAGGACTCGCGGCCCGCGCCGGAGCCGGCCGGGTCGTACTCGACGGTGGCGTCGGCGTTGGTCTTCTGGAACTCTGCGGTCCAGGACTGGATCGCGACCTGCTGCGAGGAGGCGCCGGAGCCGACGAGGTTGCCGGTGAGCGCGGACGCGCCGTCGGACGGAGCGGTGGTGGAGCCGCCGTCGCCGCCGGCGGGGGCCTCGTTCGCGGCGCAGCCGGCGAGGGCCAGCGCGGCGATGGCGCCGATGGCGCTGATTCGAGCGATTCGGGAGATCTTCACTGTGGATCCGTTCGATCGTGGAATGGGTGGGGCCCGGTGCAGGGCACACAGTGACGTTAGGAGCGCCGGTTAACGAGACTCTCCCGCGGGGGTAAACGGAAGGTGAACGGATCGGGGCCGGTCGGCGCTCGCCGAGGCGTCCCCGGCACGTCTCGGCGGAGGGGTATCGAGGCGCTGTGCTCCGCAAGGATGGCGCCGCCACCCTCTGACCGACGATCGACCGTGCGCGGAGCGGGGAGGGTCAGGCCTTGGGGGCGTGGGTCTCGATCGAGATGATCCCGGAGCCCGGGTTGGTCGCCGACAGATGGACGACGCTGAACGCCGCCACCTCCAGCGCGGCGGCGCTGGAGAGGTACGACCCGGACGGGGTGCCGGTCGCGAGGGCGACCTCGCGCAGCAGGTCGGGCAGCACCGGACCGTGGCTGCACAGGACGGCGGGCTTTCCCGCGCGGACGCGTCGGCCGACGACCGTGCGCGGATCGGCCCGCCCCTCTTCCCAGGCGTCCTGGCTGATGAGCTCCGTCTTGACGCTCTTGATCCCCAGGGCGCGGGCCAGGGGCCGCACGGTACGGCGGCAGCGGACCGCGTCGCTCGTGACGATCTTGCGGACGCCGAAGGCCCGGAGCGGGCCCACGATCGCCTCCGCCTGCGCCTGACCCCGCGGTGTGAGCGGGCGGGAGGCATCCGTCCCCTCCCAGTCCGAGCGCGGCTGGGCCTTGGCGTGCCGCAGCACGATCACAGGGAAGGTCTCCCGGATCCCGTCCTCCACGAGTCCCTCGAACGCATCGAGGATCTCCACGTCGACGGGGTAGCTGAGCGCCTTGCGGGCCTTCTTCAGGCTCATCCACTCGATCGCCGCGATCTCGCGGTTCGGCACGAAGGCGGAGGCCCGGATCGCCTCCTCGGTGGCCTCCGCGGCCCAGTAGTGCACGACCTTCTGCTTGCGGTTCGCCATCCGGTACCGGGAGACGCCCACCGGCACGCCGAGCGCGACGCGGATCCCGGTCTCCTCGAAGATCTCGCGGACGGCGGTCTCCGCGAGCATCTCGCCGGGATCCACCTTTCCTTTCGGGAGGGTGACGTCGCGGTACTTGGTGCGGTGGATGAGCAGGACGCGTAGCTTCCCGTCCACGATCCGCCACACCAGCCCGCCGGCGGCGTAGACGGCGTGACTCTCCGAGCGCGCTGAGCTCATCGGGCCGCCCGCGGGCGGCGACGACGCTGGATCTGCAGCATGGTCTTATCCTGCAGGTCCGTCAGCGCCACGCCGTCCGCGTCCACGGAGTGGCGCGTCCACAGTCCGCCCTCGCCCAGGTGCCAGGAGGAGGTCGTCGAGGCCATCGCGGTGTCGAAGAACGACAGCAGTTCCTTGACGTGCGCCGGCGCGGCGACCCGGACCAGCGCCTCGACGCGTCGGTCGAGGTTGCGGTGCATCATGTCGGCGCTGCCGATGTACACCTGCGGGTCTCCGTCGTTGTCGAACGCGAAGATCCGCGAGTGCTCCAGGTATCGGCCGAGGATGCTTCGCACCGTGATGTTGTCGCTCACGCCCGGCAGATCCGTGCGGATGCTGCAGATGCCGCGGACCCAGACCTCGACCTTCACCCCGGCGATGCTCGCGCGGTACAGGGCGTCGATGATCTGCTCGTCGACCATCGAGTTGACCTTGATGCGGATCCGCGCGGGCTTGCCGGCCAACGCCTGCTGGCGTTCCTTCTCGATGTGACGCAGCAGCCCCTTGCGCAGGTGCAGCGGCGCGACCAGGAGCCGCTTGAACTTCTTCTCGATCGCGTAGCCGGACAGCTCGTTGAACAGGCGGGTGAGGTCTTTGCCGACCTGCGGATCCGCGGTGAACAGTCCCAGGTCCTCGTAGAGCCGGCTCGTCTTGGGGTTGTAGTTGCCGGTCCCGACGTGCGAGTAGTGGCGGAGCGTGCCCTCCTCCTGGCGGATCACGAGGGCGAGCTTGCAGTGCGTCTTGAGGCCGACGAGCCCGTAGACGACGTGCACCCCCGCCTTCTCCAGCTTTCGCGCCCACACGATGTTGTTCGCCTCGTCGAAGCGCGCCTTCACCTCGACGAGGGCGAGGACCTGCTTGCCGGCCTCGGCCGCGTCGATCAGCGCCTGCACGATGGGGCTGTCGCCGGACGTGCGATAGAGGGTCTGTTTGATCGCGAGCACGTGCGGGTCCCGTGCGGCCTGCTCCAGGAACGCCTGCACGCTCGTCGCGAAGGACTCGTACGGGTGGTGCACCAGCACGTCCGCCTTGCGGATCGCCTTGAAGATGTCGGCGCGCTCGTTGTTGTCCCCCGGCTGGAACGCCACGGCCGTCGTCGGCAGGTGCGGCGGGTAGTGCAGGTCGGGCCGGTCGATCTTGGACAGGTCGAAGAGGCCGCGCAGATCCAGCGGCACCGGGAGGCGATAGACCTCCTGGTCCGTGATGTCCAGCTCCTTCAGGAGGAGGTCGAGGGTCACGTCGTCCATGTCGTCCGTGATCTCGAGGCGGATCGGCGGACCGAAACGGCGCCGCAGCAGCTCCGCCTCCAGCGCCTGGATCAGGTTCTCCGACTCGTCCTCCTCGATCTCCACGTCCTCGTTGCGGGTCAGGCGGAAGGCGTGGTGGTCGAGCACCTCCATCCCGGGGAAGAGGTCTCCGAGGTGATTCGCGATCAGCTCCTCCAGGCGGATGAACCGCAACGCGCCGCCTCCGCCTCCTCCGCGCACCTCGACGAAACGCGGAAGCATCGGCGGCACCTTGAGCCGGGCGAAGTCCTGCCTCCCGGTGCGCGCGTTGCGGATCCGGATCGCGAGGTTCAGGGAGAGGCCGGAGATGTAGGGGAACGGGTGGGCCGGGTCGACGGCCAGCGGCATGAGGACCGGGAAGACGTTCGACTGGAAGTACTCCGTCAGGCCGGCCTGCTCGTCGCTGCTGAGCTCCTCCCAGTCGGCGATCTCGATGCCGGCGTCGGCGAGGGAGGGGCGGACCGACGTGGTCCACGCCTCCGCGTGACGCAGCTGCAGGCGGTGCGCCTCCGCGGAGATGTCCGCGAGGACGTCGGCCGGCGCACGGCCGACGTTCGTCGGCACGGCCAGCCCGGTCACGATGCGGCGCTTGAGCCCGGCGACGCGGACCATGAAGAACTCGTCGAGGTTGCTGGCGAAGATCGCGAGGAAGTTGGCCCGCTCGAGCACCGGCAGGGTCTCGTCCTCGGCCAGCTCCAGCACCCGCTGGTTGAACGCGAGCCAGCTGAGCTCGCGGTCGAGGTATCGATCGTCGGGGAGGAGGTCGTCGGTGGTGTCGAGGATCGCGTCGAAGTCGTCGTCCTCCGCGTCGCCGAGGCCAGAGTCTGCCAGTACCGGATCGATCATGGGGTACATCTAATCACCGCTGTGTGACGGGCGAGTGAACGCGGCGACGCCGGGTGACTCCGGCTCAGCCGGTGCCGCTCTCCACGGTGCGCTGCTCGCCCTCCTCCTCGACGTTGAACCGGTATCCGACGTTTCGGACCGTGCCGATGATCTGCTCCTGGTCGCCGAGCTTCGCCCGCAGGCGCCGCACGTGGACGTCCACCGTCCTGGTCCCCCCGAAGTAGTCGTACCCCCAGACCTCGCTGAGCAGCTGCTCGCGGGTGAAGACGCGCGACGGGTGCGTCGCCAGGAAGTGCAGGAGCTGGAACTCCTTGTAGGTGAGGTCGAGGGGACGACCGTGGAGCTTGGCCGAGTAGGACTGCTCATCGATCGTGACGCCGGAGGCCTGCACCCGCACCGGCTCCTCGGGGCCGTGCCCTCGGGAGAGGACGAGACGCACGCGCGCGTCGATCTCGGCGGGCCCCGCCGTCGCGAGCACGACGTCGTCGATGCCCCAGTCGCCGTTGACGACGCCCAGGCCGCCCTCGGTGACGACGAGGAGGAGGGGAGCGCGCAGCCCCGTCGCGCGGATGAGCGTGCACAGCGACTTCGCGGCGACGAGGTCGGCTCGGGCGTCCACGACGACGACGTCGGCCTCGGGGGCGGTCACCAGTTCCGCGGGCTGGGCGGGGATGGTGCGCACGCGGTGGCTCAGCAGTTCCAGGGCGGGCAGGACCGGCTCCGCGGAGGGAGACGGGGTCAAGACCAGGAGGAGCGCCACACAGTACCTTTCGTGCGCACCATGATAGCCGCGGGGATGGGGGACAATGGGGGCATGTCGGAACCCGTCCTCGCACCGCGCCGCCCGATCTGGGGCCTGGCCGCGACGTGGGCGGTCGGCGCCGTCGCTGCGATCCTGGTCGGGGTGTTCGCCCCGCGCGACGCGACGATGACGTGGTTCATGATCGGGTTCGGTGCCTGCATCCTGTTCTCGTTCGCCGCCCAGCTCCTGCGCGGCGTGACCCGCGGGTTCATCCTCCGCGCCGCCACCGGCGCCCTCGGCGCGCTGCTGGTGATGGGGGTCGTGTCGGTCGGCTTCGCCATCGGGTCGCTCTTCGCCCTCTGACGGCGAACCGCGACCGCGCCTCGTCAGGCGACCGCGCTGGATCAGGCATCCTGTGCGCGATCCCGCCTGTTCTGGCGCGTTCGCCTGTTCTCGCGCGAGAAGAACGCGGGAGAAGAGGCGGAGAGGGACGAGAGAAGAGTGCGAGAAGAGCGGGAGAAGAGCGGGAGAAGGTACAGTGGAGGTATGGACTTCGTCGCGCTCGAGCTCTTCTTCGTGGGTCTGCTGGGTCTGGCGACCCTCGCGATCGCCTACTGTGCGGGCGTCGTCCTCGTGAACCTCTTCCGCGGCCAGCGCTGACGCGCGTCGCCCCCCGGTCGTCCGCCGCCCGCGCGGAACAGGAGCGTGCCCATGCTTGATCTCCCCACCGGACTCCCCGCGGACATCGGGCCGCTGTCGTGGCTGCTCGGCGTCTGGGAGGGCACCGGCGTCATCGACTACGACGCCGCAGGCGTCCGCTACACCGGCGAGTTCCGCCACCGCGTGAGCTTCAGCCACGACGGCGGACCCTTCCTCAACTACGCGGCCACCGCGGCGTTCCTGCCCGAGGACGCCGCCCCCGTGCCCCTCGTCGCCGAGACCGGCTTCTGGCGGCTGTCCCGCCCGGACGACGAGGCGGACGCCGGACCGGGCCTGCTCCCGCCGGCCTGGGCCGTCGGCACGAGCGGCCCCGCCCCGGCTCCGCGCACCGCCGAGGACGTCGAGGCGCTGCGCACCCCCGCAGGCTTCGCGATCGAGGTCTCGCTCGCCCATTCCGACGGGACGATGGAGCTCTATCTCGGCACCGCGAACGGTCCGCGGATCGACATCGCCACGGACGCCGTCGTGCGCCCGGCCGGCGCGCGCGCGTACACCGCCGCCTCCCGGATGTACGGCCTCGTGGACGGGCACCTGCTGTGGGCCTGGGACGTCGCCGCGCTGGGCTCCGAACTGCGCTCGCATGCGTCGGCACGACTGGCGAAGGTGTAAGACGATCGTGGACGCCTTCTCGGCACTCGCCTCGGCCGTCCTCGACGACGGCCTCGTCACACACCTCGGCGATCCCGTGCGCGAACAGCGCGCTCTGATCGCCGGTACAGCGCTCAGCCCGCTCGGCGACCGCACCGTCGTGGAGCTGCGCGGGAACGACCGGCTCACCTGGCTCGACTCGATCACCTCGCAATCCGTGGCGCGTCTGGCCCCGGGGGAGAGCACCGAGCTCCTCGTGCTCGACCCGCAGGGACGGGTCGAGCACGCGGCCGCGATCTTCGACGACGGGGTGTCCGCCTGGCTGATCGCCGATGCCGCCGACGCCGAGGGACTCGCCGCCTGGCTCTCGCGCATGGTCTTCCGCGCCGACGTGACCGTCGCCCTCCATCCCGAGCTCGCCGTGATCGGGTTCTTCGCCGGCGGCCCGGCGGAGCAGACCGCGCAGCGCGCGGCCGCCGCCCCGGCCGGGACCCCGGTGATCTGGGCGGATCCGTGGCCTCACGTGCGACCGGGCGGGCACCAGTACCACCGGGGCGAGGCCCACCCGGGCGCCGACTTCCACTGGCGCGCCGCCGTGGTGGATGCCGACGCCGCGGCCGCGCTGGTCGCGGACCCGGAGATCGTGTGGGCCGGATCCCTCGCCGCCGAGGCATTGCGCGTGGCCGCGTGGCGGCCGCGGTGGGCGCGCGAGGTGGACGAGCGGTCCCTTCCGCATGAGACGGACTGGATCCGCAGCGCCGTGCACCTCGACAAGGGGTGCTACCGCGGACAGGAGACGGTCGCGAAGGTGCACAACCTCGGGCATCCTCCCCGTCGCCTCGCGGCACTGCACCTCGACGGCAGCGACGATCTGCTTCCTGCGCCGGGATCCCCGGTGCTCGCGGGTGAGGAGGAGGTCGGTCACGTCACGTCCGTCGCGCGACACCACGAGCTGGGCCCGATCGCCCTGGCCGTCCTCGCCCGCCGTGCGCCGGTCGGCGACCTCGTCGTGCGCACCCCGGACGGAGACGTCGCCGCCGCGCAGGAGGTCATCGTCCCGGCCGACGCGGGCGCGACCGCGGACGTGCCCCG